>CAJBBZ010000034.1 GCA_903951445.1 uncultured beta proteobacterium
AGCCGGTGCGGCTTTCTTCGCAGGTGCTGCTTTCTTAGCCGGAGCGGCCTTCTTCGCAGGTGCTGCTTTCTTAGCCGGAGCGGCCTTCTTCGCAGGTGCTGCTTTCTTAGCCGGAGCGGCTTTCTTCGCAGGTGCCGCTTTTTTTGCGGCTGGTTTTTTTGCAGTTGCCATTACTATCTCCTTGATCAATTTACAAAGAGCACTTTTTGCCGATCTTTTTGGCAAAAAGAGATCCATGTGGTTGGGTTGGTTCCCAGCGACATGAACGGGGTGACACAGTCCGCAGGCAGTCGGAGTACGCCGCCACGGGACTATGAATATGAGATGTGGGGTTCAAAGCATTAATCCCAGGACAATGCTCCGCCTGATTGGTATTCGATGACGCGGGTCTCAAAGAAGTTGCGCTCCTTCTTGAGGTCAATCATTTCGCTCATCCAGGGGAAAGGGTTTTCCTCGTTGGGGAACAAGGCTTCCAAGCCGATTTGCGTGGCACGGCGGTTGGCGATATAGCGCAAATAGCCCTTGAACATCGACGCGTTCATACCCAACACGCCGCGCGGCATGGTGTCTTCGGCGTAGCGGTACTCCAGTTCGACGGCTTTTTCAAACAAGGCTTTAATTTCAGCCTTGAACTCGGCTGTCCACAAATGCGGGTTTTCCAGCTTGAGCTGGTTGATCAAATCAATGCCGAAATTGCAATGCATGGATTCGTCGCGCAAAATGTACTGGTATTGCTCGGCCGCGCCGGTCATTTTGTTCTGCCGACCCAGGGCGAGGATCTGGGTAAAGCCGACGTAAAAGAACAAACCTTCCATCAGACAGGCGAACACGATCAGCGACTTGAGCAAGGTCTGATCCGTTTCCGGTGTTCCGGTGTGGAAATGCGGATCCATGATCGCTTCGATAAACGGGATCAGGAACTCATCCTTGTCCCGGATTGACTTGACTTCGTTGTAAGCGCTGAAGATTTCACCTTCGTCCAACCCCAGGGATTCGACGATGTACTGGTAAGCGTGGGTGTGGATCGCCTCTTCAAAAGCCTGGCGCAGCAAAAACTGGCGGCACTCGGGCGCGGTGATGTGGCGGTACGTGCCCAGCACGATGTTGTTGGCGGCGAGTGAATCTGCCGTCACGAAGAAGCCGAGGTTGCGCTTGACGATACGGCGCTCATCCTCGGTCAGTCCGTTGGGGTCTTTCCACAACGCGATGTCGCGCGTCATATTGACCTCCTGCGGCATCCAGTGATTGGCACAGGTAGCCAGGTATTTTTCCCAGGCCCATTTGTACTTAAAGGGCACCAACTGATTCACATCCGTCTGGCCATTGATGATGCGCTTGTCGGAGGCGCGCACGCGCGCTCGCGCTGCGGTTTGCGCTTTGGCTGCGGCGGCAAGCGCGGCGTTCTGCATCAGAGGCACGTCCACGGCAGCGGCCATGGCCTGCGGGTTCAGTGCCGGTGCACGGGCGAGAGCTTCGCTGGGCGCGTGCACAGGTCCTGCAGCGAAAGGCTGCAAAGCGGCCGGTTTTATATCTTCATCCCAAGTCAACATAGTGGTTCCAATATTTTTTATTTAGTGCGGAGTGCTATGGCATGGCAGCCATTGCGCAAGTCCGCACAGTGATTTCAAATTCGTCATGCGTATCCGAAGCGCTTCACTGACAAGCTTCGCAGGTGGGGTCGTCCACGCCGCAGAATTTAATGTCCGTCGCCGCGCTGCTGCTCAACTCCATTTGCTGCTGCGCTGCTGCCGCTGCGGCTGCCATCAAGGAGCCACCCGAAGGCGCGGCAGTTTGTGCAGAAGACACCGAGTTCATGCGGCCTGAGCTGATGGTCGATTTTTCGGCATGGGTGGCTGACATGGTGCGCAAATAGTAGGTGGTCTTCAAGCCGCGCAACCACGCCAGCTTGTAGGTTTCGTCCAACTTTTTACCCGAGGCACCAGCCATGTAAATGTTGAGCGACTGGGCCTGGTCTATCCACTTCTGACGACGCGCTGCGGCTTCGACCAACCACTGGGTTTCCACTTCAAATGCGGTGGCATACAACTGCTTGATTTCGTGCGGCACGCGGTCCATCGGGCTCAGTGAACCGTCAAAATGTTTCAAGTCCATGACCATCACGTCATCCCACAGCCCGATGCGCTTGAGGTCGCGTACCAAGTAGCTGTTGACCACGGTGAATTCGCCCGACAAATTCGACTTCACCGACAAATTGCCAAAGCAAGGCTCGATGGAGGCATCTACGCCAATGATGTTGGAAATCGTCGCCGTCGGCGCGATGGCTACGCAATTGGAATTGCGCATACCGTCTTTGGCGATTTTGCGGCGCAGCGCGTCCCAGTCCATGGTCGAGGAGCGGTCCACCTCGACATAGCCGCCGCGCTCTTTGGCCAGCATGTCCAGGGTGTCCAGCGGCAAAATGCCACGATCCCACAAAGAACCTTTGAAGCTGGAATAGCTGCCGCGCTCGCGCGCTAGTTCGGTCGATGCCCAGTAGGCGTAATAGCTAACCGCCTCCATGGAGGTATCGGCAAATTGCACCGCAGCGTCGCTGGCATAGGGGATGCGCAAAGAGTACAAGCTATCCTGGAAAGCCATCACGCCCAGACCCACCGGCCGATGGCGCACGTTGGAGTCGCGCGCTTTTTTGACCGCGTAGTAATTGATATCGATCACGTTATCGAGCATGCGCATGGCTGTCGTAATCGTGCGCTTGAGCTTGTCGTGGTCTAGGGCGCCATCTTTGATGTGCTGCAGCAAATTGACCGAACCCAAGTTGCACACCGCCGTCTCGGTATCTGAGGTATTGAGCGTGATTTCGGTACACAAATTGCTGGAGTGCACCACACCGGCGTGCTGTTGGGGCGAACGGATATTGCAGGCGTCCTTGAATGTAATCCAAGGGTGGCCGGTTTCAAACAACATGGTGAGCATCTTGCGCCACAGGTCACCCGCTTCCAAGATACGCGCCGGTTTGATTTCGCCACGCGCAGCCTGCTGCTCATAGGCCACATAGGCGGTCTCAAATTCAACACCAAATTTGTCATGCAAATCGGGGACGTTGGACGGCGAGAACAGAGTCCACTGGCCTTTTTCCATGACGCGGCGCATGAACAAGTCGGGAATCCAATTGGCGGTGTTCATGTCGTGGGTGCGGCGGCGGTCGTCGCCGGTGTTCTTGCGCAATTCCAGAAACTCTTCAATATCCAGGTGCCAGGTTTCCAGGTAGGTACATACCGCGCCTTTGCGCTTACCGCCCTGGTTCACCGCCACTGCCGTGTCATTGACCACTTTGAGGAAGGGCACCACGCCTTGCGACTCGCCGTTGGTACCCTTGATGCGCGAACCGAGCGCTCGCACCCGGGTCCAGTCATTGCCCAGACCGCCGGCAAACTTGGACAACAAGGCGTTTTCCTTGATGGACTCGTAAATACCATCCAGGTCGTCTGGTACTGTAGTTAGGTAGCACGAAGACAGCTGCGAGCGCAAGGTGCCGCTATTGAACAAAGTGGGCGTACTCGACATAAAGTCAAAGGACGAGAGCACCTCGTAAAACTCAATAGCACGGGCTTCGCGCTCGGTTTCGTTGAGCGACAGGCCCATGGCAACGCGCATAAAGAAAGCTTGCGGCAACTCGATGCGCGTTTTGTTGTGGTGCAGGAAGTAACGGTCGTACAAGGTTTGCAGGCCGAGGTAGTCAAACTGCCGGTCACGCTCCGCGCGCAGGGCACCACCAAGACGCTCCAGGTCGAAATGCAAAAGCTTTTCGTCCAGCAACTCATATTGCACGCCTTTTTTGATGAAGCCGGGGAAGTAATCGACATAGGCCTGCTGCATGTCGGCGGCGGGTACGTCCTTACCCAGTACTTCGCGCGAGATCGTGTGAAATAGCAGGCGCGCGGTAGCGTAGGTGTAGTCGGGGTCTTTCTCAATCAGGGTACGCGCCGCCAAAATAGACGCTTTGTACACCTCGTCAACGGGCACGCCGTCGTACAGATTACGCAAGGTCTCTGCAATGATGGGGTCGGCTTTGACGTCTGAGCCCAAATCTGAGCAAGCATTGCGGATGCGTTCGGTCAAAGCCTCCATATCTAAGGCGACGCGCTGAGCGCCGTCCATCACATGCAAAGTCGGCGCGGCGGGCGCCGCTTGCACCTGCTGCTTGGCGCGTTCCTGGGTGCGCCGCTCGCGGTAGAGCACATAAGCGCGCGCCACTTCGTGGTGCCCACCGCGCATCAACCCAAGTTCCACCTGGTCTTGAACGTCTTCAATATGAAAGGTGCCGCCGCCGGGGCGCGAGCGCATCAAAGCGCGCATCACTTGCTGCGTCAAAGCATCCACGGTTTCGCGCACGCTGGCCGAGGCCGCACCTTGGGTGCCATGTACGGCCAGCGAGGCCTTCATGATGGCCACGGCGATTTTGTTGGGCTCGAAAGGCACTACCGAACCATTGCGGCGAATGATCTGGTAACTGGTCAGGGGATTGGAATGGGTTTCGTTCGAGAACTGGGCACCCATGGGTACGGCCATCGCGGGCGCCTGGGAAATTGTCGAAATTGATTGCATGATTTGCTTTTTTTGATCCGAATAGAGGTCAACGAAGTCCGGCTGGATGAGGCGCGGCGAGAAACATAGTGTGCAGCAGCTGCTACCGAACCACACTATATATGGTGTGCGACCG
>CAJBBZ010000035.1 GCA_903951445.1 uncultured beta proteobacterium
ACTGGTTCCCGTCGCTGTCTACAGTCGTCAAAGGCATGCCGTTGAGCGAACGCCTGTACCAGTCCACCTTGCCAGCCATTACTTTGACCCTGCTGGTGGCCGCCCATATGCTGCGCATGACCCGAAGCTCGGTGCTGTCCATCATGTCCACGCCCTATATTGAAATGGCGTTTCTCAAAGGCGCCAAGCGTCGGCGCGTGATCATTCGGCATGCCCTGCCCAATGCGGCAGCGCCCATCATCACCGTGGTGGCACTCAACATGGCTTACTTGGTGGTCGGCGTGGTGGTCATTGAAGCCGTGTTTGTGTACCCGGGGCTTGGCCAGTTGATGGTGGACGCGGTGTCCAAGCGCGATGTGCCTGTGATCCAGGCCTGTGGCCTGGTCTTTGCCACGGTGTTCGTGGTGCTCAACACCTTGGCGGACGTTTTGGTGATCCTTGTCAATCCGCGGCTGCGCAACAAGTCGTAAGAAGCGACAGGAAAGAGGAGCAACGAGTGAAAGTGTTTGGACAAAAGCCCACGCCTTCAGCCTGGTTTGGCTTGGTGGTCATGGCCATCTTTATGGTTGTGGTAATTTTCACGCCCTGGCTGGCGCCCTACGAGGAGTCTGCCAATGTCGGCGGCACCTGGGACGAGCCGTCTGCCACCTCCTGGCTGGGTGGTGATCAGATCGGCCGGGACATGCTCACCCGGATCATGTACGGCTCGCGCATGACCATCGCTGTGGCACTGGCCATCACCTCTCTGTCGTTTTTCATTGGGATCGTGCTGGGCTTCATCAGCGCTGTGGTGGGTGGTTGGGTTGACCTTTTCTTTACCCGCTTGCTCGATGTCATGCTGTCTATCCCCAGTCTGATTTTCGCACTCATTATTCTGGGGGTTTTTGGCTCCAGTATTCCAGTGCTGATCCTGACCATCGCCGTGATCGACTCAACCCGCGTGTTCCGGCTGGCAAGGGCCCTGGGCATGAACCTGTCGGTGATGGAGTATGTGGAGGCCGCCCGTCTGCGTGGCGAGGGACTCTGGTGGGTGATCAGCCGAGAAATATTGCCCAATGCCCGGGCGCCACTGGTGTCCGAATTTGGCCTGCGCTTTTGCTTTAATTTCCTGTTTATTGCAGGCCTGTCGTTTCTGGGGCTGGGCATTCAGCCGCCCTATGCCGACTTGGGCGGCATGGTGAGAGAAAACGCCGCAGCGATCAACTTTGGGATGATGGCACCGATCTACCCGGCCGTGACCATTGCCCTGTTGACAGTGTCGGTCAACCTGGTGGTGGACTGGATGCTGTCCATTGACGCACGCCCGTCGGGCGCACAGGCCGAGCTGTGAACATGGTGATGGTATGAGCGACAACATCATTTTGGAAATCAAAGGCCTGCAACTTGGCAGCGTGGCCGGTGCGGTCATCATTGACAAGGTGGACCTTCGCCTGAATCAGGGTGAGGTTCTGGGCTTGATCGGTGAAAGCGGCGCTGGCAAGTCAACCATTGGATTGGCGGCCATGTGCTACGCGCGGGCCGGCGTGCACATTGCCGGCGGCGAGATTCTCGGCTATGAGTCTGTAATCGCTTACTTAGTTCTGCCTCTAAGGAATTGAGTTGTGG
>CAJBBZ010000036.1 GCA_903951445.1 uncultured beta proteobacterium
CGCGCTTGATGCCCCATTTGTCGTGCAACACCTTGGCAACCGGGGCTAAGCAGTTGGTGGTGCAAGAGGCGTTGGACACAATGCTTTGCCCTGCATAGGTGGCGTGGTTAACACCGTAAACAAACATGGGCGTATCGTCTTTGCTGGGCGCCGACAAAATAACTTTTTTCGCGCCCGCTGCCAGGTGTTTTTCGGCGGTGGGCTTGTCCAAAAACAGGCCGGTGGCTTCAATCACCACATCGGCGCCGACGGCGTCCCACTTCAGGTTCGCCGGGTCACGCTCTTGCGTTAGGCGTATGGTTTTTCCGTTGACGATGAGCGCACCGTCTTTGACCGACACCTCACCGGCAAAGCGGCCATGCACGCTGTCGTAACGCAGCATATAGGCCAGATAGTCGGGCTCGAGCAAATCGTTGATACCGACGATCTCGATGTCCGAAAAGTTTTGCACTGCAGCGCGAAACACCATGCGGCCGATGCGACCGAATCCATTGATACCTACTTTGACAGCCATTTTTGTTACTCCAGAAAATAAAAAAGAGTGCGTGCTCAGCGCTTGCGCTGCAAAGCCGATTGCACGGTATCGGCCACGTTCTCAGGCGTGAAGCCAAAGTGTTTGAACAGCGCTGGCGCGGGCGCCGACTCGCCGTAGCTGTCTATGCCCACGACCGCAGCGCAGCCGTATTTCCACCAGCCGCCGCTCGAGCCCATTTCCACCGCAATGCGCGGTACGCCCGTGGGCAGCACGCTGGCTTTATAGGCGTCGCTTTGCAAGTCAAAGGTGGTGGTGCTGGGCATGGAGACCACGCGCACCGCAATCTTGCGCGTAGCCAGCAACGCTTGCGTTTGCAGGGCGAGCTGCACTTCCGAGCCGGTGGCGATCAGCACCGCCTGGGTTTTCTTCTTCATGCCGACTTCGGAAGGCTCGGCCAGCACATACGCACCTTTGTTGATGGCGTCCAGGCCGCAGGCATCGGGCGCGCTGGCCGATTCGGCTTTGGGCGCGTAGCTGATGTTTTGGCGCGACAAAAGCAAGGCGGTGGGCTTGTGGCGGTTTTGCAGGGCCACGGTCCAGGCGACGGCGGTCTCGGCGGTATCAGCCGGGCGCCATACGTCTAGATTGGGGATCAGGCGCAGCGATGCGGCATGCTCGATGGACTGGTGCGTCGGCCCATCTTCGCCTAATCCGATGCTGTCGTGGGTGAACACATGGATGACACGCTTTTTCATCAAGGCGGCCATACGGATGGCGTTGCGCGAATAGTCGCTAAAGGTGAGGAAGGTGCCGCCGTATGGGATAAAGCCGCCGTGCAGCGCGATGCCGTTCATGATGGCGGCCATGCCAAATTCGCGCACGCCATAGTTGATATGGCGCCCGCCGTGCATGTGGCCGTTGGCGTCCGCGCTCTGCACCAATTGGCCTTGCGCGTCAAAGCGCACATTGGGCGTGGATTTGGTGTTGGTGAGGTTGGAGCCGGTCAGGTCGGCCGAGCCGCCTAGCAGCTCGGGCAAGGCGGCAGTGAAATGCTCTAGCGCCAGTTGCGAGGCTTTGCGCGAGGCCACGGTTTCGGCTTTGGCATGGGCTGCCAATACCGCATCCACGGCGGTTTGCACAAATCCTTTGGGCAAGTCGCCCTTCATGCGGCGTACGAACTCTTTGGCCAGGTCCGGGTGCGCAGCTTTGTAGGCCGCAAAGCGCGTGTTCCATTCTTTTTCGCGGGTGCGACCGGCTTCTTTGGCGTCCCAGTCGGCATACACCGCTTTGGGCACCACGAAAGGCGGGTGCGCCCAGCCAATGGCTTCACGGGTGAGTTTGATTTCGTCAGCACCCAGCGGTTCGCCGTGGGCTTTGGCGGTGTTGGCGCGGTTGGGGCTGCCTTTGCCAATCGAGGTTTTGCAAACGATCAAGGTGGGTTTGTCGTTGCTGGCTTTGGCCTTGGCGATGGCTTGCGATACGGCTTGGGCGTCATGGCCATCCACTTTGTCGATCACATTCCAGCCGTAGGCGGCAAAGCGCTGCGCGGTGTTGTCGATAAACCAAGGCGTTACCTGGCCATCAATAGAAATGCCGTTGTCGTCGTACAAGGCGACCAGCTTGTTCAGCTTCCACGCACCGGCCAGCGCGCAGGCTTCATGGCTAATGCCTTCCATCATGCAGCCGTCGCCCAAGAACACATAGGTGTGGTGGTCCACGATGGCGTGGCCTTCGCGGTTAAATTGGGCCGCCAGCAGCTTTTCGGCCATGGCCATACCCACGGCGTTGGTGATGCCCTGGCCCAGCGGGCCGGTGGTGGTTTCGACGCCGGGGGTGACATCGACCTCCGGGTGGCCTGCGGTTTTGCTGTGCAACTGGCGGAAGTTTTTTAGTTCGCTCATCGGCAGCTTGTAGCCGGTCAGGTGCAGCAAGGCATAAATCAGCATGGAGCCGTGGCCATTGGACAAGACAAAGCGGTCGCGGTTGGCCCAGTGTGGATTGGCAGGGTTGTGTTGCAGGTGTTGGCCCCACAGGGCGACTGCCATATCGGCCATGCCCATGGGGGCGCCGGGGTGACCGGAGTTGGCTTGTTGAACTGCGTCCATCGCAAGCGCGCGTATCGCGCTTGCCATTTGCTGGGAATTGGCCATGAAACGACTCCGGGAGGGGCTGGGGGCATTGCGCCGGTCTGACGCGCGAAAAATCATTTTAGCGGCGCATTAGTGGCGGCGCGGCCCTGCCCAATCGAAGAAGCTGAACATTTCAAACACGCCGTGCATGGGCGAGTGCGCAGACCTGGCCCAGAGCCTGCGCCAGGGCTTGTGGCTGTATAGGTTTAGCCAATTGCAGATCGGCCATCGACGCATGCGCGTCCGATGGCTGGCCTTTCAAGTGGGCCGACAAAATTAATATGCCGATCGCTGGCAAAGCTTGTCGCACGCGGCTTGCAATGGCATAGCCGTTTTCGTGGGGAAGGTTTACATCCAAGACCAGTGCATTGGCAGGCCGCGCTTGCAAAAGCAGGTCCAAGGCGGCGCCATCACTAGCAGTCCGCACGGCAAAGCCGCAATCGAGCAAGTACTCGGCCAGCGCTTCCCGTATGGCGGGGTTGTCGTCCACAATAATGATGTCGGCAAGTGGCATGGCGTGGGCTTCGTCAGGACGTCTGAACCGCGATTGTCAAAGGCGTATCGGACGAGTTTTCGGTGTCTTGAAGCACTGGCAAGGTGAACCAAAATACCACTTGACCGGCCTCTAGGCTCAGTTGGATGCGGGTGCCCAAGCGCTCAGCCAGCTTTTGCGATAACCACAAGCCCAAGCCGGTGCCCGATACGCTACTGGCTTTATCCGAACGGTAGTAGCGCGAAAACACTTTTTCCGGATCCGGGCTGCCCCAGGGCCCGATAGTGTTGCGCACCGCAATTTGAATCCTGGGCGCGCCCTGTGCATCGGTCAAACGACTTAGCTGTACGACCACGGCACTGTCGGCTTGGGAGTATTTGAGTGCATTACCCACCAGGTTGTTGAGCATGATTTGGAAGTAACTGGGGTCGGTGTGCAATTGCAGGCCATCCATCGGGCTTTCAAAGCGCAATTGCAGGCGATCTGGCGTGTCGTTGGCCTGGTCCAAAGCCTGGAGCTTCACGATATCCAAGACCTCTGCCACAAAAAAATTCATGGGCACGACCGCCATCACGCCACCTTCGTAGCGCTCCGTTTGGCTGCAGTTATCCAGAATATGCACAATGCTTTTTATGCCGGTCAGCATGCGCGTATTCCACGCTTTTTTGCGCTCCGGCGCGATAGTGTCTTTCGCCAAGGCATTGGCGCCCAATTGCAGCACCGTCAAAGGGGTTTTAATTTCATGCACCAGCATGGCAATAAAATTGCTGTTGCAAAAAACGGATGCTGATCTGCTCTTGTAGTTTTTGCAAATTGACATGGCGTCGCCGCTCCTTTACGGATTGCGCGCGTTGCTGGCGCCACAGCAGGGTCAGCATCAAGGCCATGGACAGCACCGGCAGGTTTAAAGCGCGCAATTCATCGGCCCAAGGGACATGCACGGCGGGCGCAAACAGGTGGCACAAAATGCTCAAGTTAATGAGCACCATCAACAAAAATACCGCGCTCAACACCTGGTTGACCAGGCCCTGGCGCCAGGCGCGGTGTTGCAACCATTGCCTAGTGCAGTCCGCGCAAAACCCGTACAGTGCCACCGTCAGCATGGCCACGGCTGCCATGTTGAATGCGCCATGTGAACTGTAGTAGCCGAGGGCCGCCATCAACACGCTGGCGGCTAAGAGTCCAGACAGGCTGCGCTGGTACAGCAGCTTAAAGCGTGGTGAGGCCACCACGGCGGCACTGGCATACAAACCCGCACATCCCAGTACTACGGCCATCGCTGTATTGAGCCGTATGAAGGCGCTTAGGTCTTGACCCAGCAGGCCGATAAAAGCCCCGCTGCGCTGTAAGTGGTAGAGCGCTGACAGCAGACCTAGCAAGGCCATACCGCCAAATATCTTTTTGCGGCTTTGGATGTACAGCCCCAGGCTGGCCAATACCAAGAGCGCGGAAAACGTCAGTTGCATGGCAGTAATAGCAGCGTCCATGGCGCGTTGTTGCGCTAATGCATTGGCACCCATGACATCGGCTTCAAACCAGTGCACCCGCGCGCCACGCGCCCGTATCCAGACAATGGCCTCGCTGGTGTCTGCATGGTTGCCGCGCAGCAGAAGCTTGCCTTCGCGCACGTCTAAGGCACTGACAGGCAACATGGGCACCGGGTGTGTACCTGGCGATGGGCTGCTGTCCGCCGCTGCCGGGTATTGCACCCCGACTGCCAGGTCATCGACGCTGACCTGGCGCAGCGCGAGGTACAGATCCTCGTGCGCTTGCGCTGTGACCCGCAGACGCACCCACAGCGTGCCGGCCTCAAAGCCACGACGGATCTCTTTGTCGGCGGCTTGCCAGGCCACATCGCCGCTTGGCGGCAGGATGCCGGTATCGAGCGCGTCATTCCATTGCAGGCGTTCTGTCACAGTGGCCCCCTGCGCCTGCGCCAGTGCCAACTGCCATGCCAACAAAGCGGCAATCAGGGAACGGATCCAGATTCTCATAAGGGGGAACGCGATTTTTTACAAATTCGGAGCGACTGCAAGCGTACAACGGGCGCCTTTGCGTTCGCAGCGCCAAATGTAGCGCCAAATAGCGGCCCTTTTATCGCCCGCATTGAATGCTGCGCCACGATGCATCGCCAAAAGAGAAGGATGTTATGCGGCTGATGTGCCGCACCTGCCACGATTGCAAGCGCACTTGTGGCTCGCCCGGGACGCCCACGCCAAGCCCATTTTTGGCAAACCATTGCACAATGCGCCCGAACCCACTTTCGGCGCATTCCATGAGTACCTTGTTTTCCCCCTACACCCTGCGCGGCCCGGATGCCGAGCTGGTATTGCCCAACCGCATCGTGGTCGCGCCCATGTGCCAGTACGCTGCTACCGAGGGCCAGGCGAATGACTGGCATTTGATGCATTGGGGCAATTTGCTCAATAGTGGTGCCGGTATGTTCACCATCGAGGCCACGGCCGTGGTGCCCGAAGGCCGCATTACCCCGGCCTGCCTGGGTTTGTGGGACGCGGCCACGGAAAGCGCTTTGCGCAGCCATTTGCACCGCGCCCGCAAACTGGCGCCCGAGGTGGCGGTGTGTATCCAACTGGCCCATGCCGGGCGCAAAGCATCTAGCGCCGTACCTTGGGCGGGCGGGCAATTGCTGGCCGATGGACAAGGCGGCTGGCGCCCCGTGGGGCCTTCGGCCTTGCCCCAGTTGCCGCAAGAGCCGCCGCCCGCGGAAATGGACCGCGCCGCCATGGACCGCGTGCGCGATGCTTTTGTGTTGGCGGCCCAGCGTTCCCACGCCATGGGCGTCGATGCGATTGAAATCCACAGCGCGCACGGCTATTTGTTGCATGAGTTTTTGTCACCTATTGCCAACCAGCGCAAGGACGCCTATGGCGGCAGCCTGGAAAACCGCATGCGCTTTCCGCTGGAAGTCTTTGCAGCAGTGCGCAAGGCCTACGGCGGCGTGCTCGGTTTGCGCGTATCGGCCTCGGATTGGGTGGAAGGTGGCTGGGACTGCGCCCAAAGCAGCGAGTTTTCCCGGCAATTGCAGGCCTTGGGCTGCAGCTTTATCCACGTCTCCAGCGGCGGCGTCTCGCCGCAGCAAAAAATTGCGCTGGGGCCCAATTACCAGGTCGGTTTTGCATCGGAGATTCGCAAAGCGGTGGGCCTGCCCACCGTGGCGGTCGGCCTCATCACCGAGGCGCAGCAGGCTGAGGCCATATTGCAAGCGGGGGATGCCGATTTGATCGCCATGGCCCGCGCCTTTTTGTACCAGCCGCGCTGGGGTTGGCAAGCCGCCGCCGAGTTGGAAGGCCAGGTCAGTGCCCATCCCGCGTATTGGCGCTGCCTGCCGCGCCAGGCGCAAGCGGTGTTTGGCAAGGTGAGCGTTGGCGGGCGATAAGGCTTTGCCCATGGCCCCGCCGGTACACGCCATGCTGCTGGCCGCCGGGCGCGGCGAACGCATGCGCCCGCTGACCGATAACTGTCCCAAACCTTTGTTAGAGGTGCAAGGCAAAGCCCTGGCGCTGTGGCATCTGGACGCGCTGGCCCGGGCTGACGTGACCTGCACCGTGATCAACACTGCTTGGCTGGGCGAGCAGTTTGCGCCGCGCCTGCGATCGCAGCACCGTTTGCCAGGCGCTTTGCAAGCGCAGTCCATGCATTTGCGTTACTCCCACGAAGGGCAGGATTTTGGCTACGCGCTGGAAACCGCTGGCGGCATCGTGCGTGCGCTGCCGCAGTTGTGCGAAGGCCTGGGCGCCGACCCGATTTTTTGGGTGCTGGCTGGCGATGTGTACGCGCCGGATTTTGTTTTTGACCCCCAAGCGGTGGCGCGCTTTGCCGCCAGCAACATGCTGGCCCATATTTGGCTGGTGCCTAATCCGGCGCACAACGCCAAAGGAGACTTTGGTCTGGCGCCGGGTGATGCAAATGATGCGCAAACACCGGCGCTGGCGCTGAATCTGCCAGCCGATACACAGGCGCCGCGTTATACCTACAGCACCATCGGCCTGTACCGCGCGGCTTTGTTCGCGCCGCCTTGGTGCACTATTGCGCCGGGCAATGCGCAGGGCGTCAAAGCGCCGCTTGCGCCCCTCTTGCGCGCCGCCATGGACCAGGGCCGGGTCAGTGCCAGCCTGTACACCGGCCTGTGGACGGATGTGGGCACGCCTGAGCGCCTGCATGCGCTCAACCAAAATTCCAACCCGATGACTGCAACACGATGAATGCCACCCTCTACCAAACCCGGCGCGCCCGCGTCGCCGCCCAGATCGGCCCGCGCGGACTGGCCATCGTGCCCACCGCGCCGGAGCAGCGCCGCAACCGCGACGCCGATTTCCCCTACCGCTTTGACAGCTACTTTCACTACCTGTGCGGCTTTGCTGAGCCGGGCGCCTGGCTGCTGATTACTGGCACGGGCAAAAGCATTGTGTTTTGCCAGCCCAAAGATTTAGAGCGAGAAATTTGGGACGGTTATCGCCTAGGCCCGCAAGCGGCACCGGCTGCCTTGGGCGTGGACGAGGCCTATGCCCTGTCCGAATTGGATGCGCGCTTACCCGCTTTGCTAGATGGTTGCGACAGCGCCTGGTATCCGTTTGCCACGCATAGCGGTCTGGAAGCGCGTGTTCAGGGCGCTTTGCAGCAATTGCGCGATCGGGTGCGTTACGGAACCCAATGTCCCGGCGTGCAGCAGGATTTGTGTAGCGTGCTCGATGAAATGCGCCTGGTCAAAGACGCGCAAGAGCAAGACACCATGCGCCGCGCCGGGCAGATCAGCGCCGGTGCGCATATTCGCGCTATGCAAACCAGCGCCCGCATGCTGCGCGCCGGGCAAGAGGTGCGCGAATACCACCTGGAAGCCGAGTTGCTGCACGAGTTTCGCCGCCATGGCGCGCAGTCGCCTGCCTACACCTCGATCGTGGCAGCCGGGGCCAATGCCTGTGTCTTGCACTACCGCGCCGATACCGCGCTGGTGCGGCCCGGCGAATTGGTCTTGATTGATGCGGGTTGCGAGTTGGATGGTTATGCCTCGGACATTACTCGTACCTTTCCGGCCAATGGCATATTCACCGGGCCGCAACGCGCGTTGTACGAACTTGTCTTGGCCTCGCAGCATGCCGCTGTGGCTGCCACTCGCGCTGGTGCGCGCTTTACCGATCCGCACGAGGCCAGCGTAGCCGTGCTGGCCCAAGGCATGCTGGATTTGGGCTTGCTCGACAAACACAAAGTAGGAACCTTGCAAGACGTGATCGAGAAGCGCGCGTATTTCCAGTTTTATATGCACCGCACCGGCCATTGGCTGGGCCGCGATGTGCACGACTGCGGCGCCTATACCGAGCCCTCGGAATTAGGCCAAAGCAGTGTCCGCAAAGATGCGTTGACCGGCCAGCCGATCGTGGACCGGCCTGCGCGCATCTTGCGGCCTGGCATGGTGTTGACGATTGAGCCGGGCATTTATGTGCGGCCCGCGCCGGGGGTGCCCGAGCAATTCCACCACATCGGTATTCGCATTGAAGACGATGCCATCGTCACCGAGCAGGGCTGCGAGTTGATCAGCCGTGGCGTGCCCGTCGAGCCCGATGCAATTGAAGCATTGATGCGCGACTAAATCGTGACCCTCAAATCTAAGGAAAGTCTGCATACGACCAAACCCGTTATTGCGAGCGGAGCGAAGCAATCCACTGTGGATTGCCCAGCAATCATCCATGGATCGCCGCGTCGCTGCGCCCGACGCGATGACGGCCACTGGCCATACGCGGCATGGGTAAGGGCCACACGCAAACCCTGATTGATGGCGAACGCGCGCCCCGCGGCTTTTCTTTAGCGGACATCTTCCCCGAGTAGGTCGAGCGCATCGAAATCTTGCGCGCTCCCACCGCTGAGACCGGTGCACGCGCGATTGCCGGCAGCGATGCATGCGCAAAGCCAGCGCGACATGCTGCATGGCAACGGGCGCTTGTAATGGGGCGGCACCGGTAGCAATAGCCTGGTGCTGATGCCCATTTTGATCATGGGCCACAACCGGGGCCAATTAGCCCGCGTGTGCCGTGAAACCTTGGGCGATGTGATGTCGATAGTCTCTATCAATGAATTAGGCGTTTTCAATTGGATTTAATTATTAAACAAACCTATGATTCCTGCCATACCAATTGAATCCCTCAATCGGTAGTCTGTTCAATGACAAGGAGTCTTTCAATGTCCACCACCCGTCCCGAAATCAAAACCATCGCCAACCTGGAAGCCGCCTTTGCTGGCGAATCCATGGCCCACATCAAGTACCGCTACTTCGCCAAGCTGGCGCGTGAGATGGGCGACGAAGCCACCGCACGCGCTTTTGAAGAAACCGCCGCCCAAGAAGTGCAGCACGCCTTCGGCCATTTAGATTTGCTTTACCCCAAAGCCGAGATGACGCCGGCTAAGGCTTTGCAAATCGCCATCGATGGCGAAACCTATGAGTACAGCGAGATGTACCCCGGCTTTCGCCAAACCGCCGAAGCCGAAGGCAACGCCGCCGCCGTGGCCGAAATGGACGCGCAAATCGCCGAGAGCAAGGAACACGCTGCCGCATTTGCGCAGGCGCTGCGCGAAGCCCAGGCGCGCCGGGCCACTTTGCAGAAAGCGCAAAAGCGTTTTGCCGCCCTGGCCAAGGTCGAAGAGCGCCATGCCCGGCACTACCAATCGGTTTTGGCTACATTAGCCGCCTGATTGCGCAGCCCGCCCCTAATGAACCCTGATTGGTATCGATTTAAGAGAAAACCCTATGAAAACCTATATATGTATCGTGTGCGGATTTGTGTATGACGAAGCCGCTGGTCGTCCCGAAGACGGCATCGCGCCGGGCACGCTCTGGGCCGATGTGCCTGAGAGCTGGGCCTGCCCCGATTGCGGCGTCGCCAAAGCCGACTTTGAACTGGTTCCGGTGTGAGCGGCCTGTCCATGCCCTCTTCTATTGCGCCCACTGGGCCTGATGCGCCGCAGGCTTTGCCCCTGGTCATCGTGGGCGCAGGCTTGGCGGCATGGACGGTGGCCCGTGAGCTGCGCAAGCTCGACACCCAGCGCAGCATCGTGATGTTAAGCGGCGACAGCGCGGACTTCTATGCCAAGCCCACGCTGTCCAATGCCCTGGCCCAAAAGCGTTCCGCCGCGCAGTTGGTGACCACGCCGGCCGCCAAAATGGCCGAAACGCTGCAAGTGCAATTGCTGCCGCACACCCTGGTGCGCAGCCTGGATACAGGGGCGCGCACACTCAGCTATGAGGATGCCGCGGGCCAGTCGCACAGTTTGCACTACGGCGATTTGGTGCTGGCCACAGGCGCAGACCCGATTCGCTTGCCCATGGCTGGTAGCGCGGCTGCGCAGGTGCAATCCATCAATCATCTACAAGACCTGGCGCGTTTCCACGAGGCGCTAGGCGTGGCGCCCAAAACTGTGCTGGTCATAGGCGCCGGTCTCATAGGCTGCGAATTCGCCAACGATTTGCTGATCGGTGGCTACGCCGTACACGTGGTCGACCCTTCGCCGCGGCCATTGGCTTTGCTGCTGCCCGCCGGTGCGGGAGAACAATTGCAAGACGCTTTGCAGGCACAAGGTGTGGTCTGGCACCTGGGCACCACCGTGCAAAGCCTGGACGCGGATGCATCCTCCGGGCGCTTGCAGGCGACTTTGGCCAACGGGACCAGCGTGCAGGTCGATGCGGTGCTCAGCGCGGTAGGCCTGCGCGCCAATACTGCGCTGGCTGGTGCGGCGGGCATTGCCTGCGAGCGCGGCGTTGTTGTCGATGCGCATGTGCAAACCAGTGCACCCCATGTTTACGCACTGGGCGACTGCGCACAATACGCCAGCGCCGGGGCACGTGTGCTGCCCTACGTTATGCCCATCATGAACGCCGCCAAAGCACTGGCTGCCACCCTGGCCGGACAGCCTACGGAGTTGGTTTTTCCCCTGATGCCGGTGGCGGTAAAAACCCCGGCGCTGCCCATTGTGGTGGCGGCGCCCCATCCGGCCCAAAGCGGGCAATGGAGCCAAGACGAGGGCTTAGAG
The DNA here is from genome assembly GCA_903951445.1 of uncultured beta proteobacterium. Taxonomy (GTDB): domain Bacteria; phylum Pseudomonadota; class Gammaproteobacteria; order Burkholderiales; family Burkholderiaceae_C; genus Allorhodoferax. Next base: position 11,135 of record CAJBBZ010000036.1, read on the forward strand.
GCCGGAGCCGGTGGTGTGTGGCGTTTTATCGATGGGGCCGGACAGCAACGCGGCTTTGTGCTCACGGGCAAACAAACGGCGCGCCGGATGGAGTTGGCAAAGACCACCTTGCTGTAACACGCCGAGGTCTGCGCGGCCAAGGGCCAGTGGCGCCTGCTTGAGTCTGTAGCAGGCAGCGAACTAGGCGCGCACGGGCAGGCGGCCTATCGCTTACCCGCCTGATGCATCAGGGCACCATCGGATAAACCCCGCTGACTACAATCGGCCCCCCACAGGCAGATAGCCCCGGCCGCTCGCACGCCGGTTGGCGCACAAGGAAGCACGATGGCCCACGACGTACCCACCACACCCCTCAACGCGGCCGACACGCAAGCCGCGGATAAGCGGGCCGAACTGCGCCGCGCCGCGCTGGAATACCACCAATACCCCAACCCAGGCAAGATTTCCATCGCGCCAACCACGCAACTTATCAACCAGCACGATCTGGCGCTGGCCTATTCGCCCGGCGTGGCCGCCCCCTGCGAGGAAATCGTCAAAGACCCCAACAACGCCTTCAAATACACCAGCCGTGGCAATTTGGTTGCGGTCATCACCAACGGCACAGCGGTGCTCGGCCTGGGCGACATCGGTCCTTTGGCGGCCAAGCCGGTGATGGAAGGCAAAGCGGTTTTGTTCAAAAAGTTCGCGGGCATCGACGTCTTTGACATCGAGATCAACGAAAAGCACGATCTGGACAAGCTGGTCGACATCATTGCCTCTCTCGAGCCCACTTTTGGCGGCATCAACCTGGAAGACATCAAAGCGCCCGATTGTTTTTACGTCGAGCGCAAGCTGCGCGAGCGCATGAAGATACCGGTGTTCCATGATGACCAGCATGGCACTGCCATTGTGGTCGGCGCGGCGCTGCTCAACGGCCTCAAAGTGGTGGGTAAAGAGCTTAAAGATATCAAACTCGTCACTTCTGGCGCCGGTGCCGCAGCGCTGGCCTGCCTGAGTCTGTTGGTCAAGCTGGGCGTGCCGCGCAAAAACATTTTTGTCACCGATTTGGCCGGCGTGGTCTATGAAGGCCGCACCGAATTGATGGATGCAGACAAGATTGAGTTTTCCCAAAAAACCGATGCCCGCACGCTGCGCGAAGTGATGGTGGGGGCCGATGTGTTTTTGGGGCTGTCTGCCGGTGGTGTGCTCAAGCCCGATATGGTGCAAAGCATGGCGCCGCGCCCTTTGATCTTTGCGCTGGCCAACCCCACACCTGAAATCCTGCCCGAAGAAGTCAAGGCCGTGCGCGACGACGCCATCATGGCCACCGGCCGCAGCGACTACCCCAACCAGGTCAATAACGTCTTGTGCTTCCCGTACATCTTCAGGGGCGCACTCGACGCCGGCGCATCCACCATCACGGTGGAGATGGAAATCGCCGCCGTGTATGCGATTGCCGAATTAGCGCAGGCCGAGCAAAGCGAAGTCGTAGCCGCTGCCTATGTCGGTGAGCAACTGGCTTTTGGCCCTGAGTATTTGATTCCTAAGCCCTTTGATCCGCGCCTGATGATCAAGATCGCGCCGGCGGTGGCCAAAGCGGCGGCGGACAGCGGCGTGGCCTTGCGCCCGGTGGGCGATTTGGAGGCCTACCGCGAGCAGTTGCAAAGCTTTGTGTATGCATCGGGCACCACCATGAAGCCCATTTTTGCTGCGGCAAAAAACGGTTTGAAAAAACGTGTCGCCTTTGCCGAAGGCGAAGACGAGCGGGTCTTGCGTGCGGTGCAAATCATTGTCGATGAAGGCATCGCCATGCCTACGCTCATCGGCAGGCCTGCCATCATCGCCGAGCGTATCGAAAAATTCGGCCTGCGCCTGCGCGAGGGCCAGGACTATGCCGTGGTCAACGTGGAAAGCGATGAACGCTACCGCGACTTCTGGCAGACCTACCACCGCATGACCGAGCGCAAAGGCGTGACCGTGCAGGTAGCCAAAATTGAAATGCGCCGCCGCCTGACATTGATCGGCTCCATGCTGCTGCACAAGGGCTATGTGGACGGCTTGATTTGCGGTACTTGGGGAACCACCGGGCTGCATCTGGGCTACATCGAGCAGGTCATTGGCAAGCGCCACAGCAGCCACGACCAGGTCTCTATCTACGCGTGCATGAATGGCCTGATGCTGCCAGGGCGCCAATTGTTTTTGGTCGATACCCATGTGAACTACGACCCCACGGCCCCTGAGTTGGCGCGCATCACCATCATGGCCGCCCAAGAAATGATGCGTTTTGGCTTTAGCCCCAAAGCAGCTTTACTCAGCCATTCAAATTTCGGCAGCAGCAATGAACCTAGCGCCATCAAAATGCGGCAGACCTTAGAAATCCTGCGGCGCGACGCACCCTGGCTGGATGTCGATGGCGAAATGCACGGCGACGTGGCGCTGGACGGCCAAGCCCGTGTGGCGCTCATGCCCAATACCACCTTGATTGGCGACGCCAACTTGCTGGTGCTACCCAATATCGACGCGGCCAATATCGCCTACAACCTGCTCAAAACCGCTGCCGGCGGCAATATTGCCATTGGGCCGGTGCTGCTGGGCGCGGCCAAGCCGGTGCATGTGCTGACCGCCAGCACCACGGTGCGCCGCATCGTCAATATGACAGCACTGACGGTGGCTGACGCCAACGCCAACCGCTGAAATCCAAGCCGCGCCCGTCGGGCGTGGCCTATTTTTATAAAAGAGTACGCCCGTGAAGCAAAGTTTTCAATTGGACCTTCCTGGGCGTGAACGCGCGCGCTGGCTGGACGCCAGCAAGCACACGGTGCGCAAATACGTGGCGCGCCAGCGCCGCGCACCTTTGCCCGAGGGGAGCGATTACTGGGACTTTGCCTGCCGCTTCGGCAGCACCGAGCAAGAATCCACCGAAGTCCACTTTGCCACCCTGATCACTTTGATGGACGCCGCCGCCGGGCGGGGCGAAAACACGTTTTTCGTCAGTATCCGTGGTCATGCAGCGGTGCGTGGCCCGCAAACCAAGCCGCCTGCGGACAAAGTCTTAGAGGGTCAAGACCCGGAATTCCCCGCCAAATAGTCGTTTTTTGGCGTTATAGCGACTTTCCCAGCTAAAAACCCTGCCCTGGGTACTTGGCCCTACCTAGCAAAAGCCCTTAAGTGCAAACCCTGATATTTTTAGCCGTTTGAGGCTTTGGGTTATTGCCTTTTCCCATCAGATGGGAGACAATCGCTGAGGGATTTAAGTGTTTTTTCGATTTTTTGCCGGTTTTAAGGTGTTTTCGATGACCTGTTCGTTATCGAGGCCTGTTGTGGGAAGCCGAGGCTTTCCCGTATGGTGGAATCTAGCGTTCCGCTTTGCCAAGTCGCTCATTCTGTGGGCTGGCCTGCTGATCGCGTTTGCTGCACCTGCACAACAGGACTTCAGCGCACCGGGTGCCAGCATCCCGGAGCATGAATTGCCGGCGCAGGGCTTGGAGACCTACCGCAATATTCGAAAAGGCGGACCTTTCCCCTTCGATAAGGACGGCGTGGTCTTCGGTAACCGGGAGCGTTTGCTTCCGCCACAAAAACGTGGCTTTTACCGGGAATACACCGTCCGAACCCCTGGGGAGCGCAGTCGCGGAGCCCGAAGAATTGTGTGTGGTGGACCGGCAACGATGCCGCAAGCCTGTTACTACACGGCCGATCACTATGCGAGTTTTCGCAAGATCGTGCCTTGATTTTTTTGTTTTTTTTGAGAAAGTGAATCGGGGATGGACACGCCACTTCGAACTGTCAGAACGAATATCGTTCAATCGATACGCGCTTTTCGCGTATCGGACCTACAGGATGCGGCCCAAGATTTGGGCCAGCATTTTCTATACGCTAATCTGGGCAGCGCCCAGACCAAGCAAGATGTTTTGGACCTGATCGGCGCCCAGTTCATGCTGTCGCCCAGTGCCGGCAAGAACTTTGACGCCTTGTACGACAACATGACCGATCCGCTCCATAAGTCAGGCCCCCAGCCCGGTTTTGTGGCGGTCTTGGAGCACATTCCGGCCAACGTCAAGTTCGACAAAGAGGCCCGCGAACAACTACTCGATATCTTCCGCGACACCGCCGATTACTGGGCGGACCGAAAGATACCGTTTAGGTGCTTCTATTCTTTTCTGTAGCCCGTTCTGCACAAACCAGCCAAGCAGAACGGGCGAATCAGGCAAACAGCGGTACCGAGGCACAAAGCACAGCCGGAACCGAATTAGCGGGTGTTGCAGAAAGGCTACCCGGTGATTTCTTAATCGACGTGTCGCCTTTGGCGCTGCGTATGAGTAGCCCGTTTAACGCGGGTTATTGGTTGGCGGCGGCATAAGCCGAAATTCGCCAACTAGGCGAGCAATATCGCTCCCATCAAAAAGCCCGTTCTTGAACGGGCTTTTTGATGGGAGCGCTGGATAAGCAAAGCATTTGCGGATTGCTTCGCCGGGCTTTTAATCGCCGGGTAAAGCAAGAGCAGGTTCCGCAGAGGAATTTCCGCCCCTGATCCCCCGCAGCCTCAGGCTTGCGGTGCGGTGCCTACGTGCTCGGCCTGGCGGTCGGCGTGGTAGCTGGAGCGCACCATGGCACCGACGGCCGCGTGTTTGAATCCCATAGCGTATGCTTTTGTTTCAAACTGCTTAAAGGTATCGGGGTGCACATAACGGCGAACCGGCAAATGGCTGCGTGATGGCGCCAGGTATTGGCCGATGGTCAACATGTCAATGTCGTGGGCCCGCATGTCCTGCATGACGGCCAAAATTTCCTCATCAGTTTCGCCCAAGCCCACCATCAAGCCGCTTTTGGTAGGAATATCCGGAAACTGCGCCTTAAACTTCTTTAGCAAATTAAGCGAAAACATATAGTCCGAGCCGGGCCGGGCTTCTTTATATAAGCGCGGCACCGTCTCGATATTGTGGTTCATGACATCGGGCGGCGCGGTTTGCAAAATCGTTAGGGCGCGGTCATCCCGGCCCCTGAAGTCGGGCACCAGTACTTCAATGCGGGTCGCTGGTGACAGCGCGCGGATTTTTTCAATGCACTGCACAAAATGGCCTGCGCCGCCGTCCCGCAAATCATCGCGGTCCACGCTGGTGATCACGACATAGCTCAGCCGCAAGGCTGCAATCGTGCGTGCCAGGTTGTCCGGCTCATTCAGATCCAATGGGTCGGGCCGCCCGTGGCCCACATCGCAAAACGGGCAACGGCGGGTGCACTTGTCGCCCATGATCATGAAGGTAGCGGTACCTTTGCCAAAGCACTCGCCAATGTTGGGGCAGGACGCCTCTTCGCAGACGGTAACTAACTTGTTCGCCCGCAAAATGTCCTTGATTTCGTAAAACCGGGTACCGCTGGACGCCGCTTTGACCCGAATCCAATCTGGCTTTTTCAATACTTCCGCCGCCTGCACCTTGATCGGGATACGGGCGAGCTTGGCGCCAGCCTTTTGCTTGACCAGGGAGTCGTAGGCGGGGCTGGGCTGGATGGTAGGGGGCATGGGGGCTTTCAGGGGGACAGTGCGCTTTGCAAACGCGCAGCGAGTGTGGCTGCAGCTTCTTCCCAGGCAATGGGGAACCCGATTGTAGAAAGATCAACGGTGCGCAAGCCTGCGTAGCCGCAAGGATTAATCAAATCAAAAGGCGACAGGTCCATGCCCACGTTCAGCGCAACCCCGTGGTAGGTGCAATGGCGGCTGACCTTGATGCCCAGTGCCGCGATCTTGCCCAGCCCGCTGAAATCTGGTGCCGCGCCGGTGGGTGTGGGTGCTAGGCGGCTATGGCCCCTCGGATCATGGGGGCGGACGTAAATGCCGGGCGCGCCTCGCACACGGTGGCCGGTGATTCCCCATTCGCCAAGGCTGCGGATCAGCGCTTCTTCGATGCGGAAAACGTACTCTTTGACGAAATAGCCCGCACGCTTGAGGTCAATCAGTGGATAAGCGACCACCTGACCGGGCCCGTGGTAGGTGATCTGTCCACCACGGTCCGTCCGGACCGTCGGTATATCGGAGGCGGCCAACAAGTGCTCGCTGCGACTAGAAATACCTTCCGTAAACGTGGGCGGGTGTTCGCAGATCCAAAGTTCATCACCTGTATCCGCTTGGCGCGACGCCGTGAAGGTTTGCATGGCCTCCAGGGTGGGGCGGTACTCGACCCGGCCAAGCTTGACTATTTTCATAGGAGCCAGTGATTACAAGGCCACCTTGACCATAGGGTGGCCGGTCAGCGCCAAGTACAAGCCGTCCAGCTGCGCACGGCTGGTGGCGCGCACGATGAGGGTAATGCCCAGGTATTTTTCCGTTTTGCTGGTCCGTAATTCCACTTTATGCGGTCCGAACTCAGGGTCAAAGCCTTGTGCGAGGCGGACCATGGTCTCCACAAATTCCGGGTGATTCTGGCCGATTACTTTGACGGGGAAATCGCAGGGGTAGTCAATCAAGGAGTCGCCCGATGCCACGCTCTCCACAGCCGGAGTCGCCTCAGAGACGGGGTGACTTTTTTTCATGGACCGATTATCGGGCCTGCCTGGGTCGCAGTGGAATGGCATGCCCCAAAACAAGACGCTCGGTAAAGATGTTATATACTCGAAGGCTCTCATGCATGTTCGGGCTTACCGGGGTGTCAAAAAAAACGACAGAATTTTTAGAGGGTCATTACGACCCTTGGCAGGAAGATTCTGAAGAGGATTTTGTTATCCTCAATGCAGCGCAGGCGCAGGCCTTGCGCGAACAGCAACCGGGTTTGTCAGCTTTTCAAGTCGTTGCGCTGCAAGCGCTATGCGGTTTGGTTTTTGCGGCGATCGCGGGGCTGGTGAGTACACGGGGCTGGTCGGTCGCGTACGGTGCTTTTGCGGTAGTGCTTCCCAATGCCTTGTTGGCGCGCGGGATGACCCGAAAACCTACGTCGATTAACGTATTGTCTGCGGTGGCCGCTCTGTTAGTCTGGGAAATGGTCAAGGTGGCTTTAACGCTTGCGATGTTGTTTGGCGCGCCTTGGGTAGTAAAGAATTTGAGTTGGCCCGCTTTATTGGTGGGCTTGGTGTTAACGATGAAAGTGCACTGGTTAGCTTTGGCCTTCAATCCCAAGCGACCAGCGACAAACTAAGTCTAGGATCCAAGGACATATGTCAGCTGAACAAGGACCGAGCGCCGGTGAATACATTGGCCATCACCTCACCCATTTGCAAAACAAGCCTATGGGTGGCATTGTTGACTTTACGGTGTTCAATATGGATTCGCTTTTCTGGGCGATCTCTCTTGGCGTGATTGGCTGCATGGTGATGTGGCTGGCCGCGCGCCGCGCCACCTCGGGCGTGCCCGGGCGTCTGCAAGCGGCAGTCGAATTAATGATAGAGATGGTGGACGCACAGGCAAAAAGTATTGTGCATAACGCTGAAAGCCGCAAATTTGTGGCGCCCTTGGCTTTAACCGTGTTCATCTGGATTTTCATGATGAACGCCATGGATCTGCTCCCGGTGGATCTGATCCCGCTGATCTGGGAGGCAATTTTTGCTGCCAATGGCGGAGATCCGCATCATGCTTACATGCGCGTTGTGCCCACTGCTGATCTATCCGTGGCCATGGGACTGTCGGTAAGCGTTCTCATAATCTCGCTTTATTACTGCGTCAAGATCAAGGGTCTAGGCGGCTGGATGCACGAATTGTTCACCGCGCCCTTTGGTGATCATTTTTTGCTGTACCCCTTCAACTTTGCCATGCAAATGATTGAATTCGTCGCCAAGACGGTTTCGCATGGCATGCGACTGTTCGGCAATATGTATGCCGGCGAGTTGATCTTTTTGCTGATCGCCCTGATGGGTGGCGCTTTCTCTCTTTCATTTACCGGTATTGCTTTGTCCATCGGACATATCGTTGCCGGCACCGTGTGGGCGATCTTTCATATTTTGATCATCACACTGCAAGCTTTTGTGTTCATGATGCTGACCCTGGTTTATGTGGGTCAGGCGCATGATCACCACTGATTTCGTTTTTCGTTTTTTTTAAGGAGCTATCATGGAACTCATCGGTTTTGTTGCGCTTGCCGCAGGTTTGATCATCGGTCTTGGCGCTGCCGGCGCTTGTATCGGTATTGGCATTATGGGCAGCAAATATTTGGAAGCTGCTGCGCGTCAGCCCGAATTGATGGGCGAGCTGCAGACCAAAATGTTCTTGCTCGTGGGCCTGATTGACGCGGCGTTCATTATTGGTACCGGTGTTGCTCTGTGGTTCACCACGGCCAACCCCTTCCTCGGCCAGATCGCTAATCTGCCCAAGTAATTCCCCTGTTCAGTTACGGCCTGGCTGCTTTGCAGCCCTGGCCCTCCGAAGTCATTCGGGAAAGGACGAGAAGTGAGTATTACTGGTACGCTGATTATTCAGATGATTGTGTTCCTGATTTTGGTCGGGTTCACGATGAAATACATATGGCCGCCCTTGGTCAAGGCGCTGGATGAGCGGGCAGAGAAGATCTCGCATGGTTTGGCTGCGGCTGAAAACGCGAAGCTCGAGCTCTCTAATGTTCACCGTGAAGTAGAGACCAAGCTTGCTGCGACCCGGTCTGAGTCTGCTGCAGTGCTTGCCGATGCCGCCCGCCGTGCGCAGCACATCATTGACGAAGCCAAAGTCCGTGCGACCGAAGAGGGTGCGCGTATTGTGGCTGCAGCCCACCAAGAGGCCTTGCAAGAGGCGGTCAAAGTGCGCGAATCATTGCGCCACGATGTCGCTGCATTGGCCGTCAAAGGCGCCGAGCAGATTTTGCGCAAAGAAGTGAACCCGCAAGTGCATGCAGACTTGCTGGAACGCCTCAAGACCGAACTGTAGAGGCTGCCATGGCTGAACTTGCAACCATTGCCCGCCCTTACGCGGACGCCTTGTTCAAGGCAAGTGCCGCGCAATTACAGGCAACTTCGCAATGGCTTGATGAAGTCGCTGCGCTGGCTGCGGACGCAGAGTTGCTGCGCTTTGCCGGTAATCCGAAGGCGACAAGTGCGCAATTGCTGGATTTGCTGAAGGTAAGCGCTCAGCCTCCGATGGCGGCGCTGGCTGGTAACTTTCTGCATGAGCTGATAGACAATGGCCGCTTGAGCGCATTGCCCGAAATTGCTGCGCAATTTCGCAAGCACATGAACTCGCAATCGGGCGCATCGGATGCCGTGCTGTACAGCGCATTTGCGGTAGATGCGCAGTCGCTCGACAGCGTGCGTCAGACTTTGGAAAAACGCTTTGGCCGCAAGTTGAACATTACCGTGCAGATCCAAGAAGAGCTGATTGGTGGCGTGCGCATTGCGGTGGGCGATGAGGTACTAGATACTTCTGTCAAAGCCCGCTTGGAACAAATGAAAGTGGCACTGGCCGCGTAAGCGACTGGTGTCCGGGATTTAGTCTTAACAAGAAAGAGGGAAAGAGTAATGCAACTCAATCCGGCAGAAATTTCCGAGCTCATCAAGAGCCGTATCGAAGGACTCGCGGTCAACGCCGATGTCCGTAACGAAGGTACCGTGATTTCGGTTACCGACGGTATTGTTCGCTTGCACGGTCTATCCGACGTAATGCAAGGCGAGATGCTGGAATTCCCCAACAACACCTTCGGCCTGGCGCTCAATCTTGAGCGCGACTCGGTCGGCGCGGTGATTTTGGGTGACTACGAGCAGATTTCGGAAGGCGACACCGTCAAATGTACCGGTCGTATTTTGGAAGTGCCCGTGGGTCCTGAGCTGATTGGCCGCGTGGTCAACGCCCTGGGCCAGCCGATTGATGGCAAAGGCCCGATCAACGCCAAGATGACCGACGTGATTGAAAAAGTTGCACCTGGTGTGATCGCGCGTGAATCGGTTAGCCAGCCCATGCAGACCGGCCTTAAGTCGATCGACTCCATGGTGCCTGTTGGCCGCGGCCAGCGCGAATTGATTATTGGTGACCGCCAGACCGGAAAAACGGCTGTGGCCATCGACGCCATCATCAACCAAAGAGGTCAGAACATGACCTGCGTCTATGTGGCGATCGGGCAAAAAGCCTCGTCCATTAAAAACGTGGTGCGCGCGCTGGAAAAAGCCGGTGCGATGGAGTACACGATTGTGGTAGCCGCATCGGCCTCTGAATCGGCTGCTATGCAGTACGTGTCGGCCTACTCCGGCTGCACTATGGGTGAATACTTCCGCGATCGTGGCGAAGACGCGCTAATTGTGTATGACGACTTGTCCAAGCAGGCCGTGGCTTACCGCCAAGTGTCCTTGCTGCTGCGCCGTCCTCCCGGCCGTGAAGCCTACCCCGGCGACGTGTTTTATTTGCACAGCCGTTTGCTAGAGCGCGCAGCTCGCGTGAATGCCGATTATGTCGAAGCCTTCACCAAAGGCGCGGTCAAAGGTAAAACCGGTTCGCTGACCGCCTTGCCGATTATTGAAACCCAAGCCGGTGACGTGTCCGCTTTCGTTCCGACCAACGTGATTTCGATTACCGACGGCCAGATCTTCTTAGAGACCTCCTTGTTTAACGCCGGTATCCGTCCCGCGATTAACGCCGGTATCTCGGTGTCTCGCGTCGGTGGTGCAGCGCAAACCAAATTGGTCAAGAACTTGTCTGGCGGTATCCGTACCGACCTGGCGCAGTACCGTGAATTGGCTGCGTTTGCGCAGTTCGCTTCTGACCTGGATGAATCCACCCGCAAGCAGCTCGACCGCGGTGCCCGCGTTACTGAGTTGTTGAAACAAGCCCAGTACAGCCCCTTGACCATTAGCTTGATGGCTGCGACTTTGTTTGCAGTCAACAAAGGCTTTATGGACGATATCGAGATCAAGCAGGTCTTGCCCTTCGAGCGCGATTTGCATTCCTACCTCAAAGACAAGCACGCCAGCCTGCTGGCTAACTTGGAAGCCAACAAAGCCATGGACAAGGATGCCGAGGCAGAACTGACCGCCGGCTTGACCGCTTTCAAGAAGACTTTTGCTTGATAGCCGCTGACGCACACAGGAGCAACTGATGGCAGCAGGCAAGGAAATACGCGGCAAGATCAAATCGGTGGAAAACACCAAGAAGATCACCAAGGCCATGGAAATGGTGGCGGCGTCCAAAATGCGCAAGGCGCAAGAGCGCATGCGCGCCGCCCGGCCTTACAGCGAGAAGATCCGCAATATCGCGGCTAACCTCAGCAAAGCCAACCCGGAATACGTGCATCCTTTCATGCAGGTCAACCAGGCCAATGGCGCGGGCTATATCGTTGTCACCACCGACAAAGGTTTGTGCGGTGGCCTCAACACCAATGTGTTGCGCAGCATGCACAACAAAATGCGCGAATTGCAAGGCCAGGGCCTGCAACCGCAAGCGGTGGCGATTGGCAACAAAGGCCTGGGCTTTTTGAACCGCTCTGGCGTCAAAGTGCTAGCCCAAGCGGTGCAGCTAGGTGATACCCCACATTTGGAAAAGCTGATTGGCCCGGTCAAAGCCTTGCTGGACGCTTATGTCGCCGGTGAAGTTCGGGTGATTTATTTGTGCTTCACCCGCTTTGTTAACACCATGAAACAAGAACCGGTGGTGGAGCAATTGCTTCCACTGTCCGCTGAATCGCTGAACAAGCATGCCACCCGTGCGACCTGGGACTACATCTACGAGCCAGACGCCAATGTGGTAATCGATGATTTACTTTTGCGTTACGTTGAAGCCCTGGTGTACCAAGCCGTGGCCGAAAGCATGGCGTCAGAGCAATCGGCACGTATGGTGGCGATGAAGTCTGCGACTGACAACGCGGGCAGCGTTATCAGCGAACTCAAACTGATTTACAACAAGACGCGTCAAGCTGCGATCACCAAGGAATTGTCCGAGATCGTTGCAGGCGCGGCTGCTGTCTGATTTTTATTTTTGGAGCGAAAAAACATGGCTCAAGCAAGCACGGGCGCAGGCGTCCAGGGAAAGATTGTTCAATGTATCGGTGCGGTGGTGGACGTGGAGTTTCCTCGTGACCACATGCCCAAGATTTATGACGCATTAAAGCTCGAAGGCACTGCACTGACGCTGGAAGTGCAGCAGCAATTGGGCGACGGCATTGTCCGTACCATTGCACTCGGTAGCTCGGACGGTCTGCGTCGTGGCCTCATGGTGGTAAACACCGGCGCTGCGATAACCGTGCCGGTGGGCAAGGGCACGCTGGGCCGCATCATGGACGTTTTGGGTAACCCCATTGACGAACGTGGCCCCGTGGACCAAACCCTGACAGCCTCTATTCACCGCAAAGCGCCTGCCTACGACGAGCTATCGCCTTCGCAAGAGCTGCTGGAAACCGGTATCAAGGTGATTGACTTGGTTTGCCCGTTTGCCAAGGGCGGCAAGGTCGGCCTGTTCGGCGGCGCCGGCGTGGGCAAGACCGTGAACATGATGGAGCTGATCA
>CAJBBZ010000037.1 GCA_903951445.1 uncultured beta proteobacterium
AGCCCAAAGTCAATAAAACAGTTTGCTTAACAGGGAGCGTCCATGTACGCGATGACGGCCTTATGAAGAGCGTCACTAAGCCTTTCGCCGAAGCAGCCTGCCTAAAGGAATTTTTTCTATGAGCACCCGCCGCCATTTTTTCCAAAGCGCAGGCATTGCCGGTGGTGCGCTGGCCGCAGCCGCTATCAGTCGCGTGGCCTTGGCCGCCTTGCCCGAACCGGTGTTGCAAAACGCGCCGGACACCATGCCACCATTAGCCCCGCCCAACGGCCGGCCTTACCGCCCGGTACTCACACTCAACGGTTGGACACTACCTTGGCGCATGCGCGATGGCGTGAAGGAATTCCATCTGGTGGCCGAGCCGGTGGTGCGCGAAATGGCGCCGGGCTTTAAGGCGCATTTATGGGGCTACAACGGCCAGTCGCCCGGCCCCACGATTGAAGTGGTAGAGGGCGATAGGGTGCGCATTTATGTGACCAACAAATTGCCCGAGCACACCAGCGTGCATTGGCATGGCCAGCGCCTGCCCAATGGCATGGATGGCGTATCTGGTCTGAACCAGCCTTCCATCCAACCGGGAAAAACTTTTGTGTACGAATTTGTAGCGCGCAGGCCCGGCACCTTTATGTACCACCCGCATGCCGATGAAATGACGCAAATGGCCATGGGCATGATGGGCATGTGGGTCACCCATCCCAAAGCGCCGCACCCATTGATCGACGAGGTAGACCGCGACATTTGTTTTTTGCTCAACGCCTATGACATCGATCCCGGCAGCTACACACCGCAAATCATGACCATGCTGGAATTCAATATCTGGAGTTGGAATAGCCGTGTGTTTCCGGGCATTGATTCCTTGAACGTACGCTATGGCGACAAGGTGCGTATCCGCATGGGCAACCTGACCATGACCAACCACCCGATCCACATCCATGGCCATGAGTTCCAGGTGACCGGCACCGACGGCGGACCGGTGCCGCACAGCGCGCGCTGGAGCGAGGTGACCACCGACATCGCCGTGGGGCAAATGCGGCAAATTGAATTTGTCGCCGACGAAGAAGGCGATTGGGCATTCCATTGCCACAAAAGCCACCACACCATGAACGCCATGGGCCACAAAATTCCTACGCTTATTGGTGTAGACCACAGCGGGCTGGCCGGTCGTATTCGCCAACTGATACCGGACTACATGGTCATGGGCGAGCGTGGCATGGCCGATATGGCCGAAATGGAAATGCCCTTACCCGACAACACGGTGCCCATGATGACCGGCGAAGGGCCGTTTGGCAGCGTCGAGATGGGCGGTATGTTTAGCGTCCTCAAAGTGCGCAAAGACCAAAAGCCGGGCGACTACAGCAACCCCGGTTGGTACCGCCACCCGCCGGGCAGTGTGGCCTATGAATGGACCGGCGCGCTGGCCGAACCGGCGCGCAGTCAAGCGGCGGGCAAAAGCGCCATGCCGATACAAGCCATGCCGCAAGGCGAGGTGCAAGTGCAGGTGCGCAAGCCCCAGACAGGCGGCGGCAAGCTTGATAAAGGTCACCAGCATTAAGGTGGAAATGGGCTACAAACCGCTACGCGCCACCGCCGCACGCAGGCCCCACCCAAGCCCCACCAGCAAACCTTCAAACACTTTTGACGACAAGGAAAACACCATGCGAACCAGAACCATTTTTGTAGCGGCTGCACTGCTGGCAGTGAGCTTGGCAGCCCAGGCCAGCGGCACCCATGCCGGTGGCCATGCGCACGAGGGCCCCAGCATCGGCGAACCCGGCCTGACCGACAAAGTCAGTCGCACCGTCACCATCGACATGCAGGACAACATGCGCTTTGTGCCCGCTAGCTTGCGCGTGAAACAAGGCGAGACGATTCGCTTGGTGGTGCGCAACACCGGTGCACTGCCGCATGAACTGGTCTTGGGCAACATCAAAGACTTGCAAGAACACGCCAAAGCCATGCAGAAATTTCCCGATATGGAGCATGAAGAGCCCAATATGCTCAGCGTCGCGCCCGGCGCGCAGGGCGAACTGCTATGGCATTTCACCAGTGCCATGACGGTGGACTTTGCCTGCTTGCGCCCCGGCCATTACGAGGCCGGGATGAAAGGCAAGATCCAAGTCGCCAAAGGCAAAGCGGCAGCAAAAAATAAGGAACCACACGATGCCCATAAGCACTGAATCCACACGCCGCCAAACTTTGGGGCTGGGCTTGGCAGGCCTGGCCTTGGCTTGTGTGCCCTTGGCCTCCTGGTCGCAAAGCGACGACAAGGTCGCGGGCGAAGTGCGCAAAGTGGACCGCGACAACCAGAAAATCACTATCAAGCACGGCGAAATCAAATCCTTGGACATGCCCCCCATGACCATGGTCTTTACCGTCAAAGACCCTGCCTTGCTAGAGGCAGCCAAGCCCGGCGACAAAGTGCGCTTTGGGGTAGCGCGTGAAGACGGAAAATTTGTGGTGACGGCGATTGAAGTAGCGCCTTGAGGTCTTTTGTCACACTACACCTAGGCATGACAACTCCCGAGGTGCAGCATGACCATTACCGCGCGCGTTTTCCTGAGTGGCCGCAGCCAGGCCTTGCGCCTGCTTGCGCGGCTCAAGCGACAGGCCAAGGAAGTGCGTCTGGAGCAAATCGGCAAAGACATCTGGCTGCACCCCGAAACCCTGCCTGAGCAAGACATGGGCCTGTGGCTGCAGCAGTTTTATGCCGATACCGAGCCCCTGCCCGCCGATTTCCTGGCCGACCGGCAAGACGCCCCTGCTCAGGAACGTGATTGGACCTGATGATCGCCGCCCATGCCCTGGCCGAAGACAGCGTGGTCATTACCAACAACGCCCGAAAGTTCCACCGCGTGCCGGGGTTGGCGGTGGAAGCTTGGACGATAGAGGGCTGAAACCTGTGTCCTAAGTCCCCGCTAGCGAGCCTGTCAGCAAACCCCATAACAAGCGGGGCGCAAAGGTCGATGAAATCACACGCACGCCACTGGAGTTGATCGAGCGCATTGCAGGCTTGGTGCCACCCCCGCGCACGCATCGCCACCGCTACTTTGGTGTGCTGGCACCGAACTCGCCGCTCAGGGCTGCGGTTGTGTCGTTGGCACAGGGCGCAGTGGTGCAAGCGGCGCAGGTGCAGGCCGAGCCAGCCAGCTCGGACGTAGGCGCACCTGGGGCAGGCTGTGCCCCCTGTGTGGCGGGCAGATGCACATCATCGCCTTCATCACGCCCAGCGCCGACATCGGCCACGTACTGGAGCACATCGGGGCACAGACAAAGCCGCCGCGCATCACCCCGGCACGCGGGCCGCCTCTGTGGGATGACGGTGATGCGCAGGTGGGCGATGGTGTCGACGTTGTGCCAGATTGGGATGAAGCGGCCCAAACGGCGCCGGACTTTGAGCTCGATCAGCGCGTCAGTTGGTAAGTTGAGTTGGTAAGGGAAGGCAAGAGCGGGTTTGCCAACGCTGCGGGGCAGGGCTGCGCCTGGCACCGCCCAAAACGAGTCATGGCGACAGATCTCGACAAACCTCGGCCAGCTGACCCGGTGTAAGCACCCAAGCAGACCCCAATGGGCAGGCTTTTGATGATACAAAATACTGCAATAATTGTGCTTATGCGTTTGGATTTACTATCCGCCGTGAGGCCCCCGGCAAGGTTGCCATTTTTCACTACGACGGTTTGCTGAAAGCCAATGCTATTCGCACCTTCTACCAAGACATTGCCACATGCAAAGCGGATCGCGGCGAATAGAACCTATAAGGACAACTCTATGAATAAGAAAATCGCAATGCTGCTCGGATACCTGTGGGGCTTTGCATCCGTCATGGCCCAAACACCCGAAAGCGAGTGGAAGATAGGATACGTTTCAAGGCTCGGTGAGCCTGCCCGACCATGTATTGGCCCCAACTGCAAAAAGGCTCAACAGGATTTTGTTAGCAAGCTAACAAAGGTCTGCATGTACCGAGATAAGGCCAGCTCGGGCCTAGTCACGCGAGGCAATTGGATGGCAGTCGTCAATTCCCCTGACAAAAAGCTATGTCAAGACGTCTTGTTCGCTGACATTCCCGCGAAGGTGCTTTACCTCGAGGCACCGTTGATGAAATCTACCGGGGCTTTTTTGGCTGGGCAGCAATACATTCATTGCACGCCTGATGATGGGCGTGGAGAAAGCAACCTCTGTTCGCCCGCACGTCCAATGTATTGCAAGAACCCGGCACTCGAAGCGAAGTCCTCCGGCTACGATGCATGTTCTTCGGAGTTCTTCACCCCTTACGCCGAGAATCCAAGATACCGCGTCTTGCAACCCAACTCGATTGGTCAAGCAGTTCGTGAATCTAAGCTGATTGCGGCCATAGATCAGCATGTTGTTTCTGAGGCCAAGCGAGCGGCGGATGAAGAGGTTACCGCATATCACTCTGCATTTGAGAATGCAAAAACATTGGATTCCATCAAGACGTTCGAATTGAAATATGCGAACAACGACCCCGAAGGACTGATTGCGAAGCTGGCCGACCTCAAGCGAGGTTTGCAACTCGAACAATATCGCCAACGCTTTGCGTCTATGCGAGACATTGGAGAAATTGAATCGTTCATTTCCGATTACGCAAACGATGATCCTGACGCTAAGTTGCCCGCTGCACGTCGACGCCTAGTGGAGGAGCAACGCAAGGCGGCTACCGAGGCAAAACGTGTGGCTGATGACAATGCCACAAACGAAAAAGCAAAGAATCTTTCCGAACTGGAACGGCAAATCATTTGGTGTAAACGGGAATCTGTTTCGGCCCGTCAAACAATCGAGCATGAAAATAAAATTGGCCGTGTATCGGGCTATGTAAACAAAATGGTTCTGCGGCAGGCGGGTGAGATTATCGTGTCATGCGATGAAACGATGCCAAGGAACTTTGCACAATACAAGCGTTTAGGCGGCATGAGGTCGATGACCGAATTGAAATGACTGGCTTGTGGTGTGTTCTGTTGAGCTAGCAGTTTTTGACGCTGCCAGCTTGTTTTTGCTTAGGGGGGATTGCTTGGCAGCTACTCGAACCGGCATGCTGGCTTCGGCCTTTACTTCGTAGCCGCCTGGCCCCTGCGAACGCATTCCATATGCCTTTTGGCTCAGCTCAGATGCATGGCCCATTCCTCGAGCGATTTCCTCTTGCGTCAACCCCGCCGCTTTCAGTTCTGCACTGGCTGCATGTCGCAGGGCATAGAACGATGGCGGTGATTTACGGCGGCTGAACAACCGTCGCGACATAGCCCGAAACGCCGAGCAAATCCCACTTGCTGACAGCCCCTTGCCAACCGACAGGCTGCCCCCGCTGGCGACCACTCGTTCTCGCTGAAGAGTACGTAGAGAACGCGAAGGGTGTGACCGCCTGAGTACTGGCTCGCTGAGTCCAAGAAACGGCCCAAGGCGCGATCCTTGGTCCGTTTTGCTTCGTAGACCTGGCGCAGGAGAAGTCAGCACAATACTGTGTATTTGCACAGTATTCATGCCAGCCACCTCCAAACCCAAGCGCTACAACCCGCGCCACCCCGAGCGCACGCTGCTCTACCAAACCGTGGCCGAGCATTACGAGAGTTGGCTTGAGCTGGCCAGCGCAGGCCAGTTCGACGGCCAGGGCGACCACCACAGCCCCAAGCCCTTCGTGCGCAAAGCGTTCAAGAAGTATCTGCAATGCCGCATCTTCGCCCACGGTTTTGCCCGCGCCCGCTGCGAAGACTGCGGGCACGACTTTCTGGTGGCCTTCTCCTGCAAGGGCCGGGGCGTATGCCCCTCGTGCAACACGCGGCGCATGCCCCGGACAGCGGCCCACCTCACCGACCACGTCTTGCCTCGCCTGCCGGTGCGCCAGTGGGTGCTTTCTGTCCCCAAGCGGCTGCGCTACTACATGCAACGCGATGGGGCAACGCTGGGCAAGGTGCTGCGTATTTTTCTGCGGGTCATCGCGCAAAGCCTGCAAGCCAACAGTGCCGGTGCGAAGGCGGTTTCTCGTTAGACACCAGCGTGTGCATCGCCGCACAAGACCGCGCCGGCCTGGAGCGGCTGCTGAGGTACTGCGCGCGCTCGCCGTTTGCCCTGGCCGAGGACAGCGTGGTCATTACCAACAACGCCCGTAAGTTCCACCGTGTGCCGGGGTTGGCGGTGGAAGCTTGGACGATTGAAGGCTGAAACCTGCGGCTTACGTCCCCGCGTAGCGGTAAATCTGATTGCCCTGCGGCGCGTGGATTTGCGCGTTGAAGGACAGAATGATGCGCTCGCGTTCGCCCTCATAAGGCATGGCTTTGTGGGGCAAGAATGCAGGGAAAAGTACTAGTTCACCTTCTTGCGGGTTGACGTCCAAAGTGGCGTTTTGCATAAAGGCGTTGCCCATGTCCATGTGCGCACCGCCCAGCAGTGGAAACATCGGGCTGTAAAAACGCGTCACACCATTGTGCGCGCCCCATTGCGCATGTTTCGCGCGTGTGTCCGGCGGGTCGATTTGCAGGTAATACACGCCAGACCACGAGCAATTGCCGTGGGTGTGTACATCATGGAAAGCGGCGCCGTTTTGAATCTGAAACCACACGCCGGTCAGCAGCAATTGCAGCGGCTGCTGGCCCGGTGGCCAGACCTGTGCGTTGGCGCGCTGCGCGGTGTCTTGCAGCGACTGCACGATGAACTGCACCAGGGCGCGAAACTCGAGCACATCCACCCGGTTGAGTAAATCATCTTCGCTGGCGTAAAACGCACCAGCGCGCTCCGGGTGCAGCGCCACATCGGTGGCGCGCATGCTGGCAAACACGCGCGAAAGCACCGGGTTGACATCGGCCGCACCCGCAAAGCGGTGCCGCCCCATGGGCACTGGCCATTGGCCGGTGAAGGCCTTGCTTGCGTCCTCTTTCACGGTCCCGCGCATGTCCCGGCTGAGGACTTCGCTCATGCGTGCGCGTCGGCCAAGGCTTGTGGCAATTCCAGCTTCCAGCCGGTGCGCGTGGCCAGGGCCTCGATGTCTTGCAGCGTGTCCAGGTCGGTCACAAAGCGCGTGTTGCTGGTGTGGTGCAAATGCACCAAAGCCGGTTGGTTTTCGACAAAGTTGCGGCAGGCTAGATTCACATCGCTGGCGCGGATGTCGGCCAGCGCCACATCGTCCATCACCAAGGGATTGCCGCGCTGCCCGTCAACCATAGGCACCAGCACATGGCCGCTGGCGCGTTTTTTGAAGGCAGCGATCAACTCGGTTAAATCGGCAGCGCCCAAGAGTGGCTGATCGGCCAGGGCCACCAGCACCGCATCAAAATTACCGCGCAAAGCATTCAGCCCGCAGCGCACCGAGCTTTGCTGGCCCAGCGCGAAGTCCGGGTTGTGGGCCAGGGTCACGGGGAATGAGGCAATACTGGCCTCTACCGCATCGCGCGCATAGCCGGTGACCACCACCACCTCATCCACGCCAGCGCCGCTCAGCGCAATCAACTGGCGCTTGATCAGCGGCACGCCTTGCAGCGTGATCAGCGATTTGGCGACCCCGCCCATGCGGCTGCCCTGGCCAGCGGCCAGCAGCACGGCGCCAATACGCAAGCGGGCATAGAGTCCGCCACCTTGTTTGAGTAAACATCCCATGCTTAGGCCTTGTGTGTGTGGGTGGAAAAAAGTGTGCTGCGCAGCAAGTCGGGCAGCCTTGCCAGGCTAGCCAGATTATGGGCCGGCATGGCGCGGTAGATATTGGGCAGTGCGCCTTGCATCGCCTCGGATTGGGGCAATGCTTTGGTAGGGTGCAGCCAGCACACGCGTACGCCGCGCACATGCAGGCGCGCCAGCAAGTCGCCCAGCGCCGCTGGCGGGTCGGTGTCGTAGCCATCGCTAAAGACCAAAAAAACATCGCCCCGGCGCAACCAGCGGCCCATGTGCAGGTCCACCGCTTCTTGCAAGCAAGACGCGATGCGCGTCCCGCCGCCAAAGCCAAAGGTGACGGCATTGATTTTTTCCTGCACCCGCTCGCTGCGCTGCTTCATGAGGGGCGTCACTTCGGCCAGCCGGGTGTGAAACACAAAGGCCCGCGCTTGCAGCACTTCCACAAAAGCGCGGCTCAGGCGCAAAAAAAATTGCGCATGCACCTCCATGGATCGGCTGACATCCACCAACACCGCCACCCGTGGCGTGCGGCGGCGCGGCTGGGTGCGGTGCAGGGCAATCAATTCGCCGCCGCTGGCCAGGGCCGCGCGCATCGAGCGGCGCAGGTGCACCGTGCCGGCGTGCACATCATGCGCGCGCCTGCGCGTCAGTTGGGTGTGCATGCGCCGCTTGAGCGCGCGCACCAAGGGTTCAAAGCGGTCCAAGTCGCCGGGCAGCCAGTCTGCAAAATCGCGTTCATCGGGCGCGGCTGTGCGGCTCGCACCGGCTTGGGCGCGCTGGCTTTCGCTGCTGGTCTCGCTGTCGCCCAGCGCCGCATCGTCGGCCTGGCCCAGGCTACTTTGCGGCTGGCCGGGCGGCGTGTTGCCTGCTTGCTGGGCCATGTCCTGGTGCATTTGCTGCACCAATTGCTGTAAATGGCGCGGCTTGTGCTGCAGGCCCGAAGTGCGCGCGGTGCCGCGCACCTTGTGCGGAAACCAAAAGGCCTGGTGCAACTCCGGGTACTTGGCCCATTGCGCCTGGCTGCCGCTGGCAATCGCCCGCCACAAGGCCTCGGTGCGTTTCCACTGCGCTAGTGGCAGGGCGCTGGCGGCGCGGAGCATCAAATTGATTTCGGCAAAGCCCAAGGCAAAACCGTGTTCGCGCAAGTAGTGCGCAAAATCAGCCAGTTGCTGGCGCGGGTCGGTCGCGGTGGGCTGCATGGCCGCGCAAGTGCTTACTTAAAGCCGCCGGCGACGCCCACGTCCTGGCCGATACGCGGGCCGTCGATCAGCTTGGCTACGCGCTCGGGAGTCACGCCCCAGCGGTCGTTGCGCGTCTTGAGCAGCGCGGCCAGCGAATGGCTGAGCAGTGCAGGGTCTTGCGGCAACTCTTGCAGGCCGAGTTTGAAGAGCACGCGCACCCAGTCCAGGGTTTCGGCAATGCCCGGCGTTTTGTCCAGGTCTTCTTTGCGCAGGCGCTGTACAAAGGCCACTGATTCTTCCACCAGGCGGCTGGCCGCTTCGGGCACCAGGCTGCGCACAATGTGCATTTCGCGCGCCAGGCTAGGAAAGTCCAGGTAATGAAACAGGCAGCGGCGGCGCAGCGCATCCGATAAGTCGCGGGTGCCATTGCTAGTCAGCACCACCAGCGGTTTGCTGCGTGCGTGCAAAGTGCCCAATTCGGGAATACTGATCTGGTACTCCGAAAGCATTTCCAGCAAAAATGCTTCAAAAGCCTCGTCCGCGCGGTCGATCTCGTCAATCAGCAACACGCAAGGCACTTCGCTGCGTATGGCTTGCAGCAAAGGGCGTTGCAGCAAAAACGCTTCGGAAAACAAATTGCTGCGCAAGGCCTCTTGGCCTTTTTGGGCGGCGTCTGCACTGCTAAATCCAGCGCCGCTTGCAGCCCCGCCAGCGCCCGCTTCGGTG
>CAJBBZ010000038.1 GCA_903951445.1 uncultured beta proteobacterium
ACCAGTGCCTGTACTGCGTGGTGGCGCACGGCGCGCTCTTACGCATTTATGAGAAAAAGCCATTGCTGGCCGACCAGGTGGCGACCAATTACCGTAAGGCCGACATCAGCCAGCGCCAGCGCGCCATGCTGGACTTTGCGATGAAGGTTTGCCAGGCCAGCCACACGGTGGATGACGCCGACTTTGACGCATTGCAAGCCCATGGGTTTGATGATGAAGATATTTGGGACATTGCAGGCATCACCGCCTTTTTCGGCCTGTCCAACCGCGTGGCCAATGTCAGCGGCATGATGCCCAACCCTGAGTTCTACATGCTCGGGCGCATGCCCCGCCAAAAATAAAACGCGCTATGCCTAGCCCGTTCGTGAAGACGCAGCAAGGCCCGATTCAAAAAGGCGCGCAAGCGCCCTGTCTCTCGCCGGGCTTGGCCTGTTTAAGTACTTTGTTTTTTCAGTTCCGCAATGCGCGCCATTCTGAACCAAAGGCTTCTCGCCCACAGGGCAAGCTCTTGCTACTGAGCACCCGCTTACACGCCACGCTAAGCAGTCTGGTACTGGCTCTGGCCTGGTGCGCTTGCGCCCAAGCCCAAACCCAAACCCAAACCACTACGCCGGCAGGCAGTGTCCAGCCCGAAGGCGCCAGCACAATTGCGCAAAACCCCGGTTGGCATTTTCAAAAACAGGCGGTTGCTGCGGCCAATCCTTTGGCCACCGAAGCGGGGTACGCCATGCTGGCCGCAGGCGGCAGCGCGGTAGATGCCGCCATCGCGGTGCAAATGGTGCTGAGCCTGGTGGAACCGCAAAGCAGCGGCATAGGCGGCGGTGCATTTTTAGTGCACTTTGACGGTAAAGCCGTACAAGCCTACGACGGGCGCGAAACCGCTCCTGCGCAAGCCGGGCCGGATTTGTTTTTGGGTGCGGACGGCAAACCCATGCCCATGAAGCAGGCCATCGTCGGCGGACGCGCGGTAGGCGTGCCGGGCGCACTGCGCATGCTGGCCATGGCGCACGCGGCGCATGGAAAACTACCCTGGGCTTTTTTATTTGCGCCTGCGATACGACTGGCCCGTGACGGGTTTGCGGTCAGCCCGCGCCTGGCGGCTTTGCTGGCGGGCGAAACCGCGCTGCAAAAAGACCCGGTGGCAGCGCAGTATTTTTATGACGCGCAAGGCCACCCCTGGCCCGCCGGCCATCTGCTGCGCAACCCAGAGCTAGCCGCCGTTTTGCAGCGCATCGCCACCGAAGGGCCAGACGCTTTGATGACCGGTGAGGTCGCCCAAGCCATGGTGAGTGCAGTGCGCCAACACCCCAGCAACCCCGGCCTGCTGCAACTGAGCGACCTGGCCGCTTACCGCCCGCTGCTGCGCCAGCCCCTGTGCACCAGCTACCGCGTAGCACCCAAAACTTACCGTCTGTGCGGAATGCCGCCGCCAAGTTCGGGCATGCTGACCATCGCCTCTATCCTGGGCACTCTTGACTTCACGCCAGCCGCCAGCCTGCCCTTCACCGGTGGGCAGCCAGGCGCCGACTGGCTGCACCTGTACTTGGAAGCCTCGCGCCTGTCCTTTGCTGACCGCGCTGCCTATGTGGCGGACCCTGCGTTTACCCCGGCCCCAGCGGGCGACTGGCTCAGCCTGGTGCAGCCCGCTTACCTGCAAGCACGCGCCGCGGCCATTGCACCGCAGGGCCAGGCCATGCCGCAAGTGCAGGCGGGCACCCCAGACGAAGTGCTAACGCCGCTGAGCTGGGCGCCTATGCCAGAACAAACCGAGCACGGCACCTCGCATATCTCGGTGCTAGACCGCTGGGGCCATGCGCTAGCGATGACCACCACCATCGAAGACGCTTTTGGCGCACGGCTGATGGTGAATCGGGGCAAGGGCCTGCTTGGCGGCTTTTTACTCAATAACCAACTCAGCGATTTCAGCTTCAGCCCCAGCGGCGCCGATGGCAAACCGGTAGCCAACCGGGTGCAGCCGGGCAAGCGGCCCCGCTCGTCCATGGCGCCCACCTTGGTGTTTGACGCGGACAGCGGCGCCTTGCAATTAAGCGGCGGAAGCCCCGGCGGCGCATTCATCATCCACTACACCGCCAAAACTTTGTACGGCGTGCTGCGCTGGGGCCTGAGCCCGCAGGCGGCGATTGACCTGCCCAATTTCGCCAGCCTAGAGGGCAGCACCTTTTTGGAAAAAGGCCGCTTTGCCCCAAGCACCGCCGCAAGCTTGCAAGCCCGCGGCCACCAGGTGCTGGAAATACCGCTCACCAGCGGCTTGCAAGTGTTGGCGCGCGAGCCCGGCGGCTGGGCCGGTGGGGCGGACGGCCGTCGCGAAGGCGTGGTGCTGGGCGACTGAGCCGGGCCCCACTCCTACAATCCCGCGATGGCGATCCCCCAGACTTTTATCCAGGAATTGTTGGCCCGCGCCGACATTGTGGACATCGTCGGGCGCTATGTGCAGCTCAAAAAAGGCGGCGCCAATTTCATGGGCTTGTGCCCTTTCCATGGCGAAAAATCCCCCTCGTTTTCGGTCAGCCCCAGCAAGCAGTTTTTTCATTGCTTTGGCTGCGGCAAAAACGGCAATGCGATTGGCTTTTTGATGGACCACGCGGGTATGAGTTTTGTGGAGGCGGTGCAGGACCTGGCGCAGCAATTTGGCATGCAAGTGCCGCAAGAAGACGCCTCGCCGCAAGACCGCGCCCGCGCCCAAGAGCAAAAAGAGAAGCAGCACACACTGACCAGCGTGCTGGAAAAAGCCGGAGAGGCCTACCGACGCCAGCTCAAAGACGCGCCGCGCGCGGTGGCCTACCTGAAGGGGCGCGGCCTCTCCGGCGAAGTGGCCAAGCGTTTCGGCCTGGGCTACGCGCCCGAAGGCTGGCGCAGTCTGGCCAGCGTGTTCCCGCAGTACGACGACCCGCTACTGGTCGAAAGCGGCCTGGTCATCAGCAATGCCGAAGAAGGCAGCGAGGAAAAGCGCTACGACCGCTTCCGCGACCGGGTGATGTTCCCCATCCGCAATATCAAAGGCGAGTGCATAGGCTTTGGTGGCCGTGTACTGGGGGACGAAAAGCCCAAATACCTCAATTCGCCCGAGACGCCTGTATTTAGCAAAGGGCGCGAGCTCTACGGACTGTTTGAAGCGCGCGCGCATTTGCGCGAAAAAGGCTATGCGCTGGTCACCGAAGGCTATATGGACGTAGTGGCGCTGGCGCAGCTGGGCTTTCCCAATGCGGTGGCCACCCTGGGCACGGCCTGCACGCCAGACCATGTGCAAAAGCTTTTCCGCTTTACCGACGCCGTGGTGTTCAGCTTTGACGGCGACAGCGCAGGCCGCCGCGCAGCGCGCAAAGCGCTGGATGGCGCCCTGGCCTATGCCAGCGATGTGCGCAGCATCAAATTTTTATTTTTGCCCGAAGAGCATGACCCGGACAGCTTTATCCGCGCCCACGGAACCGAAGCCTTTGCACAGGCGGTGGCCACGGCTACACCGCTGAGCCGTTTTTTGGTGGAGGCAGCCAGCGAAGGCTGCGAATTGCACAGTGCTGAAGGCCGCGCCCATATGTCCAGCAACGCCAAGCCCTTGTGGAGCGCCCTGCCGGAAGGCGCGCTCAAGCTGCAATTGCTGAGCGAAATCGCCGATTTAGTGCAGCTCACTACGCGGGAGTTATCCCAGCTTTGGCTGCCTGGCCAAGGCTATGGGGGCGGCGCGGCGCGCAAATCGGACAAAAGCGCCAAGCCACGCGGCAACTGGGATGACGCGGCGCAGGGCACCCGTGCCTGGAGCCCGTATGGCGCGCGGGCCCGCGCCCCGACCCGCGCTGGCCTACGCGCCCAACCCGCCAGCCGCGCCGAACACGCCGCGCGCATCTTGCTGGCACAAAGCCATTTGTGGGCCGATCTGTCCAATGAAGACCAGGCCATGCTGTGCGAGCAAGCAGCCCCACTAGCGCAGCTGTTTGTCTGGCTGGAGAGCCAGTTGCATGAGCACGGCCCCTTGAACTGGACCGCGCTGCGCGGCGAAATGGCCGGGCAGGACTTTGAAGACCTCGCGCTACGCCTGATGGGCGGGGCCACCGTGCCCTCGGAACACAGCGAAGAAGCCGCGCTGGATTTGCGCGACGTTCTTAAGCGCCTGAGCATTGACCGGCTGACCGCCCATATGACGGCGATTGCCGCCCAGGTGGCCGACCCCGAGGTGCGCCAGCGCTACCGGACCCTGGAAACACGTAAAAAAGCGCTGATTGAAGAATTAGAATCGGTAAAATTGGTATAATCCACGGTTTCCCGGCAAGAGCGACAGCAGTACCTCCGGCACCGGCCACGCAGTGACACCGATCACCCAGGCCATCCGACCGCAAGGGCTGCAACCCAAATGTTCGCCCGCACAGCTTGCCCCCACGTTCCCGACTTGTCTTTTATGGTCCTGCGCTTGTCTGCAAGCGCATGGCTTTGTTGATGCCGCCATCCGATCCTCCTCATCACTGAAGGTTGAACCATGCCTACACCAAAAAACAAAAAAGCGTCTAAGCCCGCCGCCAAAAAGCCTGTGGCGAAACAAACCGTGCCAGTGAAAAAAGCGCCCGCATCCAAAGCCAAGCCAGTGGCGGCTAAAAAAGTGATGGCCAAACCTGCCAAGGCCATGGTGAGGGCCGCAGCCAAGCCCGTAGCTAAAACGGCGCCTAAGCCCGCTGCAAAAAGCGCTGTAAAAACCAAAGCAGTCGCAGCGCCAGCTAAAAAAGTGGTAGTGGCAACTAAGGCACAAGCAGCATTAAGCAAAGCAAAGGCAAGCGTAAAAAGCAGCGCCAAAGTCAGCCCGAAAAAAGTGGTGCCACTTAAAAAACCTGTAGCACCTGCCAAAAAAGCAGTGGTCGTCAAATCGACCGAAAAAAATAATGCAACAATAAGCAAAAAGGTAAGTAATAAAACCCCAGCAAAGGCCAATAGCAAAACCTCTAAAGTTTCCAAATCGAACGTCCCGGCAAAAGCGAAAAGCGCTGCGCCACTTAACAAGCCTCTTCCAGTCAAAGCCAAAGCGTCACCCGTACCGGTGTCCAAGGCGGTACCCAAGAAATCCATGCCTAAAGTTAGTTCCTCTGTGCCTGTCACCAAGTCCAAAACATCCAGCGCTGCACCTGCAGCCAAACCTGAAGTCAAAAAAACAGCCGCCGTAGCGGCAAAGCCGGCTCCAGTAGCCGCAAAGCCCGCTGCGAAAGAAAAAGCCGCTGCACCGAAAGCGGATCCCAAAAAGACCGCTGCCGCTGCGCCCGCCAAAGCGGATAGCAAAAAAGCCGTTGCAGCCGCACCAGCAAAAGCACCTGCCAAGCCCGCAGCCAAACCTGCACCCAAGGCGAAAGCCAAGGGCAAAGGCGCATTGGGCGATGGCGATGACACCGATTTGTCCGATATCGAAGCGGAATTAGAAGTCGAACCGGTGGCCGCGGACAGCACCGAAAAAGTCAAGCCGCTGCGCATGAAGATCAGCCAGGCGAAAGCCCGCGCGTTGATGAAAGAGTTTGGTCTGGAACAAACCATTCTTTCTGAAGAAGAAAAAGTCAAACACCGCTTGGCGTTTATCGAAATGGTCAAGCTTGGCCGCACGCGCGGTTACCTGACGCATGGCGAAATTTCTGACCACTTGCCCGGCAAATTGGTGGAGACCGAGACGCTGGAAGTGGTGATCTCCATGCTCAATGACATGGGCGTTGCCGTTTATGAGCAAACGCCCGACACCGAAACCCTGTTGCTCAACAACAATGTGGCAACTGCAGCCACCGAAGCTGAGGCTGAAGAAGAAGCCGAAGCGGCGCTGTCCACCGTGGACAGCGAGTTTGGCCGCACCACCGACCCCGTGCGGATGTACATGCGCGAGATGGGCACCGTCGAGCTGCTGACCCGCGAAGGCGAAATTGAAATTGCCAAGCGTATCGAAGGCGGTCTGATGGCGATGATGGAAGCGATCTCCGGCTCGCCTGCGTCCATCGAAGAAGTCTTGCGCCTGGGCGAAGAAATCCGCGAAGACAAGGTGGTGATCACCACCATCGTGGACGGATTTTCCAATCCCAACGAGGCCGATGACTATGTGGCCGAGGAAGACTTTGACGAGTTCGATGCCGATGACGACGACGACGGCAAAGGCGGCTCCAAGGCGCTGACCAAAAAGCTCGAAGAGCTCAAGCGCGAAGCGCTGGTGCGCTTTGACCGCCTGCGCGAGCTCGATGGCGTGATGCGCAAGCATTTGATGAAAGAAGGCTATGGCTCGCCCGCGTATGCCAAAGCCCAAAAGCAATTGAGCGAAGAGTTAATGACTATCCGCTTTACCGCCAAAGCGATTGAAAAGCTGTGTGACATGGTGCGCGGGCAGGTGGAAGAAATCCGCAAGAAAGAGCGCGAGCTGCGCCGCATCATTGTCGATAAATGCGGTTACAGCCAAGATAACTTCATCGCCGAATTCAGTGGCCGCGACAAACATGGCAACAAGGTTGCCAGCAATTTGCTCAATGTGAAGTGGATTGAAAAACAAGCCGCTGCCGGTAAGCCCTACAGCGCGGTAATGGCGCGCAATATCCCGCCGGTGCAAGAAATCCAGCAACGCCTGGTGGATTTGCAGGCCCAGGTGGTCGTGCCGCTGGACCAGCTCAAAGACATCAACAAACGCATGAACCAGGGCGAGGCTTCCAGCCGCTCGGCCAAGCGCGAAATGATCGAAGCCAACTTGCGCTTAGTGATCTCCATTGCCAAGAAATACACCAACCGTGGCTTGCAGTTCCTCGATTTAATCCAGGAAGGCAACATCGGTTTGATGAAAGCCGTGGACAAGTTTGAATACCGTCGCGGCTACAAGTTCTCCACTTACGCCACCTGGTGGATCCGCCAAGCCATTACCCGCTCGATTGCAGACCAGGCGCGCACCATCCG
>CAJBBZ010000039.1 GCA_903951445.1 uncultured beta proteobacterium
AGTGACTGGAGTTCAGACGTGTGCCTTCCGATCTGTCCAACAGGGTTCACTGGGCAATCAAAGGGCCCCAATCGGGCTCTCGCAAATCACCACTTTGGCCTGCCAATCGCGCTTTGACTTTGCCGTCAATCGTGGTTGTCATCAGGGCCTCGCGCCCCTGCTGCTGGGTAGCGTAAATAATCATTCGGCCATTGGGCGCAAAGCTGGGGTTTTCGTCTGCCATGGTATCCGTCAAGGCCATGGCTTGCCCGGTGCTCAGGTCTTGAATATGCAGTTTAAAAGCCCCGGCGACCCGAGAAATATAGGCCAGCCACCGCCCGTCAGGGCTGAGGGTGGGCGAAATGTTGTAGCTGCCGCTGAAGGTGATCCGCTCGGCGTTACCGCCCGAGGCTGCAATTTTGTAAATTTGGGGTGATCCGCCACGGTCGCTGACAAAATAAATATGGCGACCATCTGCTGTGAAGACCGGCTCCGTGTCAATGGCGGTTGAGGTCGCTAAGCGACGGGGTTCGGCACTGGAGGCGCCGACATCGAGCAGAAACAATTGCGAACCGCCATCGCGGCTCAGCGTTAAAGCCAGTGTTTTTCCATCGGGCGACCAGGCTGGTGCACTATTGGAGCCTTTGAAATTGGCCACTAGTCGGCGCTTACCGGTGTCTACATCATGCACATAGACCACAGGTTTGCGCGATTCGAAGGACACGTAGGCCAATTGGTTGCCATTGGGCGCCCAGGAAGGGGAAATGATGGGCTCCAAACTACGCAAGGCCGATTGCGCGCTCTCGCCGTCTGAATCGGCCACCCACAGGTTGTAAATCGAAGCGGTTTTGGTGACATAGGCGATGCGGGTTGCAAAAACGCCCTTTTCTCCGGTCAATTTTTCATACACGGCGTCGGCAATGCGGTGGGCAACCCGCCGCAGTTCTGCAGCGGGGGCGGCGTGGCTCTGGCCACCCAGGTCTTGCGCCCTGACGCTGTCCCACAAGCGAAAGCGCACCTCATAGCGATCGTCTCCCACCCGGGTAATGCTGCCGGTCAACAAGGCATCGGCGCCCTGCTTGCGCCAGGTTGATAGGTCAGGACGCGAGTTTTCGTCCAACACAGCACCTGCCGGATCCACGCTACGGAACTGACCGCTACGCTCCAAGTCCGCCTGGACAATGGCAGCAATCTTCTGCGTCATGCCCTCGTTGCCCTTGAATGCCGCGACTGCGATGGGCAATTGCGTCAGACCGGTTCCGGACACCTCAACACGGAACTGCGCCAGGGCGTGCGCTCCCAATAGAGCCGCAAGGAATGCAATGAATAGCTTGTGCATCCCCGTATTATCCCCATCTTTTCACCCTAACCGTTCCGTCCAGTTGACATTTACACAAGCCACTGTCTGCCTTGATTTGAGAGGTTTGAATTCTTTGCCGTACTTTTTGGGCATTTGCAGTCTCGTCATTGCGACTGGACTCGACATGCCACAGATGATATACCTCGGTGGCAAAAAAACCGTTTTTTCTGACGACACCTGCGTTATGCAATCGCAACACCAAGTCCGCGTCTTCGTGCCCCCAACCCACAAACGTCTCGTCAAATCCATCCACCGCCTCATAGTCTCGGCGCCAGACACCTAAGTTGCAACTTCGGATACCTCGCCAAAAAAATTGCGGCTTTTTGCGTATTCCCAAGTCAGGAAACCGGATCAGCGATGTCCATTTATTGGCTCGCTTTTCAAGCCATCGGACGACCCAATAGCCAAGGTGCCGGCCAAAGATCCTTTCCTTGCCCTGCATAACCGTCTCAGTCATTGCGGCGCTGAGCAAGACGCGGCTTCCATTGACAAAACAGCCTTCCTCTCGCAACTTGCGGTGGCGGCTGATAAAGTCTGTCTCTGGCACGCAGTCGCCATCTAAAAAAACGATATATCGGCCACGGGATAGCAAAACCCCCAAATTACGGACTCTGGCCGCGGTAAAACCGACATCAGGATGCCAAACATAATTCGCAGCAATGCCGAGTTCAAGCACTGCTCGCTCAACGGCTTGGACGTGATGGGGAAGGGAGCCGTCATCGGCAATAACCAACTCGAAGTCTTTGTCATCCTGCGCAGCTAAACCCACCAAAACGGCTATCAGCGCCTCGCTTCGGTTGTAGGTAGTAACCACCACGGAAATAGGATCAAGAGGTGTCATTTACACTAAACTCCAAGAGTGCCGCACCCGAGAGGCGCGACAAAAATTCCTTCAAGGCGCCACTATAGATGACCCAAATCTCGGTATATATCATTGCGTTCAACGAAGCTGAAAAAGTGCGGTCGACGATCCAAAGCGTACTTTGGGCTGACGAAATCATTCTGGCGGATTCTTGGAGCACGGACGGCACAGCAGATATTGCTGCCCAATTGGGCGCAAAAGTGGTGCAAATCAACTTCAAAGGTTTTGGGGATTTACGAAACCAAGCATTGGCAGCATGCTCTGGGTCATGGGTATTCAGCCTTGACGCCGATGAAAGGTGCACACCGGAGGTTGCCAAGGAAATTCGTGCGATCTGTAGTGACGTGGGATCTGCAGATGCATACTTCATTGCGCGACGTAACTACTTCATGGGCCGCTGGGTCAAGCATTCAGGGTGGTATCCCAACTATCGCCAACCACAACTTTTCCGGAGAGGCCGAATGACCTACGGCCTCGAGCCTGTGCATGAAGGCTACACCGTGATTTCCGACAAACCCGTGGGATATCTCAAAAATGCGATTTGGCAATTTCCGTTTAAGAACTTTGCTGAAGTAATGCATAAAGCAAACCGCTACTCCAGCCTCGGAGCCGAAAAAATAATCACTAAAAAGGTTACTATGGGCGCAGCTTTCAGACACGGCTTATGGGCATTCATTAAACACTATATTTTTAAGCAGGGGTTTCGCGATGGATGGGCAGGATTTGTCATTGCATTTGGAAATTTTGAAGGTACTTTTTACCGCTACGCAAAAGCCCTAGAAATGCAAAAATCCGCGGATTGGAAAATGCCTGAAACACCGAACAGCCTTGCCAAAAAATGACCGCCCAGCTAAGTTCTCCACGGCTTGAACCAGAGCGGTTCAATAACCTCAAACTCGGGCTTTTATGTTTCATAGCGGTATCACCATCCTTGGGCACTGCAGTCGCTGCATCAGGGCGCCTTTTGCTCTATGGATGGGGCTTGGGCGCACTTTTAAGCTCTTGGCGTAACGCCAAAGAGGGCAATGCTTGGCATCTCAATAAACCGGTCACCGTCATTGTTCTGTTCGCTTGTGCCTACTTTGCACTCAGTACATTTTGGTCGCAGGTTGACTTCGCAAGTGCATGGGTGGCCTGGTCGCGCTACGCGCGCTTGCTGACCATTCCATTGATGTATTACCTTATCAAAAATAATACGCAAGGCCTTACCGTACTTCGGGCGTTTACATTCACTCAAATTTTTGTCGGCTTTAGTTCCTGGTTACTCATAATCGGCATACACCCACCATGGATATCTTCAGTAAGTCCAGAGCAGACTTATGCATCCTTCGGAACATATCTTGAAGAAAGCATCGCCCAATCGGTGATGGTAGGCATACTTTGGTTTAAGCGAGAGACGATCTTTGGGCGCAAAGGCAAACCATTTGCCCTTCTCGCGATCATTGGCAGCGTGTCGCTTGTAATGTTTTACCTTAATGGACGGACGGGGCACATTACGATGCTTGCGATAGTCACGTTAGCTTGTCTTCAAGCTTTGCCACACAAGATGCGTGGTCTAACGCTACTGATGCCAGTGTTGGCAGCAGGCGCTCTGTGGTTTTCGTCGCCTAATTTTCAATCGCGAACCGTTGCTGCCTACCAAGAACTCGTTAAATTTCAAACTACCAAGGAAATAGCCTCCTCGATCGGAACGCGACTGCATTTTTGGATTATTTCTTTGGACGGCATGGCCGCACATCCGATTAAAGGAGTGGGCGCCGGCAGTTGGAAAATAGAGTACCAGCACCAGACAGAAAGCGCCAACGATAGCACACCCGTTTCAATAAAAAATGCAGATGATCCTCACCAGCTTTTTATGCTGTGGGGCGTTGAAGGTGGTTTGATAGGTTTGGGGCTTTTGCTCGCGACCTTCATCATCGTAGTGCGGCAGTCACGCTATTTAGCTGATTCAGATGCTTGGACATTGCGGGCAATAGTTTTGGCCTTGGGACTCTCCAGCATGTTTAACTCCATATTGCACGGGATCGGCATGGGCGATTTCTTCTGCGTCGGAATCGGAATTGTTTTAAGTTTAAGTGTGAGCAACAAGTTCCTTTCAAAACCACGCGAGGGTTAGTGAATGCCGTCGCCGTCCCTTCTCGACACCATGAGTACGCGCCAACGGCTTGGACGCGTAGCGCGTTACTTCACACGGCCCTACTATGCTTGGGTGACATTGGCTGGATCGGTCATTTTGGGAGCTGCGTTAGAGCCTGCTATTCCGGCCCTGCTCAAGCCCCTTCTTGATCAAGGCTTCAACTCCAAGACGCTGCCTTTGTGGATGATTCCTACCGCGGTGATCGGACTTTTCATGCTGCGTTCATTAGCCTCTTATTTGGCTGATGTGGCTTTGGCCAAGATTGCGCAGACCAATTTAGAAAATTTGCGGACCGAGATGTTTGCCAGTATCAGCTTCGCGGATTTGCGTCTTTTTCGCGATAAGGCAGCCACATCGCTAGCGAACACTGTTGTGTATGAGGCAACCAATGGCGCCGTGCTGCTGCTTCAATCGGTCATAACAGTCGTTAAAGACAGCCTAACGCTGCTGGCATTGGGGGGCTTTTTGGTTTACCTCAATTGGCAGCTGTCGCTTATTGTCATGCTCGTTTTCCCGGTTGTGGCCATTACCATGCGTGCGATCTCCAAACGCGTCTATAACCTCACCAAAACCCAGCAACGCATGGTAGATGAACTCGCGTATACCGTCGAAGAGAGTGTTTTGGCCCATAAAGAAATTCGGATCCAGAACGCACAAGAACAGCAGAAAAAAAGGTTTGAAGGTGTTAACGGCGCCTTACGTCGCGTCGCGATGCAATCGGCCATCGCCGGCTCTGCAGTCGCACCCATCACCAACCTATTTGGCTCTATTGCGCTTTCAACCGTTATCACCATCGCCGTACTGCAAAGTCAGACCAACCATTTATCAGCGGGCGGGTTTGTCGGATTTGTGACGGCCATGTTGATGATGATCGCGCCGATCAAGCATTTGTCCGATGTTTCGAGTACCATAACCCGCGGCATCGTCGCAGCAGAGCGGGCGATTGACCTGGTTGAGAACGTTCAGGGTGAAACCGGGGGTGAATTTGCATCGCCGCGAGCAGCGGGCCAGATCGATTTCCAACAAGTTAGCGTGCACTATCCCGGCGCGTCAGAGGCCGCTTTGGATAACGTCAGTTTGCATGTTTCGCCTGGTCAATTTATCGCACTGGTTGGTCTGTCTGGCTCGGGGAAAACCACCTTGGCCAACCTGCTTCCCCGTTTTGTGGGAAGTAGTGCAGGGGCTGTCCACTTGGACCGAGTTGATATCAAGGAATGGAGCTTGCCCGAGCTGCGAAGCCAATTTGCCTTAGTGGGTCAAAACGTCGTGATGTTCCATGACACCGTTCTAAACAATATCGCGCTAGGTCAGCCGGTCGATAGAGACCGTGCACTAGAGGCGTTGCAAGCAGCGAACTTAGCCGAACGCATTCAAGAATTACCCCTAGGACTAGACACTGTTCTCGGACATAACGCGGGTATTCTGTCCGGTGGCGAGCGTCAGCGTTTGGCGATAGCAAGGGCCATCTACAAAGACGCGCCCATCTTGATTTTGGATGAGGCGACCTCTGCACTGGATACGGATACCGACAGCCTGGTGCAGGCGTCGCTGCGCACAGCCATGCGTGGGCGCACGACGATCGCCATAGCGCATAGGCTATCAACCATCAAAGATGCAGACTGTATTTACGTTTTAGGGCGCGGGCGCATTTTGCAGCAGGGAACCCATGAAGAACTCATGGAAAAAGGCGGTGCTTATTTGGAATTTATTCGCCTAAGCCAAAGCTAAGTAAAGCAATCGAACTGGCACAAAATTCTTGCGCGCTTGGTCGGATCATGCAATTGACTTTGGTTTGTAAGTGTACCGCGGACGGATTTTGGAAATTAAACCAACAAAGCGTCGGTACGCCCAATGCGACTGCCATGTGGTACGGCCCAGAGTCACTTGAAACGACCAAATCCGCGCAATCAAGCAAAGCAGCAGACTCCTCAATGGAAAGTTGCCCCGCCCAGTTTTTGAGACCACATGCAAGTTTGCGCTGCGCCAGGTTTTCTGAGAGCTGTTGAATAAACGCGGTGTTGACGTCCTTTTCGAAAGCTGCGCCGATTAAGTGGATATCCAGTGGTATCGCTTCGCAGAGCGCCATGAAGCTTGCAAGGAGTTCGGGCATGGCTGGACGCTTGATCAATGCGTCTGCGGTACCACATCCAATATTCAAAACTACCAGTTTACGTCCCGGTACAGCATGCAGGCCGGCGCCTTGTTTCCAAGCTAGCCCCTTGGGTGAAAGCCGCAAGTTGATGGGTATTCCCGAGCGTTCAATACCCAGTGCGGCCAGGGCTACAAAATCCCGTTCGGTGTAATCCATGGGTTTAGATAAGCCGTTTGTTTGTTGGTACGCGCGGCTCGATGGGGCACTGATGTCATAAAAAATGCTGCGTAGGGGAAATTGGGCAACGCCAACGGAGACGGCAGACTTCAACTTCGCAATGCGACGGGAGATGAGCGAAGTTCGAATACCCGCCATTTCACAATCAATCACTAAATCCAGCGGCTGATCGCCGAGGCTGCGGCTGATGCGCGACATTAACTCTTTCAACGGAATGTTGTGTTGGGGCTTGCCCCCCGGCTTACCCGATTTAGCGGTGATGAAATGTACGCTGCTCAGCAAATGATGCGACCCAATCAACTCTTGGGCTACATAACCTTCATGGTTGCTCAGCATACAAAAATGCAAGCGCACGCTTGGCCACCGCGCTTTCAATGCCGCCCAGGCGGCGGAACTTCGCAATAGGTCCCCAACGCCCATGCTGTGGGACTTTAAGAGCAGAATGTTTTTAGGTCCAGCACCTTGCAACAAGCCTTGCTTAAGCATGCAAAGGCCTTTCTGACATTTGTGAGCACTCCCAGCGCCAAGCATCCGCACACATGGCCTCTACCGACAACTGTGCCCGCCAGCCCAGCGCACTTAGCGCCAAATCAGTTGCTGAATAACAACTTGCAACATCGCCAGCACGACGGGGGAGTACTTGGTAAGGAATTGGCACACCGGTAGCCTGCGTGAAAGCCACCGCCAATTGCAGCACGCTGACGCCACTGCCGGTTCCCAAGTTGACGGTGATGCCTTTGCCCGCTTGCGCCAGATCGCGCAGCGCCGCGAGATGGCCTTTGGCCAAGTCGACCACGTGTATGTAGTCGGGCACGCCGGTGCCATTGAAAGTGGGATAGTCATCGCCAAAGACACGCAAATACGGATGCCGACATGCGGCCACCTGGGTGATATAGGGCATCAAATCATTGAGAACACCTGATAGCTTCTCACCAATCAGCCCACTGGCATGTGCGCCCACTGGGTTGAAATAGAGCAGCAAGGCTACTTGCCAGCGACTGTCCGCGATCTGCAACTCGCGCAGCACGTCCTCACACAATAGTTTGCTGCGTCCATAGGGGTTGGTCGTGCGCAAGGGGGCGAATTCTGGGGTGGGGACGCTGTCGGGTTGCCCATAAACAGGCGCAGACGAGCTAAAAACCAAGCGGCGCACACCTGCACGCTCCATGGCCGCCACTAGACAAGCTGTACCGCCCACGTTGTTGTCCAAATAATGTGCGGTTTGTTGCCAAGATTCGCCCACCGATTTGAGTCCCGCAAAATGCATGACGGCAGTGATGGGGTGGAGAGCAAATACCTTATCTAGCAGCGCGGAGTCACGGATATCGCCATTCACAAATTGCGGTGCATTGCCGCAAATAGTTTCCAAGCGCTCAATGACGCCCGCATCGCTGTTACACAAATTGTCTAAAACTACGACATTGCAATCGGCCTGCATCAATTCAACAGCGGCATGTGAACCAATAAACCCGGCACCACCGGTAATCAAAATAGTACTTTTCAAGCGATAACTCCGATCAAACGCTTCAACTGTTCAAGTTTTGGTGGAATACAAGTCCCGGTAAATTTGCGCTTGCTGCCTGGCCACTTGCGACCACCCATGCATTTGAACAAAAGCGGAAGCGCGAACTACTTGCGCGTGGCGCAATACTGGGTCTGAACGCAAGCTGGTAACAGCTTGTATGATTTGCTGTTCCGAGTGCGGATCTTGCAGCATCCATGCAGCCCCAGCGATGCTCACTGTGTCCGCGTATAGACAATATGGCGACACGCTTAGTATCACTGGCACATTGACCGCCATAGCCTCCAAAGCCACCATCGCGAAAGTGTCGTCGAGAGTCGCATGCACTAGGCAGTCGGCTGCGGTGAAAGCCATGGCAGCATCGGGCAGCGAACCGGCAAATACCACCCGTCCATCCAAACGCCGCTGAGCACAGCGCAGGCGCCAAGCGTCCACCTGCTTGGCACTGCCACCCACAACTAGCAATACAAGATCAGCAGGTAGCAAATACAAACTGCGCAATACAGCCGGAAGCCCTTTTTTCTCAAAATTGTGGCCAACAAACAAAAGAATCCAGTTTTCTAAAGGCAGGCCCAAAGCCTTGCGGGCATTGGCCTTGGACAAAACTTGTGGGCTACCGGTATCGCTAGCGAAACGCAGATCGATGCCTGGCGGCACTAAACGTAGGCAGGCCTGATCCACTGCATAAGTGGTCTTGATAAGATCTGCCAGAACTGGAGCTACTGCAACAATTACCCTATGACCTCCGCCAACAAAGCGCAAACGCTCCAAACACAAATGCGCCAGCAAGCGCGGACTAGTGAAAATTTTCACGTAAACCAGCAACTTGGCAAGTGGCGATGAGGCCCGCGCAAACAAGCTGTAGCGCATAGGGCGCACATGCGCCGTCTGGACATTTCCATGCCAGGTATTCTCATGCGAATGTACGATCGCAAAGCCTTGCCGCGTTTTACGCCACGACCACCACGCAAATAACCACAAAGCAATCCAGCGCGGGCGCGTGATATTGCGCCTCATACGGTGGATGGTGAGGGCCGGATGCACCACGTCAGATCGCTCGCAAAAGACATGGAATTCAAATTCATCGGCTAACTGCTGGGCCAAATTGACCGCATAGTTTTCCGCACCACCGGCGCCCTTGCTGAAATTGCGGGAAAGAATCGCTATTTTTGGTTTGACGCCTTCAGGTTTCTGGATTGCCATGGCCTAGGCATCCTTCCCGTTTTCATAATCGGTAAGCAGCTTTAGCAAAAACTGCGGCATATAAGTCGAGCGCACCACTGGGATTCGGTGTAACTGAAATAAATCCGCGCCCAGTTGTACTTTTCCGCGCCGCGTTGTCGTGGCGCTTTGGTAGCCGGCGTCTTGGGCCATAGCCGCATGACGGGCTTCGTAAAAGCCATAGGGATAGCAAAAGTGTTCCACCGGTCCACCAAGCACGTGACACAACTGTTCCTTGCAGTCGGATATCTCGCGCGCGGCATCCGCGTCCGACATATGCGGTAACTTGCAATGCGTCTTAGTGTGCGCGCCGATTTCCATACCGGATTGCCCCCATTGCCTTATCTGCGCTGCTGTCATCAAGTCAGCCGGCTTAACGCCGTTTTCAATATCCCACACATTGGTTTTCCCCAACAGTTGGCTCATCACGTAACAGGTTGCAGTAAACCCAAGCACTTGCAAAACCGGCAGCGCGTGCTGCAGGTTATTGCAATAGCCATCGTCAAAGGTTAAGCCCACCACTTTACCGACCTTTTCACCACGCAAATAAGGCATTAGGTCGCGCATGGAAACACCACGGTAGCCCAGTCTTTTGAGCCAATGCATCTGCCTGGCAAAAGACGCTGGTGCCACATACAGACTGCGAAAGGTCGCCGGCGGTGGCGGTGCCATCTCAATCTGGTGGTAGGTCAATATTGCATATTGCTGCATACAGGCTTGATCAATTATTTACAACAACACAATATCGTATTGCTCCTGCCCCATCGCACCCTCGGCTTGCAACGACACCGGTTTGCCGATGAACTCGCTCAAACCAGCCAAATGCTGGCTTTCTTCGTCGAGCAAAAGGTCGATCACCTGCGGCGCAGCCACTACGCGAAACTCCTGCGGGTTGAACTGGCGCGCTTCACGCAAAATTTCGCGGAATATGTCATAGGCCACGCTGCGCGCGGTTTTGACGATGCCTTTGCCTTGGCACGACGGGCAGGGTTCGCACAGCATATGCGCCAGCGATTCGCGCGTGCGCTTGCGTGTCAACTCCACCAAACCAAGTTGCGAAAAACCGCCCGCCATGGTTTTCACCCGGTCGCGTGCTAGCTGTTTGCGAAATTCGGCCAACACCGCTTCGCGGTGTTCCTCGCGCGCCATGTCTATAAAGTCCGCCACGATGATGCCACCCAAATTACGCAAGCGCAATTGCCGCGCCAAGGCCTGGGCCGCCTCCAGATTGGTTTTAAAAATCGTATCGTCAAAATTGCGGGCACCTACATAGCCACCGGTATTCACATCGACGGTAGTCAACGCCTCGGTCTGGTCCACGATCAAATAGCCGCCAGATTTCAAATCCACCCGCCGTCCCAGCGCCTTGGCAATTTCCTCGTCCACCGAATACAAATCAAAAATCGGGCGCTCGCCCTTGTAGTGCTGCAGTTTTTTGGCCGCTTGTGGCATGAACTCGCTGCCAAAAGCATGCAGTAATTCAAACTGCTCACGCGAATCGACGCGAATGGTCTGGGTGGCCTCGCCCACTAAATCGCGCAACACGCGTTGCAGCAAATTCAAGTCCTGGTGCAACAAACTGGGCGGCGGCATGCGTTGCCCGGCTTCTTTGATACGCGCCCAAGCTTTGCGCAAATAGGCGATGTCATCAGCAATCTCGGCGTCGCTGGCATCTTCGGCATTGGTGCGCAAAATATAGCCGCCACCGGCCTCACCGGCCAGCTCCTGCACTCGGCGACGCAAGGCTTCGCGTTGCTCTAGCGGTATTTTTTGCGACACGCCGATATGGTCATCTTGGGGCAAAAACACCAGCATGCGCCCGGCCACGCTAATTTGCGTGGACAGGCGCGCGCCTTTGGTGCCCATCGGGTCTTTAATCACCTGCACCATCAGGGCCTGGCCTTCAAACACCTGGCGCTCTATGGGCACCAGCGCCTGGCTGGCGCGCGCAGCACTGAGCGTTTCGCCTTCGGCGGGTTTGTGCCAGACATCGGCCACATGTAAAAACGCAGCGCGCTCCAGCCCAATATCAATAAAGGCTGACTGCATACCCGGCAACACGCGTGAGACCTTGCCGATATAAACATTACCAACTAAGCCACGCTCCAAGGTGCGCTCTACATGCAGCTCTTGCACCGCGCCGTGCTCGATCACGGCGACCCGCGTTTCCTGTGGCGACCAGTTGACCAAAATATCCTGTTGCATCGCTTTATCCCCAAGCGCCCGTGGTACGCAGCAGCCGTGCGGTTTCAAACAAGGGCAAGCCCATGATGCCAGAATAACTGCCGTCAATCCGCTCGATAAAAGCCGCTGCCCTGCCCTGCACCGCGTAGGCGCCTGCCTTGCCCATAGGCTCGCCACTTGCGGCATAGCGGGCTATGGCCTCCGGTGCCAATGCAGCAAACACCACATCGGATGCGCTGAAAGCCTGTGCCACCTGCCCGCCCCAGCCCAGCACCACTGCGGTAAACACCTGGTGCGTGCGGCCCGATAAATGCGCCAGCATGCGTTGCGCGTCCTGCGCGTCTGCGGGTTTGCCCAAAATGTCATCGCCCAGAGCGACTGTGGTATCAGCACATAACACCGGCGCGTCCGGCAGGCCCAAGCGCTTCAATCGCACCAAGGCTGCGCCCAGCTTCAGAACGGTAACGCGCTGCACATAGTCGCGCGGCGTTTCCCCAGGTAATACCATTTCCAAAGCCTCGCTATCTTCCTGCGCGCTGGGCAGCAGCAGTTGGTGCGCAACGCCTAACTGGTCGAGCAATTGGCTGCGCCGAGGGCTTTGCGAGGCAAGGTAAATAAAAGGTGGTGTCATGGCGCGCGGTATAGGTCAAAACCGTAAGTAAAAAATTATTCGCGATGGTAGGGATGGTTGGCATTGACCGACCAAGCACGGTATAACTGCTCTATCAACAAGACCCGCGCCATGGCGTGCGGCAGCGTCAGGTCAGACAAGCGAATGCGCTCATGCGCGCTGGCGCGAAACGCCGGCTCCAGGCCGTCGGGCCCGCCGATCACCAGCGCTACATCGCCCCCGCTGTTTTGCCAGTCGTTCAGGCGCTGCGCCAGGGCCAGCGTGGTCAAGGCGCTACCGCGTTCGTCCAGCACCACGATGCGCGTTCCTTTGGGGATCGCCGCTTCTATGCGCGCGCGCTCTGCGGCGTACAAAGTGTCCAGGGTCTTGGAGCCGCGCGGCTCGGTTTTAACGGCTTTGAGCTCAATGCGTATTTCATGCGGGAAGCGCTTGGCGTAATCGTCCCAGGCGGTTTGTGCCCAATCGGGCATCCGCTGCCCTACCGCGACGATGTACAGGCGCACCGCCGCGTCAGCCCTTGCGTACGGACTTGGCCGCAGGTCGCTTAGGCGCGGCTTTCTTCGCGGCAGGTTTGGCCCGCGTGCTGCTGGCAGGCACGATCACTTTGCCGACGGTGCGTACCGGTGTTTTGGCGGCGGGCTTGGGCGCAGTGCCAGATGCAGCGCTCTTGCGCGCGGGCGACTTGGCGACCGCGCTCTTCTTGGCGGCCTTGGCAGCCGCTTCCTCGTTTTTGCGCACTTGGGCTTTGGAAGGAAAGGCTTCGGCCACGCCGATCTTGGCTGCATTGGAACGGCGCAAAGTGGCCGGCGCTTTGGGCTTGGCCGCTTCGGCCACCACTTTGGGCGGCGCTGCCGGTTTCGCTACGCCGAGTTTCAAGCGCACCGGCTTTTCGCCCCACAGCTCTTCCAGGTTGTAGTACTGGCGAAAACTCGGTTGCATGATGTGCACCACCGCCTGGCCGCAGTCCACAATAATCCATTCGCCATTGCCCTCGCCTTCGATGCGCGGCTTGGAAAAGCCCGCTTCCCGCACCGCATCACGCACGCTGGCGGCCAAGGCTTTGGTCTGGCGGTTGGACGTGCCCGAGGCCACGATCACCCGCTCAAACAAGGCCGAGAGTTCCTCGGTATCAAACACCACTATGTCCTGCGCCTTCACGTCCTCCAGGCCATCGACGATGGCGCGCTGTAGTTTCTGGATATCGTTTTTCTTATTGGCGGGGGAAGTGGTCATCAGGGCGTTGGGTAAAGGTGGTGGTCTGCAATATAGCGCGCCACCGGCTCGGTGAGCAGCGCTTGGGTGGAATGGCGGCGGGCTATGCGCTCGCGAATGTCGGTGGAACTGACGGCTTGGGCCGCCATGGGCAGGGTATGCAAGGAAAACCGGGTGCGCAAATCAGGGTCCAGAGGGGCCACTTGGCCCGTCGCATCGGTACGGACAGCGACCCAAATTATAGCCAGCCGGGCTAATTCGTCGGCCCGGTGCCACTGTGGCAAGCCCGCCGCTTGGTCTTGGCCTAGCAAGAGCATGAGCCGCGCGCCCGGCCTTTGGGCTTGCAAGACCTCCAAGGTGTCCACGGTATAGCTCGGCCCTGCGCGGCGTATTTCGCTGTCATCGACCCATACATCGGCAAGCGGCGCAAACAGCAAACGGCACATTTCCAGGCGGTGCGCCGCGTCCGTCAGTGCGCGCACTTTGTGCCAGGCCTGGCCAGTGGGCACGATGCGCAACTGCGTTAAATCCAGCTGCGCCAGCGCGGCCCTGGCCAGCGCCAGGTGCCCGGTATGCGGCGGGTCAAATGCGCCACCGAAAACACCGATGCGCTCGGCTGCGCTCAAACCCAGTCCCGCCGCACCAGAAATTGCTCGTACAAAGCCGCCTCCGCGCTGCCTGGTTCCGGCTGGTGTTGGTAGGACCAGCTCACCTGCGGCGGCATGGACAGCAAAATCGACTCGGTACGTCCGCCCGATTGCAAGCCGAAATGCGTGCCCCGGTCCCATACCAAGTTGAATTCCACATAGCGCCCGCGCCGGTACAACTGAAAAGCGCGTTCGCGCTCGGTGTAATCCATGTCTTTGCGTCGCTGCACGATAGGGAAATAAGCCATCACAAAGCTATCGGCTAGCGCACGCAGCATGGCAAAGCTGCCGTCTTGACCTAGCTCGGAAAAATCGTCAAAAAACACCCCACCAACGCCGCGCGGCTCGTTGCGGTGCTTCAGGAAAAAATACTCATCGCACCAGGTCTTAAAACGCGGGTATTTATCGGCGCCAAACGGGTCTAAAGCAGTTTTGCAGCTTTGGTGGAAATGCACCGCGTCTTCTTCAAAGCCATAGATCGGCGTTAAATCCATGCCGCCACCAAACCAACATACCGGGCTGCCGTCCGGCGCTTTGGCAGCCAGCATGCGCACATTCATGTGCACCGTGGGCGCATACGGGTTGCGGGGGTGAAATACCAGCGACACACCGATGGCCTCAAAACCCGAACCGGCCAGCTCGGGCCGGTGCTGGGTGGCGCTAGGCGGCAGGCGCGGCCCGCGCACATGCGAAAAACCCACCCCAGCGCGCTCAAACACCGGACCACCTTCCAATATTTGGGTAATACCGTCGCCTTGCAGGGTCTCGCCCGCGGGCTTGCTCCAGGGGTCCACCACAAAGCTGCCACCGTCCATGGCCGACACCGCGCCGGTCAGGCGCGCTTGCAGATCGAGCAGGTAGTGGCGGACGTTCTCGGTGGTAGCGGCAAGCATGGTCTGGGTTCCTGTATCAATATCTCTTTAGGGGCTTACTTTTAGCAGCAGCGCTTCGCGCTGTAACAAAGCTTTTCGGCCACACGCGTCGGTAACGCATTGTGAAGCAATCGGCCATCGCTAAAGGCACGCGACTCCAGTTCACCCTAAGCAGATAGCAAGCGCACTGGTGCACTACCCGCAGGCCTTTAACGCTTGACCGCCCGAAAACCGATGTCACTGCGCCACTGCATGCCTTCGAAATGGATGCTGCGCACCGCCTCATACGCCCGGCTTTGCGCCGAACGCACCGAGTCCGCCAGCGCAGTGACGCACAGCACGCGGCCACCGCTGGTCTGCAAAACATCGTCCTGCAAGCGCGTACCCGCATGGAAGACCACCAGGTCCGCCGCTTCGGGTGGCACACCGGTAATGGCGTCGCCGGCACGCGGCTTATCGGGGTAGCCAAACGCGGCTAGTACTACGCCTAAGGCGATGCGCCTATCCCAGTCCAATTGCATATCGGCCAAGCCCTGGCCGCTGTCCGTAGCGGCCCAAAGCACATCGACTAAATCGGTTTTCAGACGCGCCATGATGGGCTGGGTTTCGGGGTCGCCCATGCGGCAATTAAATTCCAGCGTTTTCACCGCGCCATCGGCGCTAACCATCAGGCCGGCGTACAAAAACCCAGTAAACGGAATGCCGTCTTTTTCCATGCCGCGAATCGTCGGCCAAATCACTTCTTGCATGGCGCGGGCATGCACTTTGGGCGTGACTACCGGCGCGGGGGAATAAGCGCCCATTCCGCCGGTGTTGGGGCCTTGGTCACCGTCTTGCAAGCGCTTGTGGTCTTGGCTGCTGGCCAAGGCCAGCACGTTGCGGCCATCGCACAGGACGATAAAGCTGGCTTCCTCGCCTTGCAAAAATTCTTCAATCACCACGCGCGCCTGCCCCTCTTGCGCACTGCCAAAGGGCTTGCCGCTGAGCATGTAATCCACCGCCTCGTGCGCCTGCGCCAAATTGGTCGCGACCACCACGCCCTTGCCCGCAGCCAGGCCATCGGCCTTGACCACG
The DNA here is from genome assembly GCA_903951445.1 of uncultured beta proteobacterium. Lineage (GTDB taxonomy): Bacteria > Pseudomonadota > Gammaproteobacteria > Burkholderiales > Burkholderiaceae_C > Allorhodoferax. The sequence goes on from CAJBBZ010000039.1 coordinate 16,031, forward strand.
ATAGGCGCGCCCATACGATCCACATAAGCGTGCGCGGCCACCACGTCGGTAAACACTTCAAACTGCGCCGTGGGGATGCCGTGGCGCGCCATGAAGGATTTGGAAAAAGCCTTAGAGCTTTCCAGTTGCGCCGCCGCCTGCGTAGGCCCAAAAATACGCAGGCCATGCGCCCGAAACTCGTCCACCACCCCCGCCGCTAAAGGCCCTTCGGGGCCGACCACCGTCAGTTCAATCTTGTGTTCTTGGGCCCACTGGCGCAGTTGCACGATGTCGGTGATCGGCAGGTTTTTCAGGCGTATGTCGGTCGCGGTGCCGCCATTGCCGGGTGCCACATAGACCATTTGTACTTTAGGCGACTGGGCCAGCTTCCAGGCCAAAGCATGTTCGCGGCCACCGCCGCCGATGACCAGAATGTTCATAGATCGGCGTTGTGGAAAATTTCTTGCACATCGTCCAGGTCTTCCAGCACATCGAGCAGTTTTTGCATACGGGCCGCGTCCTCGCCGCCCAGCTCTACCGTGTTTTCCGCGCGCATGGTGACCACCGCTTCGGCGCACACCAGACCCGCCGCATCCAGCGCCGCTTTTACCGCTTCAAAATCGCCCACCGCCGTGATGACCTCGATCACGCCATCCTCGTGGCTGAGCACGTCTTCGGCACCTGCCTCCAGGGCGGCTTCCATCACTTTGTCTTCGTTGGTACCCGGCGCGTAGATCAGCTGACCGCAGTTTTTGAACTGAAACACCACCGAGCCCTCGGTGCCCATATTGCCTCCGTGCTTGTTCAGCGCATGGCGCACCTCGGCCACGGTGCGCACGCGGTTATCGGTCATGGTGTCGATCAGGATGGCCGCGCCGCCAATGCCGTAGCCCTCGTAGCGGATCTCCTCGTAGCTCACGCCTTCTTGGTTGCCGGTGGCCTTGTCAATGTTGTACTTGATGCGATCGGCCGGCATATTGGCCGCTTTGGCCCGCTCGACGGCCAGGCGCAGACGCGGGTTCATGCCCAAATCGCCCCCGCTGGCACGGGCGGCGACGGTAATTTCGCGGATGATGCGTGTCCAAATCTTGCCCCGCTTTTCGTCCTGGCGGCCCTTGCGGTGCTGAATATTGGCCCATTTACTGTGTCCAGCCACGGGTGTTGTCCTTGTCGAGTCTTGGGCGCCCGCTCGCGCGGGAAAACCCGCATTCTACTTTTGCGCGGAG
>CAJBBZ010000040.1 GCA_903951445.1 uncultured beta proteobacterium
CGAGCTGATGCGCCCGACGATGGCGCCGTCCCGGCAAATAGGCTCATTGTGATACAGCAAAGGCGTGGCATCGTCTAGCGCAAACTGCACCAGGCGGCGCGTGAGGCCGGCTTCTTTTTGCGCTTGCAATGCTTCCAGGCCGATAAAGCCGCCGGGCTTTTTCATGGCCACGGCAAAGCCCAGGCCCGATTGCAGCGGCGTGTCTTCGTCGCTGATGTCGTGGCCCCAATGGCGGTAGCCTTTTTCCATGCGCAGCGAATTGAGCGCGTGGTAACCAGCCAGACGGCCTCCAACCGAAGGCGCGGCTTGCATCAACGCGTCGAACACGCCGGGCGCGCATTCGGTGGGGATGTACAACTCCCAACCCAGCTCGCCCACATAGGTTATGCGGCTGGCGCGCACACGGGCATAGCCCAGGTCGATGATTTGCGAGGTACCAAAGGGGAAGGCCGCCGGGGACATATCGGCTTCGGTCAACTGGCTGAGCAACTCGCGCGAACGCGGGCCCATCACACCCAGCACCGCCATGCTGGAAGACACATCGATGGCCATAGCGCGCGCATCGGCGGGGATATTGCGCTGCAACCAAGAGAAATCGCGCGTTTGCGTGGCGGCGGCGGTGACGACCAGGTAGCGGTCTAGCGCTTCACGCGTGACCGTCAAATCAGCCTCGATGCCGCCGCGCTCATTAAGCCACTGCGTATAGACCACTTTGCCCACAGGCACCGACATATTGTTGGCGCTGATGCGGTTGAGCACGGCCTCGGCATCCGGGCCTTGCACTACAAATTTGGCAAACGAGGACTGGTCAAAAATACCCACTGCATTACGCACCGCTTGGTGCTCAGCGGCCGAGTAGTCAAACCAGTTTTGGCGGCCGTAGCTGTATGCGTATTCGGCTTTGACGCCTGCGGGCGCGTACCAATTGGGCCGCTCCCAGCCAGCCGTTTCGCCAAAGCAGGCGCCGTGCGCGGCCAGGCGGTCGTGCAAGATAGAGCGGCGCACGCCGCGCGCCGTTTCGGGCTGGCGGAAGGGCCAGTGCATGGCGTAAAGCAAACCCAGCGATTCGACGGTGCGGTCGCGCAAATAGCTGCGGTTGCGTTGGAAGGGCATGACGCGGCGGATATCCACGTCCCACAAATCCATGGGCGGATGGCCGTCCAGCATCCAGTCGGCCAGTACTTTGCCTGCGCCACCGGCCGACTGAATGCCGATGGAGTTAAAGCCTGCGGCCACAAACAAATTGCGCACTTCGGGCGTTTCGCCCAGCAAATAGCGGTCGTCCGGGGTAAAGCTTTCGGGGCCGTTAAAGAACAAATTGATGCCGGTTTTTTCCAGCGCCGGGGTGCGGTGCATGGCAGCGGCCAGCAGCGGCTCGATGTGCTCCAAATCGTCGGGCAGGGATTCAAAGCTAAAGGTCTCGGGGATGCCTTTCATGCCCCAGGGCTTGGCCACCGGCTCAAACCATCCGACCAGCAGCTTGCCCGCGTCTTCTTTAAAGTAAGCGCAGCCATCCGGGTCGCGCAGCACTGGCAAATTGGAGTGCAAGCCTTCCATGGGCTCGGTCACGATGTAGAAATGTTCGGCGGCATGCAGCGGCACGGTGGTGCCGGCTTTGGCGCCCAGTTCATGCGCCCACATACCGGCGCAGTTGACCACCATGTCGGCGCGAATAGTGCCGAACTCGGTGCGCACGCCCACGGCTTTGCCGTTTTCAACCAAAATTTCCTGGGCCGCGCAATTTTCAAAAATGCGCGCGCCACGGCTCTTGGCACCTTTGGCCAGTGCTTGCGTGGTGTCGATGGGGTTGGTGCGCCCGTCTTTGGGCAGGTACACGCCGCCTACAACGTCGGACACGGTAACGCCGGGCCACATGCTGGCGATTTCTGAAGGCGTGAGGGTTTGCACTTCCAGACCAAAGCACTTGGCCATGGACGCGCCGCGCTTGAGTTCTTCAAAGCGCGCTTGGTGCGTGGCAATGGCAATCGAGCCCGTTTGCCGAAAGCCGGTAGCCTGCCCGGTTTCCTGCTCTAGCGAGGCGTATAAATTAGTGGTGTACTGCGCCAGGCGCGTCAGGTTGTAGGTGGCGCGTAATTGGCCGACCAGCCCGGCTGCGTGCCAGGTCGTGCCGCAGGTGAGTTGCTTGCGTTCGAGCAGCACCACGTCCCGGCACCCGCGCAATGTCAGGTGATACGCCAAGCTGCATCCGACGATGCCGCCGCCCACAATGACCACACTGGCCTGATTAGGTAGATCCATACGACCCCCGTAAGTAAAAAAACTGTCGAAAATTATTTTAGTGTAAAAAATTCGCGCTAAATTTTAATTTTTATGCCTACAATCCAAAAAAATTCGCGTCAAGGTGCATTGTGACCCTTGGCCATGGTGTGAGACCGTCTTCGGAGCTTGATTCATGACAGAACATGCGCGCGTCGTTGTAATTGGGGGTGGAGTGGTGGGCTGCAGTTGCCTGTACCACCTGGCCGCTTTAGGGGTGAAAGACGCCCTGCTTTTGGAGCGCGACGAGTTGACTTCGGGCTCCACCTGGCATGCGGCGGGCAACCTGCCCACGTTCTCCAGCAGCTGGAGTATTTTGAAGCTGCAAAAGTATTCCGCAGCCCTGTACCGCAAGCTGGCCGCATCGGCTGAAAACCCCATTAATTACCACCTGACCGGTTCGGTGCGCCTGGCCCACGGGCGCAACCGGATGGACGAGTTCCACCATGCCAAAAGCATGGCCAAGGCCAATGGTCTGGAGTATGAAATCCTCTCGCCCTCGGATCTGAAGAACCGCTACCCGCTGATTGAAACCCACGACTTGCAAGGCGCGCTGTGGGACCCGCTCGATGGCGATATCGACCCCTCGCAATTGACACAAGCCTTGGCGCGCGAAGCGCGGTTACTGGGCGGCACCATCCGCCGCCACACCCGCGTCACTGCGCTGGCCCAAAAGCCTAATGGCGAATGGCTAGTCACCACGGATAAGGGCGAAATCACCGCCGAGATCATCGTTAACGCGGCAGGCTTTCGCGCTGGTGAAGTGATGGCCATGGTGGGACGCCATTTGCCTATCGTCGTGATGTCGCACCAATACCTGGTAACCGAAGACGTACCCGAACTGACTTCCCGCGGCGACGCGCGCCTGCCGCTGTTGCGCGACCCGGATACCTCGTATTACCTGCGCCAGGAACGCGAAGGCTTCATCCTCGGGCCGTATGAATGGAAGGCCACGCCGATGTGGCTGGACGGCATGCCCGACGACTTCGCCAACCAGTTGTGGAACGACGATTTCGAGCGCCTGGAAAAATATATCGAAGACGCCATGGCCCGCGTGCCCGCACTGTCGCGCGCCGGCATCAAGCGCGGTGTGAACGGCCCCATCCCTTACTCGCCCGACGGTAACCCCTACATTGGCCCCGAGCCGGGCTTGCGTAACTTCTTTCATTGCAATACCTTTAGCTTTGGCATTACCCAAGGCGGCGGCGCTGGTAAAGCATTGGCCGAATGGGTGGTACACGGCCAAACGGAATGGGACTTGTGGTCGCTGGACCGTCGCCGCTACGGCGACTACGCCACTACCGAATACACCGTGGCCAAGGCCATCGAGGTGTACCAAAACGAATACGCATCGTCCTTCCCGTATGAAGAGCGGCCCGCTGGACGCCCGCTGCGCACCTCGCCTTTGTACGAAACCCTCAGGGCCAAGGGCGCCCGCTTCGGCGCACGTGGCGGCTGGGAGCGCGCGGTGTATTTAGATTTGAAGGGCGACATACCCGCTGACACGCATTCTTTCCGCCGCGAAAACGTGTGGCATGGCGCGGTGGCCGAAGAAGTCAAAGCCGTGCGCGAGCGCGTAGGCATTTTGGATCTGCCAGGCTTTACCAAATACGAACTCAAAGGCCCGGGCGCATCCAAGCACCTGGATTATTTATCTTGCTCTAAGCTGCCTTCGCAAGGCCGCGTGTCGCTAGCCTATGCGCTCACGCCCACCGGCAAACTATGGAGCGAGTTCACCATCACGCGCTTGGGCGAAGACCATTTCTACATCATCAGCGCGGCCATTGCTGCCACGCATGACATGGACTTGCTGCGCCAAGGCTTGCCCGAGGGCAGCCCGATTAGCGTGACCGATGTCACCGCCGATTTCGGCACCCTGATCATCGCCGGGCCGCGTGCGCGCGATGTGCTGGGACAAGTCACCAAGGCGGATTTGTCGAATGCCAGTTTCCCTTGGCTCACGGCGCAATACATCGAAACCGTAGCAGGCCGCTGCCTGGCGATGCGTGTCAACTACGTGGGCGAACTGGGCTGGGAATTGCACGCACCGGTCGAGCAACTGCCGACCTTGTACGCTGCCATCTGGGCTGCGGGCGCGGCCCACGATATCCGCGACTTTGGCCTCTACGCCATGGACAGCTTGCGCGTTGACAAATGCTACCGTGGCTGGAAAAGCGACCTGGAAAGCGGCTACACGCCACTGGAGGCCTCGCTAGACCGTTTTGTGGATGTCAACAAGGCCGACTTCATCGGCAAAGCCGCTCTGGTCGCCGAACATGCACGCGGCGCCGCGCAACGTTTTGTACCGCTGATATTTGATGAAGACGGCGACGCCGAGAGCCCGTACTGCGCACAAGTGTTTGATGGCGAACACAACGTGGGTTTGACGACCTCGGGCGTGTGGAGCCACACCTTAAAGAAGAGCGTGGCCCTGGCCTACGTCAAAGCCGATAAGGCTACGCCCGGTACCAAGCTGCAAGTCAATGTGCTGGGCACGATGCGCAGTGCCACCGTGCACGCGGAGCCTTTGTACGACCCGAAAAACGAACGTCTGCGCGCCTGAGCCCTAGCTGCTCACCACACAGATAGACAAACCGAATCACAGGCATTTAACCGAGGTACCCCATGAGCGCAATTCTTGAGAAAACCAACCCCCGTGGCGGTGCCCGCGATGCCCGCCGCGCTGCTCGCTCTGCGCCTCTGCCCGACAGCCTGCGCCCCGTGCGCCCCGGCATGAATGGCGGCGCCTACAAAGCGCTCAGCGATGCCGATGTGGTCAAAATCCATAACGCCGCCTTGGACGCACTGGAGAACATTGGCCTGGCCGATGCGCCCGAAAGCGGTATCGAGCTGATGACCAAAGCCGGTGCCAAGCTCACCGACACAGGCCGCTTGCTGTTCCCCCGCGCGCTGATTGAAGACACCGTGGCCAACGCCGCACGCCACTTTGTGCTGCACGGGCAAGACCCTAAGCACGATATGGAGCCATGGGGCAGCAAGGTGTATTTCGGTACCGCAGGCGCGGCGGTCAGCATGGTGGACCCGTATACCGGCGATTACCGCGACTCCACCACCCAAGACCTGTACAACATCGCCCGCGTGGTGGACACGCTGGAGCACATCCACTTTTTCCAGCGCTCGGTGGTGTGCCGCGACCTGGATTTGCCGCGTGAGATGGACTTCAACACCACCTACGCCAGCGTCAGCGGCACTACGAAACACGTGGGCTCCAGCTGGGTATCGCCTGAGCATTTGGAAGAGACGCTCAAGATGCTGCACATCATCGCCGGTGGCGAAGACAAGTGGCGCGCGCGCCCCTTTGTCAGCCAGTCCAACTGCTTTGTCGTGCCGCCCATGAAGTTTGCCTACGACGCATGCAAATGCCTGGAAGTGGCGGTGCGCGGCGGTATGCCGGTGTTGCTGCTTTCGGCAGGTCAAGCCGGTGCTACGGCACCCGCCTCCTTGGCGACCGCGCTGGTGCAAGAAACCGCTGAATGCCTGGCTGGCTTGGTGTATGTCAATGCCGTCAAGCCCAAAGCACCTGCCATGTTCGGTACCTGGTGTTTTGTGTCGGACTTGCGTACCGGCGCGATGTCCGGCGGCAGCCCGGAGCAAGCGCTGTTGTCCGCCGCCAGCGCGCAAATGGCACGCTTCTACGACCTGACAGGCGCCACCGCCTCGGGCATGTGCGACTCCAAACTGCCCGATGCCCAAGCCGGTTTTGAAAAGGCCTACAACCACGCGCTGGTAGGCAATGCCGGTGCCAACCTGATTTATGAATCGGCCGGCATGCTGGCCAGCTTGTTGGGCTTCTCGCTGGAGAGCCTGCTCATCGACAACGACATCATCGGCGCAGTGCAACGCACGATTCGCGGTATTGAAGTGAATGACGAAACTTTGTCCCTGGACACCATCCGCGACGTTTGCCTGAACGGCCCCGGCCATTACCTAGGTGCTCCGCAGACTTTGCAACTGATGCAAAAAGACTATCTGTACCCCCAAGTGGCCAACCGCGCCAGCCCCAACCAATGGACTGAAGCGGGGCGCCCGACCATCGTGGAAACTGCGTCCAAAAAGCTTCAAGTCATTCTTGACGGTCACTTCCCGTCGCATATTTCGCCCGAGATGGACGCGCAGATTCGCGCCGAGTTTCCGGTGAAGCTGGCGCGCGAAGGGATGCTGCCCAAACATTAATTCCCGTCTGCATCAGTTCGCCGTTGCGCCAAGCGCAGCGAGAGCTGATCCATTCAGCCCTGAAGCGATGGATTGCCGCGGCCCAGGGCCTACGGCCTCGCAAAGACCTGCTCATCGCCTATGGCCTGCCCTGCTACAGCGGCCGCAGTTGCGCAATGCGCTGCGTGCCGCGCTGCAAGGCCTCGCGCGCGGTATGCACAGAGTGCGAACCAAGCACCAAAGGATAGGGGTGCCGCACAGCAGAGCCCAACAGAAATGCACAGTCGCCCTGGGCGCAAAACACAATTTCGCTGGCGCCGTCGGCAAAGACCGCCGCTTCGCGCTCCAGCGTCTGGCCTGCCACTTCCAAGCGCCCCTGCTGGGCAAACACCCAGGCCAGCGTGTGCCCGGCAGGAAGCGTGTAGGTCCAGCGCTCCCCATCGCGCAATTGCACCCACAGGTAATTGGCGTCAAAAGGCGCGGGAATCGCACTGCGCGCCTCGCCATAGCTGCCCAGCAGCACGGTCACCGGGCCGGATACCGGCACGTTTTCCGGTTGGATAAACAGCGCAGAAGGTTCTGCGTTTTCATGCGAGGGCGGCATGGAGAACCAAATTTGAAACCCGCGAATCGCCTCTTCGCCCAGCGGCTTGGCGCGGTGCCAAATACCACCGCCGGCCATCATCCATTCGATGCCGCCGCGCCGTACGCGGTCAATTTGGCCTTGCGAAGTTTCATGCTCAATGTCAAAGCTCAAAGGAAAGGTCAGCGTGGCAATGCCGGAATGCGGATGAAAACCAAAATTAGGCCCCTCGCCACCCGGCGCTTCCAGGTAATCCAAAAACACAAAAGGCTTGAGCAACTCGCCCAGATCGCCCGGACTGAACACACGGGTAATTGGGCCGTGTCGTTTACCGGCCGTGCGCGTCAGGATGGTGGCAGGCGCAGCCATCAGGCCGGCCCGTCCTGCGGGCCCTGCCCATCACGGGCGGCCCAGCCGCGCCGGTAGCCCGCGCGATAGCCCAACCATGCGCCACCACCGGCAGCCAGAATAATCAAAATCACAATTGCTGGAACCACTGTATTTCCCCTGGTGTGCGCGCATGGCCTGCGCCATGGCTTGGGCGCAAATATACCGCTATTACCAGCGTCGCATGATGCGCTGGGGAAGCTCGGCAAAAGTCCAAATCCGTCATTGCTAGCGCAGCGAAGCAATCCATTTTTGCTTGCCGATCCACCACGCATGGATCGCCGCGTCGCTGCGCTCCTCGCGATAACAGACTTATGCAGTCCTTTCCTCGGGGCAAACCATCACCAAGGCCAGCATGCTTAGCCTGCGGCGGGCGTTTGCGCCAAAGCCTGCGCCCGGCGTATGCTTTCCTGGCCGGGCAGCCACAGCACCGCCAGCACGCCGGTGGCCGCGATGCAGGCCATCAAGGTCATCAAGGTACCAAAGCCCGCCGCTTTGACCAATGGCCCGAGTAAATACACCGCCATCGAGCTGATACCAAAGGAAATTGCAATGCGCGTGCCGCTGACGCGCGAGCGCATAGAGTCATCAATATAGCGCACCACCATGGCGTCGCTAAACGGTATGGCGGCAAACACCATCACCATGTAGCCGATGGCGGCCAGATACCACTGCCAGCCACTGGTTTGTGAGGCTACGGCAAAGGCTAGACATTGCAAAATCAAAATGCCCACAAACAAAGGCTTGACCGCCACCCGGTCTAGCAAGCGCCCGACCACGAGTTGTGCCAGCGATCCAATGGCATAGACCGCTGCCAACAACAGCCCTAATGTGGAAGGGTCGCTGACCAAGCCTTGCAATCGATCAGCCAGCAATTGGGCATTGCCATTCGTGGTGAAGTTGAACAACAAGCTGGTTGTGGTGGCGGTAATCACCATCACCAGAAAAGTGCGCAGCACCAGGCTCTTGGGCATGGTCACGCTGGCAGCGCGGCTGCGTGCGGGGGTGGCCGATTCCGCGGGCGCTTGCCAGGCAAACAGCAGGCCCAAGCCCATGCACACCAGCGCAGGCACCACAAAGGCAACCCGCCAGCCGAAATGCTCCACCAGAAAACCGGTGGACAAAGCTGCCGTGGCAATGCCCAAATTACCCGCCAGCCCATTCACACCAATAGTCCAGCCGGGCCGCGCCGCGCTTTGCACCAGCATGGGAATACCGACCGGGTGGTAAATCGAAGAAAAAGCGCCCATCACCACCAAAGCAATCGCCATCTCGGTGGGTGTGCGGGTGCAGGCTACGGCTAGCGCGGACAGGCCCATACCAAAGAAGAATACCAGCATCATGCGGCGCCGGCCCCACAAATCGCCCAAGCGCCCCGAAGGCACCGAGCCCAGGCCAAACAGCACAAAAGCGCCGGTGGTGTAAGGCATCATGTCTTCCCAGCGCGCCAGGCCAAAGTCCTTGGCAATCGCGCCCACGGCAGCGGCAAAAATCAGCAAGAACAAATGGTCCAGCGCATGGGCCAAGTTGAGCAGAATTTGCGTGGTGCGGTTCATCGGGCCATTCTAGGGGTGAGGGTTTTTGCCAGGACTTTTTTCCAGGCGCTGCATTTGTCGCCTAGTGGACGCACGGCCTAAAGCGGATGCGCCGACAATCGCGCGCAACACCACAGGCCGACACTATGACGCAATCGACATCCGCAACCGAACAAAGCCATTACCGCATTTGCCCTTTGTGCGAAGCCTGTTGCGGGCTGGATGTGCGCACCCAAGGCGAAAAAATTATCAGCATTCGCGGCGCCGAGCATGATGTGTTTAGCCACGGCTATATCTGCCCCAAAGGCGTGTCGCTCAAAGACCTGCATGAAGACCCAGACCGCCTGCGCACGCCGCTGATCAAACGCGATGGCCAATTTGTAGAAGCGAGTTGGGACGAAGCTTTTGCCGAAATCCACAAGCGCTTGCCGCCGCTGATTGAAGCGCATGGCAGCGACACCGTGGGCTGCATCGTGGGCAACCCGGTAGCGCACAAGATCGGGCTCTTGGCCTACTTTCCGCGCCTGGTGCGCGCCATCGGCACCCGCAATATTTTTTCTGCTTCTTCGCTGGACCAGATACCCAAGCAGCTTAGCAGCGGCCTGATGTTTGGGGACTGGAATGCAATCGCAGTGCCCGATATCGAGCGTACTGATTTCATGCTGATATTGGGCGCCAACCCCATGGTCAGCAACGGCAGCTTGTGGACTGTGCCTGATTACCGGGGTAAGGCGCGCGCCATGCGCGAGCGCGGCGGACGCATCGTGGTGGTGGACCCACGCCGCACCGAAACCGCAGCGCAGGCGGACATGCACTTGCCTATCAAACCCGGTGGCGATGCCTTCTTTTTGCTCGGCTTGGTGCACACCTTGTTGGCAGAAAATTGGGTGCGCCTGGGCCAGCTGGAGCCGCATCTTGCGGGCCTGAATGCGCTGCGTGAAGCGGTGCAGCCCTTCAACCCGGAACGCATGGCGCCAGGCTGCGGTATCGATGCGGCAACGCAGCGCGGCATTGCCCGCGAACTGGCCCAAGCCACGCGCGCCGTGGTCTATGGCCGCATTGGCACCTGCACCCAGCGCTTTGGCACTATCAATAGCTGGCTGGTCGATGTGCTCAATGTGCTGACCGGCAACCTGGACCGTGAAGGCGGCGCCATGTTTACCAAAGCCGCGGCCTTTGCGGTGAACACCACCGGCACACCGGGCCAGGGGCGTGGCGTGATCACCGGCAGGCGCCACAGCCGTGTGTCTAAGGCGCCCGAAGTGTTTGGCGAATTTCCCATCACCTGCCTGGCCGAAGAAATCGAAACACCCGGCCCCGGCCAGATCAAGGCTTTGATTTGCATTGGCTCCAACCCGGTGCTCTCCACACCCCAGGGGCCGCGCATCGCCAAGGCCCTGTCGTCTTTGTCCTTCATGCTGAGCTTGGACATTTACCTCAACGAGACCAGCCGCCATGCGGACGTCATCTTGCCCGGCCTCTCGCCGCTGGAGGATGTGCATTACGACATCGCTTTCCCGCAGTTTTCTTACCGCAACCATGCGCGCTTTAGTGAGGCGGTGTTTCCCAAACCGCCAGGACAGCCCGAAGAGTGGCAAACCTTGCTGCACCTGGCCGACATCATCCAAGGCAAACCCGAGGCGCCGCTTGCAGGCCCAGAGCAAGGGCCCGAAGCACTCATCGACCAAGCACTGCGCGCCGGGCCGTATGGTCTGACGCTCGATCAAGTGAAGGCCGCACCCGGTGGCATCGACCTAGGCGCTTTGCAAAGCCGCATGCCCGAGATGCTGCGCACGCCCTCGGGCAAGATCGAACTGGCGCCGCCCATGGTGCTGGCCGCCTTGGCGCATGTGGAGGCGGCGTTGGACACGGCGCCCGACGGCATGCTCTTGATAGGGCGGCGTGACGTACGCTCGGGCAATAGCTGGATGCACAACCTGCCCGTGCTGGCCAAAGGCCGCGAGCGCTGCACTTTGCTGATACATCCGCAAGACGCTGCCCGCTTGGGCCTGGCGCGAGGCGCCTTAGCCCAACTCAGCGCCCAAGGCACCACGCTGAGCGCGCCGGTGGACATCAGCGAAGACATGATGCCCGGCGTCGTCAGCCTGCCGCACGGCTGGGGCCATGACCTGCCAGGTAGCCAAATGCAGGTGGCTGCGCGCCGACCTGGTATCAATCTCAACGCCTTGCTGAGCGACAGCGCGCGCGACCCGCTGTCGGGCAATGCGGTGCTTAGCGGGGTGCCGGTGCAGGTGTCGGCTATGGCGTGAAGTGCAGGCTTGGCGCGCTTAAATGCAAACCGTTAAATGCGATACCTAGGCGCGCGGCGTGGCCGGCGGCCCCATAGGCTGGCGCAAATGGCCGATGCCGCGAAACTCTAGGTTTTGGGTGGTGATGGTTTCCCACAAGTGGTCGCCATAGTAAAAGGGTTCAAAGGCCTCTTCACCAGGTAAGTCTAGTGGCGCGATGACCGCATCGGCGCGCGGCTCGTAAAAATAGGGAATGGAAAAACGCTCCTGCCCGTAACCGAGCACGCGGTGTACCGTGGCCTGCACCCGCCCCGCCGTCCAGCGCTGCAGCACCTTGCCAAAATTGACCGCCAAAGTGCCTTCGGTGGGCGCGATGTCCAACCAATGCCCGTCGCGATGGCGGGCCTGCAAACCACCCACGCCATTTTGCGCCAGCAGCGTTAAAAAGCCGGTGTCGGCATGCGGCCTGCCGGTCAGGTAATAGCGCTGGCCCGCATGCTCGGCCCACATCGCCTCGTCACCCACTGCTTGCAACGATGCTGCGCTGCGCACCGGGTAGCGGATAAAGCGCAGCGTAGAAATGCCTTGCTCAAAAGCAGCATCAAAACGGTGCTGCGGCAAACCCAAACCGCGCGCCAGACTTTGCATGATGGCGGCGCTGAGCCAGTGCATAGCCTGGTAGTACTGCGCCGCCGCAAAACGCCAGCCCGGAAGGTCATGTTCCGAGGGCAATGGGCTGGGCTCGCGCAAGGGGTCACCCTGCAGCATCGCGAGTTCGGGCCAGACCAAATCCGGGCCGATGTCTATGCCCTCTTTGTAGGTCGGAAAACCGTTTTGCAAAGGAAACCAACCCCGGTAAATATTGGGCTGCGAGACCTCAAATTTGCGCAGCCACAGGCGCTTTAATGCCGACTCCGGCAGCGAAAAAATGCGTAACAAATTTTGGCGCTGCGCCACATCCAGATGCGCCCATGCGGGTAAGTCGTCCAGCAGAAAAAAGCCGGTATCGCGTGCGGCCATGGCGATAGCTTGGTCCGCAGCGCTTTGATGCTGCAACGCACCTGACAACAAATCAGCCGCAGAAATTGTGGGAATGGCTTGCGAGGACATGGTGGGCTGATGGCAGGTTTGGTAGCGGCCATTGTGCTGCAAGCTGCCAGGCCTGATCGCGGCGCCCTGCTTTCAAAAGCAGTGCGCCACGCCACACAAGCGATAGACACAAAAAAAGCACCGGGACAAAAGTCTAGGTGCTTGCTTGTTTGCTTTGCCACCAAGTAAATGGTGGGCGGTGCAGGTTTCGAACCTGCGACCCCCACAGTGTGAAGACTCCGGCAAATTACCATTTTCCTGTTTAAAATCAACAAGTTAGCACATCGCTCCGGGGCCAAAGTAGTATAGTTGTAGTATAGTGATGAATTATAAGGTTCTACTTTTTATACAATTTTAGAACTTATAGGACATCAAGCGTAAAGAGTCTTTACGCTTGTGTGATTTGAACTCTCACCGTACCCGCTCACAAGTCACAACACCAACCAAAGTGTATAGAGTTTTCGCTGTAACTTCTATGGAGCCCAGCGATGGAAAAATCAAGACAGGAACTTTTCGAATTGGTCTGGTCAATGCCCATGACCAAACTCTCCAAGCAATTCGAACTTAGTGATGTTGGACTGAGAAAGATTTGCGTCAAGCATCAGATCCCCCTTCCCCTTCAAGGTCACTGGACTCGCAAACAATTTGGCAAAGAAGATCCAAGACCTGAATTACCTAACGGTGATTTAAATCCCATCATTAAGATCAACGACGATTACAAAATCCAGCTGAATCGAGAGCGATCAGATGCTAAAAAAGCGAACAAGAAATTGGCACTGAGTCCTCCTGCAACTGAGGTTCGCAAGCCTGATCAACTGAAGCACGAACGCTGCATCATCGCTTACGAAGAAATAAAAGAGTTCGTGATTGAGATAGAGAAAAAACAAAACATAGTGAAGTTTGACTCAATCAAAGATAAACCGCCTAGTTTTCCGCCGACTCACATCTTTTCATTTTCATATTTTCGAGCGTCTCGGCAAGGCTTTCCTCTATACGCAACAGCCAGAAACGCAATTCGTGCTGTTTGTATTGCCGATGAAATTTTTGAACGTCTTGAACAAAAAGGTATAGAGATTCATTTCGAATTTCATGACCGAACAGGCTCAACAATGCATGCCGTCAAGGATGGTGAAAGGCTTCAATTTCAGTTCAGAGAACCATATACAAAAGTAAGCCGTACACCCACCCTTAGCAAGATAGAAAAACAAATACACAACTATGCATGGGATTCAGAAAAAATTGAAGTTCCCCAGAACATTCTTTGTGTAAATTTTGGATGGAGTTCATACACTCAAAAGTCGTTTAAAGACGCTGGTTTGAGACTTGATCATCAGATAGAAAATATCATTGCGTATGTCGTCAAAAAACTAGACGATCAAATTGAAGAGACTAAACAGCGAGAAATCAGAGATCGCGAATACGAACGCAAAAAATACGTGCGTGAATTCAATGAAAGCATCGCTTCCGATCGCGAAAGACAACTTGAAATTGCATTGAAAGAAAGCAAGGAACTTGCATCGCTTATTCGCCTAAAGATCTATCTCAAAACAATGAGAACGATTTTTTTAAAACTACCGGAAGATGAGCAAGCTGCAGGCATGGCGTGGATTGCTATAGTCAAAGAACAGCTACGAACAATCCAGCCTGTAGAGACACGAATCAAAAAAATCAAACGTGCAGCAAAGAAGCCCAAAAAGAAAATCAAAGAGCTTTGGTATGCCGATCTACTGCCAGAGGATCACGACCCAGACTTCGAAGATGAGTACGCTCAAGAGCTTGAAAATGGTCTCTATTAAAAGCTGTCCAGTAACGAAGCAACATAGTCTTTGGGCAGTTGATGTCCAGCGTTCGAAACGACAGTAACAGGCAATCCAAGGGCACGAGCAAAGATAGTGACATTTTCTGGATTGCTCTGCCAGTCCTCTGATCCAACATGAACGGAACAGTTCATTGGCGCTGGGTACTGATTGGTACTAGCCAGCTCACTGAGTCGATCAGCATACGGCGGGATAAATCCCATGCTGATTTCCTCGCTTGAAAACTCCCCTACGATTGGCGATAGCAGCAGTATCTTGCCTATGTATGGATCCAATTTCGACAATGCATGAAGCAACAAATAACCGCCAAAAGAGTTGGCAATGATCTTGGCATCCGCGCGCCAAAAGTGTTCTTTTATGTCATTGGCAATGGTGATGACTTGATCGTTGAAATTCAGCTTCTTAAAGGTAAGCGCCCAGCAAACCCATATTGAATTGATGCCGGTTGTCTTGCAAGATCGTGTGCACGCAAACCATCGTGGACACCATGCTCAAAGATTCAGAGATTTCTAGATACTCAGCCCGGCGCACCCACCGGA
>CAJBBZ010000041.1 GCA_903951445.1 uncultured beta proteobacterium
ATGTGCACCCTAAAGCGTTCCCGCTGCCAATGCATATCGGCCACGGTGCGCCCGTTGAGGCGGTAATAGTCAAGACCCGTTTCGCCAATCGCCAGCACTTTGGGCAGCGCGCCCAAGGTAAGCAAGTCTTGCAAGCTAGGCTCGTGTACGTCTTCATTGTCTGGATGCACCCCCGCCGTGGCCCAGAAGTTCGCATAGTCCAAAGCCAGGCCATGCACCACGGGAAATTCCTCTAGCGTGGTGCAAATGCACATGGCACGGTCCACCTGCGCCTGCGCCATCGCAGTGCGTATCTCTGCGACCTGGCTGCGTAGCTCGGGAAATGCCAGATGGCAATGGGAATCGGTAAACACCTGGGGCAATCGTCTCAGTGGGCGGGGTTTGGGTGATTGCGCCCCATCACACGGTGTAATTCGTGCGCTTGGTACCTAGCAGCGGCCCTAAAGCGGTTTCGATTTTCTGTTTCAAAATCGCGCCGCGCTCGTCGGTGGTAAAGCGCACACCAACGCCTTGCGGGCGACCGGTCGGCGAATTGGCCGGGGTAATCCAGGCCACATTACCGATTAAGGGGTGGCGCTTGTTGTCCTGGGGTAAGGTCAGCAAACCGTAGAGCTCGTCGCCCAACTGGTATTCCCGGCTGGTTTGCACAAATAAACCACCTTCAGTAAACACCGAGATATACGCCTGGTACAACTCCAGCGGCGTGTCCAGGCGCAATTGCAGCACGGTTGGGCGCGCACTGCCGCCGGACAAAACCGACTCCGACCACATGCTATTGCCGGCCAGGGTGGAGGGGGGTGCAGTTGACATAGCTAAATATCCTGGCCAAGTTTTAGGGTGCGCTTTGGGCCAGCACCGTTTGGGCCTCTGCCATCAAAGCTTCAATAAACAATCCGGGGTTGTAGGGGTGGTCCATGGTGCGCCGGTGCGCCTGCAAAGACTCCCCCCATTGTGACAAAACTGCCAGCGGCACGCCGGGGCGCAAGTCTTTTGCGCTAAAAAACCGGGGCGGGGCGTCCACCGCCAACGCCAACAAATCATGGCATAACTGCTGCTGTGCGCTGATCACTTGCTGCGGCGTCCAATCGCGTACGGCTTGGCCATCGCCCCGCGCCATGGCCTGGGGCAGCGCAGCCCAATGCTGAGGGTCTTGTCCCGATTGCGCCCAATGCAGCGCCGCCTGGGGGCGTCCGCCCTGCGCCTTGAGCGCGACGGCGGCCTGCGCGCTGTCCATTCCTTGCGCGCCCAGCCAGGCCAGGCTGTCGGCGGGCTCTGGCCAGACCATGGTGTGTACCAGGCAGCGGCTGCGTATGGTCGGTAGCAGTTGGTGTGCCGCCTCGCTGGCCAGCACAAAGCGCACATCGCCCGGCGGCTCTTCTAAAGTCTTGAGCAAGGCATTGGCGGTGAAGGCATTCATGTCTTCCGCCGGATAAATCAGCACCGCCTTGCCACGCCCACGCGCGCTGGTGCGCTGCGAAAAATCAACCGCGTCGCGCATGGCTTCGATGCGTATTTCTTTGCTTGGTTTGCGCTTTTTCTCGTCCAAGTCGGATTGCGCTTTTTCTGAAAGCGGCCAACCCAGTTCCAACATCCAGGTCTCGGGCATCAAGACGCACAGGTCGGCATGGGTGCGTACATCGATAGCATGGCAAC
>CAJBBZ010000042.1 GCA_903951445.1 uncultured beta proteobacterium
AAAAAAAACACTTCCACTTTGGCACATCGATGCCGGTTAGAGGTGGGAGCGTCCATCCCATTGAGGCGCGCAGCGACGCGGCGATCCACGCAGGCCTGAAGTCATGGATTGCCACGGCCTGCGGCCTCGCAAAGACGGCCCAATAGCCTGCGGCCTCGCAAAGATTGCCTGCGCGCCTGCTGCTTCGCGACGGCAACTCCCCGCCCTTTGCCTTTAAGCGGGCGCTTTCCAGTAGTGGTATGTCCAGACGGTCGTAAAGCCAAAGCGGCGGTACAAGGCCAGCGCCGGGGCGTTGTCCGCTTCCACTTGCAAAAAAGCCCGGCTTATGCCGCGCTGGCGGGCCAGTTCGGTAAAAGCCGCCAGCAGGGACGCGCCCAGGCCTTGGCCCTGGGCCTGGGGCAGGGTGCGCATGCCGTGCACGCTAAGCCAATCGCGGCTGATGCAGGCCGTGCCCGCCGCCAGCGACACGCCCGCGCTTTGCACATACGCGTAGCGGGCAAAGCGGCTGCGGCTGAGCAATTGCACCCGCAAGGCGCCGTCGGCTGCGTCAAAGCCCGGCGCGGTATAGACGCTGGCCCAGGCGTGGGCGGGCGCATCTAGCAGCACGACTTCTGCGCGCCGGTTTGCGCCATCCTGCGCTGTGGCGGAGTTGTGAGCCACTGGCATGGTGTAGCCATCTTCCCAAATGCTTGCGCCATCCTGCGTTGCAGCGGCGCTTTGAGTAGGGGTTGCAAGTTCTATTGCCTGCCTTGCAGTCAGCAAAAAGCCATTGCGCTCAGTTTCAAGAAAACGATGGGCCGCTGTTTGCATGTCCGCAACCGAAGCTATTTGCACATGCACCGGCGCGGTTTGGCGGTAACCCAGCGCCAGCAAGCGCGCTTGCCAATGGCGCAGGCCTGGCGTGTCGGCGATGCGAAACATGGGCGGCAAACCTTGGTTGCGGTAAAGCTGCTCGATAGCGGGCATCGTGGAGGTGTCTAGGTCTTGATGACGAAGCGGAATCGCGCTGCGCGCCCGCCCGATGTCGGCTGCATCAAAGGGCAGCAGCCAGCCGGGCAACTCGCTTTGCGCAGCGGGGCACACCGCATCTAGCGTGGCGCGCTCCAGGCTTTCGATGTCGTGCGGCGCGAGGGCGGTGTCAGGCATGGCGGCATTGTGGCGCAGGGCTGGCCTACACTGGCGCCCGCTATGAACCAAGCCGATGCCGCACCATCTTCAGCCCAAAGCCAATACCAGGCTTCGCCGCCGGTAACGCCAGCGGCCAGCGCTAGCAACCAACTTTTCAACGAGCATAAAAACCCGGACGCCCGGCCCCTGCTGGTGCTGGGCTTTGAGTCATCGTGCGACGAAACCGGCGTGGCCTTGGTCGAGCTGCACGGCCAGGCCGTGCCGCGATTACTGGCCCATGCTTTGTATAGCCAGGTGGAGATGCACCAAGCCTTTGGCGGCGTGGTGCCCGAATTGGCCAGCCGCGACCATATCCGCCGCGCGCTGCCGCTCACAAGCGAAGTTATGGCCAGTGCAGGCCGCAGCCTGAAGGAAGTGGATGTGGTCGCCTATACGCGCGGCCCCGGGCTGGCGGGCGCGCTTTTGGTGGGTGCAGGGCTGGCGTGTGCTTTGGCGGCGGCTTTGGACAAACCGGTGCTCGGCGTGCACCATCTGGAAGGGCATTTGCTCTCGCCATTCCTTAGCGCCGATCCGCCGCAATTTCCATTTGTGGCGCTGCTGGTATCGGGCGGGCACACGCAGCTCATGCGGGTCGATGGCGTAGGCCGTTACGAGATGCTGGGCGAAACGATTGACGATGCAGCCGGCGAAGCTTTTGACAAGTCCGCCAAGCTCATGGGCCTGGGCTATCCCGGCGGCCCAGCGTTGGCGGCGTTGGCAGCGCAGGGTGACCCTAAGGCCTATGCCTTGCCGCGCCCATTGCTGCACAGCGGCGATTTGGATTTTTCATTTGCGGGGCTCAAAACGGCGGTGCTGGTGCAGTCGCAAAAAATGGTCGCCGCGCACGGCGCGCCGATTGCGCCTTCCGAATACACGCTGGCCTCGGGCGCCACGCCGGGCTTTGGCGCTTTGCCGGTGCAAGCGCAGGCCGATCTGGCGGCGTCTACCCAAGCGGCGATTGCCGATGTGCTGGTCAAAAAATCGATGACTGCGCTTAAGACGACAGGCTTAAAACGACTGGTCGTGGCCGGAGGCGTGGGCGCGAACAGGAGTCTGCGCGAGCAGCTCAATGCCCAATGCGCAGCGCGCGGCGTGCGGGTGCATTACCCCGAGCTGCATTTGTGCACCGACAACGGCGCCATGATCGCGCTGGCCGCTGCGATGCGCCTGCAAAGCGGCATGCAAGCGGCCAGCCGCGACTACAGTTTTCACGTGCAGCCGCGCTGGCCTTTGCAGTCGCTGCAATCGGCTTGAACTTGCGGTAAACGCCGTTAGGTTTTAGCAGGGCTTAGCCATGCGCCCTCTGGCTTAAGAAATACTAAGTTCGGTGGCCTTGTTGACCGGCACCTTCTTGGTCAGGCTCAAATGCAGCACGCCGTGCTCCATACGCGCTTGGCTTGATGCGCTGTCGATTTCC
>CAJBBZ010000043.1 GCA_903951445.1 uncultured beta proteobacterium
AGCCTCGTCCGCGCGGTCGATCTCGTCAATCAGCAACACGCAAGGCACTTCGCAGCGTATGGCTTGCAGCAAAGGGCGTTGCAGCAAAAACTCTTCAGAAAACAAATTGCTGCGCAGGGCCTCTTGAGCGCTACCGGCGACCCCTGTGGTGGCACTGCCCGAGCCCGCTTCGGTCAGGCGAATTTCTAGCAACTGGCGGCTGTAATTCCATTCATACACCGCTTGGCCCAAGTCCAAGCCTTCGTAGCATTGCAAGCGCAGCAGCGGGCGGCCCAAAGCGCGCGCGCAGGCAGCGGCGATCGCGGTCTTGCCGACACCGGCCTCGCCCTCGATCAACATGGGCCGCTCTAGTGACAGAGCCATCCAGACCAGGCTCGCGACATCCTCGTCGGCGATATACCCCGCGCCAAATAATTGTTCGCGCAAGCCCTGCGGGCTTGGCGGCACCGTCGCCTCAGTCATGCCTCAGGATTTTTTGCCGAACAGACCGGCAAAAAATTGCTTGATCAAAGACCAGACCAAGCCCAGCGCATTGAACTCGGTCGCGACGACCGGCGCGGCCGGGGCACTAGGCGCGGCTGCACCGGAGCTGGCTGCTTGCGCCTGCGCGCCAGCAGCAGGCGAAGAACCAGCATCCGCCGCACTCGCAGGCGCACTGGCTTGCAAGGCCTGCGCTTTTTGCGAAAACACCTCGGCAAACTGCGCCAGGATCATGTCGGACACCGAGTTCATCATGCGTCCGCCAAACTGGGCGAATTTGCCGTTCACGATCACCGCCGCATGACCGGCCAGCACGCAGTGGCCGTTTTCACCTGGCAGCAAAGAAGCGGTTAACTCCATGGACGCGGACGAGCCGCCTTTGTCCGCGCCTTTGCCCAGCATCTTCAGCGTATGCGTGGCCGCGTCCAGCGCCAGGATTTCAATCGTGCCGGCAAAAGCCGCCACGGCGGGCCCGACTTTTACGCGCACGCTGCCCATGAAGTGGGTGGCGTCAATGTCCTCGGTAATTTGCGCTCCGGGCATGCAGGTGGCCAGTGCATGCATATCTGACAACACGGCCCAGGCAGCGGGAATACCGGCGCTCACCGGGTACTGCTTTTCAATCACGACTTCCATGCGCTTACTTTCTGCTGTTTAAAAAAAGGAAAAGGGCTGGCACGCTTGCGCGCACCGGCCCCGGGGCTGCGCGATGCAGCGAATCAGGTGTTCATACCCGCTTTCTTCAATTGCTGCCAGACGCGGTACGCAGTGTGCGGCATATTGAAGTGCGTCACGCCCAAATGCGCGAACGCATCGACCATGGCGCTGGTAAAGGTGGGGATGCTGCCCACGTGCGGCGACTCGGCCACGCCTTTGGCACCGATGGGGTGGTGCGGCGAAGGCGTTACCGTGTGGTCGGTTTCCCAATGGGGGGTTTCTACAGCAGTAGGCAGGAAATAGTCCATCAGCGAATTGCCCTGGATATTGCCTTGCTTGTCAAAAGACAGGAGCTGCCCCATCGCCACGGCAAAGCCTTCGGTCAAGCCGCCGTGGATTTGGCCGTCGATGATCATGGGGTTGATGCGGGTGCCGCAATCGTCTAGCGCATAGAAGCGGCGGATTTTGGTCTCGCCCGTGCCCTTGTCGATGTCTACCACGCACAGGTAAATACCAAAGGGGAAAGTGAAGTTGGGCGGATCGTAGTAATGCACGGCTTCCAGCCCTGGCTCCAGGCCGGGAGGTGGGCTGTTGTAAGCGGCCCAGGCGATTTGCGTCATGGTCTTGTACTTGGCGTCGTCGCCGCGCACTTTGAAGCGGTCGATTTCCCACTCCAGATCCGCCTCGCTCACTTCCATCAAATGCGCCGCAATCTTCTTGGCTTTTGCGTGGATTTTGCGCGCCGCCATGGCAATCGCTGCCCCGGCTACCGGTGTGGAGCGTGAGCCGTAGGTGCCCAAGCCGTAAGGTGCGGTACTGGTATCGCCTTCTTCGACTTGGATAATTTCCGAAGAAATGCCCAGCTCGGTCGCGATGATTTGCGCGTAGGTGGTTTGGTGGCCCTGGCCTTGCGAAATCGTGCCCATGCGTGCAATCGCGCTGCCCGTGGGGTGTACGCGAATTTCGCAGGAATCAAACATGCCCACACCCAAAATGTCGCACATCTTGGAGGGGCCTGCACCCACCACTTCGGTAAAGGTCACGAGGCCAATGCCCATCAGCGTGGGGCAATTCGGGTCGGCGCGTTTGACGGCTTGCTCGGCGCGCAGTGCTTTGTAATCCACGGCATCGAGCACTTTGTCTAGCGCGGTTTGGTAGTCGCCCGAATCGTAGTCAAAGCCAAGTGCTGAGTGGTACGGAAACTGTTCGCGCTTGATAAAGTTTTTCGCACGGATCTCGGCCTTGTCCATACCCAGTTTTTGCGCCAGCACATCGACCATGCGCTCGACCAGGTACACCGCCTCGGTAACCCGGAAGGAGCAGCGATAGGCTACGCCACCCGGTGCTTTGTTGGTATAGACACCATCGACTTTGCAATAGGCGTTGGCAATGTCGTAGCTGCCGGTGCAGATGTGGAACATGCCCGCTGGGAATTTGGTCGGGTCGGCACAAGCGTCAAAGGCGCCGTGGTCGGCGATCACATTGGTGCGCAGCGCCAAAATTTTTCCGTCGGCGGTAGCGGCCAGTTCACCACTCATGTGGTAATCCCGCGCAAAACCGGTGGAGGACAAATTCTCGATGCGGTCTTCCACCCACTTGACCGGGCGGCCCAGCACGATAGAGGCCACGATGGCGCAGACATAGCCAGGGTAGATGGGCACTTTGTTGCCAAAGCCGCCGCCGATGTCGGGTGAAACAATGCGCACTTTCGATTCAGGAATACCCGAGAGCATGGACACCACGGTGCGCACGATATGCGGCGCCTGGCTGGTGAGGTAGGTGGTGAGCTCGCCGCGGATCGGGTCAAAGGATGCCACCGCGCCGCAGGTCTCTAACGGGCAGGGGTGTACGCGCGGGTAATGCATGTCTTGCGACACGGTTACGGCGGCGCTGGCAAACACCGCATCGGTAGCGGCTTGGTCGCCCGCTTCCCAAGTAAAGATGTGGTTGTGGTGGTAGCGCTTGCCGTGCGCGCCTTCGGTTTTACCGGCCAGGTCTTCGCGCAGCACGGGAGCACCGGGCTTAAGCGCTTCAAACGGGTCCACCACGGCTTCGAGTTCTTCGTATTCCACTTCCACGGCTTCTACGCCATCGGCCGCGCTGTAGCGGTCTTCGGCGATCACCACGGCCACTTCCTGCATTTGGAAGTGTACTTTTTCATCGGCCAGCACGGCTTGCACATCACCGGCCAGCGTGGGCATCCAGTGCAGTTTGAGCGGCTTCAAATCGTCAGCGG
Source organism: uncultured beta proteobacterium (assembly GCA_903951445.1). Classification (GTDB taxonomy): domain Bacteria; phylum Pseudomonadota; class Gammaproteobacteria; order Burkholderiales; family Burkholderiaceae_C; genus Allorhodoferax. The sequence goes on from CAJBBZ010000043.1 coordinate 3,374, forward strand.
TCAAGACGGCGATCACGCCAGGAATCTTGAGCGCAGCTTCTTTGTTAATGCGCTTGATACGCGCATGCGCCACCGAGGCGCGCACGATGTCCATATGCACCATGCCGGGCAGCTTGATGTCATCAACGTAATTGCCTTTGCCTTGGATAAAGCGGGCGTCTTCCTTGCGCAGGCGTGAATCGCCCATGCCCATCAGGGCTTTTTCGCGGTCACTTAAGGGTGCGTTCATGAAGGTCTCCTTCGGTAGGTTGTTTTAAGCGGCGACGGATTGGGCATCGCGCAGCGTGGCTGCCGCATGCAAAACCGCTTTGACGATGTTTTGGTAGCCGGTGCACCGGCATAAATTGCCCGACATGCCCACGCGCACTTCCTGCTCGGTGGGGTTGGGGTTGTCTTGCAACAGGCGGTAGGCACGCATCAGCATGCCCGGTGTGCAAAAGCCGCATTGCAAGCCGTGCTCTTTGTAAAAACCGTCTTGCAGCGCATGCAGCACGCCGCCGTTGGCCAGGCCTTCGACGGTTTTAACTTCGCTGCCTTCGCACTGCACCGTGAGGTGCGTGCAGGACTTGACCGACTGGCCGTCAATGTCCACGGTGCAAGCGCCGCAGTGGCTGGTCTCGCAGCCTATGTGCGCGCCCGTCAGGTTCATTTTTTCACGCAGAAAGTGGACCAGCAGGGTGCGCGGCTCGACCGCCTCTTCTACTTGTTTTCCATTGACGTGTAGGGATACGATTTTTTTGCTCATAGCAGGTTCTCCGGATCGGGTGGGGTTCAGGCGCAGCGGGCGGCAGCGGCGCGGATGGCGCGCTTGCACATCTCGGCGGCCATGGCGGTTTTGTATTCCACATCACCGCGCAGGTCTTCGGCGGGGTCGCATATCGAGCGCACCGCAGCGGCAGCGAGGTTGATGGTGGCGTCGGTCAAGGGCTGGCCTACCAGCGCGGCTTCGGCGGCGGTGGCGCGCAGCGCGGTGGGCGCCACATTGGTCAGGCCAATGCTGGCGTGCGTTACTTTGCCAGCCGCCATACGCAGAATAACGGCGGCCCCGGCAGTGGCCCAATCGCCGGTTTTGCGCTTGAGCTTTTGGTAGCAGTAGCCCGTGCCTGCGGCAAAGGGCGCGACCAGAATGGCGGTCAGGATTTCGTCTTCGGCCAGCGCGGTCATATACGTGCCGTGGAAAAAGTCCACCGCTTTGACCTGGCGCGTGCCCTTGGGGCCTTGCAATTCAAAAGTGGCATCCAGCGCCATGGCGATGGCCGGATGGTCATTGCCCGGGTCGCCGTGGGCGATGTCGCCGCCGATGGTGCCGCGGTTGCGCACCTGCGGATCGGCGATCAGCAGCGCCGCTTCGGGCAGCAGGGGCAGGTGTTTTTGTAAGAGGGGCGAGGCGATCAGCTCGTTCTCGCTGGTCATGGCGCCGATGCGGATCACGCCGCCGCTTTCGCTGATGCCGCGCAGCTCGGGGATGCGGTTGATGTCAATCAGCGTGCCCGGCTGCGCAAAGCGCAGCTTCATCATGGGCAGCAGGCTGTGACCGCCTGCCAGCAGCTTGGCGTCGTCGCCCAGACTGGAGAGCAGGGAAATGGCCTCCGCGATGGTACGCGGGGCATGGTAATCAAATGCCGGTGGGATCACGTTGTCTCCTTCTTTACTTGGTGGCGCGAAAAAACTATCACAGTGCAATGTAGCGAGGCCTTGCGCATTTGCGCAGGGAAAACAATCAAGCGGTGCAATTCCCGCACGAAGTGCAGGTGCGTTGCACGAATCTGTCAGTGGCTGTTTTTGACCGGCACTGTGTCCGTCAGGCCGAGTTGGTCGAGCAGCTTGCCCATGCTGGAACGCGCCACCGGTATTTCCACCGGCGTCGAGCCCATCATGCGCAGCGACATGCGTCCGTCGTCGCGCACGATTTCATCGACCTGCGCCAGGTTGACGATGTAGCTGCGGTGCACGCGCAAAAACAGATTGGGGTCCAGGCGGCTTTCCAGATCGCCGATGGTGATATTGCAAAACTGCCCGCCTTGCGCGGTATGCACCCAGGTGTAATGGCCTTCGGAACGGATAAAGGCTACGCTGGGCACGTCTACCAGCATCACCCGGTTTTGCTTGATGGTGGGGATTTTGCGCAGCTGGCGTTTTTCACTGGCATCCGCGCCTTTGCGCTTGGCGGTGCCGCTGCCTTCTTTGCTCACCACTTCGGTGATGTCATAAAACACCAGTGTGTAACCGGTGGTGGCGCCCTGCATATCGCCGATTTTCGATACCTTGATCAGCAATACCCGCTCCGGGATATTGATCATCATCGCCATGGGCGGCGCATTGTTGACTGGGCATTCGGCCTGGCCGAGTAAAAACTTCACCTTGGCTTTGGCCGCTTCTGGGTGAAAGTCGGTCACGATTTTGCCAAAGGGCAATTTGTCCTGCACCGGCAACGCCCGGCGCGCATAGTCGTTCATGCCCACCACATGCAAAGTATTGTCCAGGTGCACCACGCCCACATCAAAACGCTCCAATAAATACAACCAGGAACTGGATGCAGCGGCAGCGCTTTGATCGGCGGGGTAGGGGCAGCTTTTGGTCATGGCCTTTTTATAAATGGGTGCGTTCCAACAATGCCTAGGCGCTTCTCGTGCCGCCAAACGGAAATTCATGCAATGCAAGCGCGCTTCGTTCACCAGTCTGCGCGAAGTCTTGCAGATCGCTACAGTGCGGTAGATGAACGCCTGCATGCGAACCATAGCCTACTGGCACGTCCCGTGCACAGGGAAGGGCACTTTTACAGACTCCGGCCCCGCTGGCTATGGGGTTTTCCCCTATGCGCTCGGCTACAAGCCTGGAGGCCGCACATGAAAACCGTCCCGCACTGGTTGGCGCGCGGCGCCGGTTCGGCTGCCATCACGCCAGGCGTGTTGCTGCTTGCCGTCGGCGCTACCTTGTGGGGCCTGGGCGTACCCGGCGCCATGCCCGGTCTGTCGCAAGCAACCGTCATTGCGTTATCGCTGGTATTGGTGGCGGCGGGCTGCGCGGCTTTGTCGCTGGTGCGGCCACAGCGCGCGGGCTTGTCGCCGCCCTACATCATGTTGTCTTTAGGTTTTGGCGGCATGCTGATCGGCCTGCTGGTCGATGTGCTGCAAGCGGGCCCGGCACGTTTAGCTAGTCTGTGCGCCCAAGCCGCGCCTCTGGATTTTTTCGATAGCCTGCAAATGCACATGGCGTTTTTGCCGGCCATGCATGCGGGTATGCTCACCGGTGGCCTGCTGGCCATTCCCAGCCTGCGTCTTTTGCGCCAGCATTGCGGGCGCTATTTGTGCTCGGTGCTGACGCAAAACCTGCTCTGTTCGGGTTGGATGCTGCTGGGAATGACGGCTGGAGCCATATGGTTGGTACGTTGGCAAGTTGCCCTAGGCAACTCCAGCGTCACCGCCATGCTCGGCGGTATGTTTGTCGGAATGACCTGGGGCATGGTGGTGAGCGTGGCCTTGTACCGCGCTTTTTTCGCCTGGCGTTTGCGCGCACAACCCTGGGAGTAGGGCATGGACAGTTTGGATTTGCGGGTGCTCAGCGATGCACTCGATTGGCACCGCACGGGCCATGCGGTCACGCTGGTCACCGTAGTGCAAACCTGGGGCAGCGCCCCGCGCCCGCCCGGCGCATTGCTCGCGGTCCGCGACGACGGGCGCGTCAGCGGTTCGGTTTCGGGCGGCTGTGTCGAAGAAGACCTCATTGCCCGTACCAAAGCCGCCTTTGGCGCGCTGGCCGCGTCCACCGTGCCCAATGGGGCCAAAGCGGCTCTGCCCAGCGAAATTGTCTATGGTGTGAGCAAGGAAGAAGCAGCGCGATTTGGCTTGCCTTGTGGCGGCACCTTGCTCTTGGTACACGAGCCCTTGGTGGACAACACTTGGATTGCCGACTTGCTGGACCGCACCGCCCGCCACCAGTTGGTTACCCGCAGCCTGAGCATGGCCAGCGGTGTGGTGACGCTATCGGGCGCGCAGCGCGGCCAGGTGCTGGCCTACGACGGAGCAGTGTTGCAGACCGTGTTCGGCCCCAAATGGCGCTTGCTGCTGATCGGCGCGGGCCAGTTGTCGCAGGCCGTGGCGCAGATTGCGGGGCTACTGGATTTTGAAGTGCTGGTCTGCGACCCCCGCGAGGAATACAGTGCCGGCTTGGATATGCAGGGCGTGCAGCGCCTCATGGGCATGCCCGACGATGTGGTGCGCGAGATGCTGCCCGACGCGCATACCGCCATCGTCGCCCTCACGCATGACCCCAAGCTGGACGATATGGCGCTCTTGGAAGCGCTCAAGTCCGATGCCTTTTATGTCGGCGCGCTCGGCTCATCCCGCACCCAAGCCACGCGCAAGCAGCGCCTGGCCGAACACTTTGATATGACGGAAGAAGAATTGGCCCGCCTGCACGGCCCGGTGGGTTTGAAGCTTGGTGCGAAGACGCCAGCGGAAATCGCCGTCTCGATATTGGCTGAGATCGTGCAGGTGAAAAATGCCGATTTGGTGAGCGCCAATAGCGCATCCTCTTGCGCGGTGCCCGGTACTGCGGCTAGCTAAGACGCCCCAGCCATCACCTGCCCCATGCGTACCGGGCCGCCAGGCTGCCAAGCCGGGTTCCAGCCGGGCGCTGCTTGCGGCAGCAGCAACACCACCGTAGAGCCCAGCAAAAAGCGGCCCATTTCCTCGCCCTGCGCTAGCGCTACCTGACCGGCGGGGTAGTCATGGCGGCTGATACTTCCGGTGCGCGGCGGGTTCACCACGCCATGCCACACCGTGGCCATACTGCCCACAATCGTGGCGCCCACCAGCACCAACACCATAGGCCCGTGCGCGGTGTCAAACACACAGACTACACGCTCATTGCGCGCAAACAGGCCTGGCACGCCGCGCGCCGTGGTGGGGTTTACCGAAAACAAATCGCCCGGCACATAGACCATCTGGCGTAGCGTGGCGGCGCAAGGCATGTGGATGCGGTGGTAATCGCGCGGGCTCAGGTACAAAGTGGCAAAACTGCCTTGGGCGAACTGCGCCGCCAGCGCGCTGTCGCCGCCCACCAGGGCGGTAGTGCTGTAGCTATGGCCTTTGGCCTGGAATATTTGCCCGTGGTCGATAGCGCCAAACTGGCTGATAGCCCCGTCCACCGGGCACAACCAGCGCGCCGCTGCCAGCGGGCGGGCGTCGCTGCGCAGTGCGCGGGTGAAAAAATCGTTGAAGTGGGCGTAAGCGGCGATGTCTGGCTGCGCGGCTTCGGCCATATCCACCCGGTATTTGTTGACGAACCAGGCAATCAGCCGGGTAGTGGCTGAGCCCCAGCGCCGGGTGGCGACCCAGCCGCCAAAGGCGGTGAGAGCCTGCTTGGGCAGAAGGTATTGCGGCCACACCGCTCTGCGCGCCGCCCATCGGTCTGCCATTGGCTCTCCAGGTTGAATAAAAAGTGTGCCCTTTGCCGCAGTTTGTCAGCCCTGCGTAAAGCGGCGGATTATAGTTAGCGACTCTTATGAGCACTGCGCGCATCCCCCCCATCCAATGCCTGCTGACATTCGAGGCCCTGGCCCGCTTGCGCAGCGTCACCCAGGCCTCCGAAGAACTCTGCGTTACGCCCAGCGCCGTCAGCCACCGGGTGCGCCAGTTAGAGCAAATCATCGGCACCAAGCTGTTTGGCCGCGCCGATTTTTCGCTCACCACCGAAGGCAGCGAGTACCTGGCCCATGTACGCGAAGGCCTGACCACGCTGCAAAAATTCCCTAGCTCTAGCACCGCGCCGGGCAAGCGCAAATTGCGTTTGGCCCTCACCCCCACCTTCGCCCGTTCCGTGGTCATCCCGCGCCTGCGCGAATTTACCGAGGCCTATCCAGAAATCGACCTGACCATGCAGGTCACCATTCCGCTCTTAGACGTGGTGGCCGAAGATGCCGACCTGACAGTGCGCTTTGGCGCCGGGCGCTACGCCGATTTGGAATACATCTGCCTGACCAAAGACGTGGTTACTCCCATGGCCTCGCCAGCTTTTGTGCGCGAGCACGGCCCGTTTGAAACCGCGCAAGACCTGGCCAACCAGCCCCTGCTGCGCAGCCCTCTGGAGCCTTGGCGCACCTGGTTTGCTGCGCACCGGCTGGACTGGCCCGAACCGGTCGATGGCTCGCAGTTCAACGACATTGGCCTCATGTGCGACGCCGCCGCCGCCGGCATGGGCATCGCCCCGGTGCGGCTCAAGCTGGGCGCGCCCTGGCTGGAAAACGGCTCGCTGGTGCGCCTGGGCTCCAGCGAAGTCTTTACCGGCAACGTGCCCAGCCCGCACGCCCACTACCTGTGCTGGCGCACCGGCATGATGGACCGCTGGGAATGCGCTGCTTTTGCCGAGTGGTTAAAGCAGGTGCTGGCCTGATATACGCCGGCATCAGCTTCGCTGCGGATTGCGCTGCCGCCTCGGTGTGAAGGCGCTGTTCGAGTTTGCGCCAGTAGTTACTGGCATGCGGCCTGCAAGTTCAAACCATCCAGTCTTGAAGTTTTAACCCGGGCACACGCTCGAAGTGCCGCGTGTTATGGGTGACCAGAGACAAATTCAGCACCAAGGTATGCGCGGCGATTTGGGTGTCCATGACGCCGATGGCTTGGCCGGTTTGCTGCAGGTGGGCGGCGATTTCGCCGTAGCGGTCTGCGGCTGCCCCCGTCCACGACAACACCGCAAACTCGTTGAGCAGCAAATCAACAGTGCGTCGGCGTTTGTCATCAGCTTGCAGCAGTGCCAGCCCAAACCGTGTTTCGGCGAGGGTGATGGCGGAGATGGCGACCTCTTGCTTTTTCAGCGCCGCCAGCATGCGTTTTTGTAAGGCTGCAGAACTGTTGCGAGCAAAGTAGCCTAGGATATTGGTGTCTGCCAGGTACTTGATCAAATGCGCCCCTTGGTTTTGGCTGGGCGCTTTGAGGAGGCTTTGGGGGCTGATGGGTCTTCCCAGTCCGCAAACGGATTTTTCGGTGGATTGTTTTGACGACTGGCATCCGACAAAAAGTTGTCGGGCAATGGGTTTTCGGCAATAGCGGCCATCAGCGCATCCAGGCGACGCTGACGCAAGGTTTCCGTGTCCTTGGGCTTGAGCGTGATCTCACCCGTCACCTCATTGCGCGCAATCCACATTTCATCGACATCCACACGAAATGCCTTGGGCAAGCGAATCGCTTGGCTGTGGCCGTTGGTAAATACTTTGGCGGTAGATAGCATGGGCTGCTCCTTGGGCTGTACGCATGAAAACGTACCTACTTTACCACCAAGTGAGTAACCAAGCCAAAGTCGGTGCTACGCTTCATCGCCATGTGCTTTTGCTGGCGAAGGCGGTAAATAACGGGGGGCCTGACCTTGAGGCGCCCGGTACTGGCTCACTGGCAATGCAACACGGCCTTGAATTCACAGCGCCTTGCAAGTTTCTTCATGACCGGGGCTGCCGCCCTGCGCTAGAGTGCAGGATATGAATGCCCCGTTAAACCTCGGCTCCCAAAGCGCCATGACCCGCGCCGCTTTGCAGGCGCGCGTGGTGCAGGCGCTTAGCCGCGATTTGCCGCAGCATGCGCTGCTCTACCAAACGGAAGACACCACGCCTTACGAATGCGACGGCCTGACCGCCTACCGCCAGCGCCCGCTGGTGGTCGCCCTGCCCGAGACCGAGGCGCAGGTGCAGGCGGTGCTGCGCAGCTGCCATGCGCTGGGCGTGCCGGTGGTGGCGCGCGG
>CAJBBZ010000044.1 GCA_903951445.1 uncultured beta proteobacterium
AGACAACGTCGCCCTGACATTGCGAGCCATGGCAAATACTTTTGCCGGAGCGAGTGCAGGTGAGTGCAGTTCACGCTACCTGGACGAAATGCTGAAGAAAGTAGATGTACGCGGTTCCACGCCTGACATGAAGGTGGGTTCGCTTTCCGGCGGAAATCAGCAGAAAGTGCTTCTCGCCCGCTGGCTCGCGCGTGCTCCGCGCGTCTGGGTCGTTTGCGAACCGACGCGAGGCGTTGATGTTGGCGCCAAGGTTGCAATTTACCAGCTGTTGCGTGAATTCGCCAACAGCGGCGGGGCGGTATTGATGGTGTCCTCAGACGTGCAGGAAATTATCGGGGTGAGTGATCGTATCCACGTCATGGCCTTGGGGCGGATCGTGGCCGAACTGCCACGCGGTAGTTCGGAAGAGGCCATCATCGCGCAGGCGGTGCGACATGATGACCTGACAGTTCAGGAGCTTGTGGCATGAACGCCATATTTATTAATGTCTCGACGGTCCAGCCGTCACATCTACCAGCCCAAGGTTGGCTGTCACGCCACCGAATCCCGCTTGCACTCGTTGTCATCTCCACGCTTGCCTATACAGCCACGGCGATCGGGACAGGCCAGATGGCACAGCTTTCGCTCGCCGGTATCATGGGCTTGCTGCAGCGCATGGTCGCCCTTGGTCTGGTGGCTCTAGGCCAGAACTTCGTGATGCTGGCTGGCTCAATCGACCTCTCGGTCGCAAACCTAGTGAGCGTAAGCGCAGTACTCGGCGCCTACTTCATGCAAGGTGACGCAGGGCTCATCCTCCCAGCCGTGGGAGGGGTGCTTTTGATCGCAGGGCTAGTCGGTGCGATCAATGGCGTGTTGGTAGCGCGCCTCGGCATTAGTCCGCTAATCGCGACTTTGAGCACTGGTCTCGTGTTGCAAGGCGTACTGACAGTGGCATTTACCTCCATGGAAGGCGCAATACCCAAAGCATTCCAGTGGTTGGCATATGGGGACTGGGGGGGTGTGCCGATTGCGGTAGCCCTACTCGCCATTGTGGCTGTTGCGTCCGCGTGGACGCTGCGTCGAACCGTGGCTGGCTTCCGTCTCTACGCTGTCGGAGGGAATGCGCAAACTGCTCGGCTTGCCGGAATCCAAACCGCAAGCGTCGTGGTCGGAGCGCATGTCGCAGCGAGTGTGATGTGCGGCGTGGCTGGCCTGTATCTGGCGAGCTGGCTGGGGGCTGGTACTCCTTGGGTGGGCCGGGACGGTGGCTACGACCTGGGTTCCATTGCAGTCGTGGTGATTGGCGGCACTTTGCTGAGCGGCGGCAAAGGGGGTGTCGGTGGCACGATGGCAGGTGTCTTCACCTTCTCGGTCATCGATGCGGTTTTCAATATGCTGCAGATCGATCCCTTCCTCAGCCAGGTGCTGAGCGGGGCGATCGTCGTGGCCGCGGTGGGCGCAACCACGATTCGGCAGAAAGGTCACGTCGCATGAATGCGTCTTCCCGTCTTGCCGGAGGACGCCTGCGTCTAGCTCAACTGCAAAAGCTCAACCCTGCCCTCTTCTTGTTATTTGTGCTGTTGGCGTTGATTGTCATCCTTGGGCCGGTATACCGAACGCCTGCTGGAATCATGAGTTTCCTGCAGCGCGCCGCTCCGTTGATCATCCTTACCTGCGGCCAATCCTTTGTGCTAATCGCTGGCGGCTTTGATCTGTCTGCAGGTGCCCTCATCACTTTGGTGGTCATTGCCTGCGCCCTGATCGCCAACGGTGACCCGCAACTCGCTTGGATGGCCGTAGCAGTTATTTACGCGATTGGTTTGGGGGTTGGCCTCTTGAACGGAATAATCGTTGCGCGGCTTAAAGTGCCATCCATCATTGCGACACTCGGCACGCTGCTATCAGTCAAGGGGGCTGCAATGTATTGGTCTGGTGGAGCACCCTCCGGCTATCTTCCTGACAATTTGCGCTCTGTTGGACGCGGCGTACTGAGCGACATTCCAATCCTCGAGACGCTACCGATCGCGGTCGTCGTTCTCGTCGTGTTTGTCGGACTGTGCTTTTGGCTGATGCATGCGACCAACTATGGCCGACTGTTGCTCATGGTGGGCGACAACGCGACCGCAGCCCACCTCGCGGGTGTGCCAGTGAATCGTGTGCGCGTCATCGCATTTGTGATCTCTTCCTTGTCGGCAGTGACAGCAGGTCTTTTGCTCGGCGGGTTTTCGGGGGTTTCTGTGGAAGTCGGTACTGGATACGACCTTCAGGCGATTGCTGCGGCAGTCATAGGCGGCGTGGTACTTCTCGGAGGTCGTGGCTCTATTGCTGGTGCATGCATCGGAGCGCTTTGTCTATATGCGCTCTTCACCGTCCTAAATTTAGTCGGTTTCCCTGCGCCACTGCGTGTCGCCGTGCAGGGCTTGATCCTCATCGTCGCGGCAGCTTTGACCGCCCGTAGCTTGCGCGACAAGGTTTGATTTTTCAAGGAGCTATGCATGTAGATTTTTCTCACCTCATTCAACGCCACCTTATTTTCTAAAGGAGACAACCATGAAGAGTTGATTTTTCAAGGAGCTATCCATTTAGATTTTTCTCACCTCATTCAGCGCCACCTTATTTTCTAACGGAGACAACCATGAACAAACTTTTTCCATTCCGCCTTGCCGCCATCGGTGCGATTGCTGCAGCCTTTTCGTTGCCGTCACTGACCTTTGCCCAAGCCGCAAAGGTGGATGTAGACAAAAATATGAATGAGCAGATGCAGCTCATGGTCACAAAACCACAAGGACCTGCAGACCAGCCTTGGCTGCAGAATGTGGGTGGTCAGATGATTGATACCGCCAAATACAAAAAGACGGGCCCCCACAACCTGTGCTTCTCCAATGCAAGCGTTGGTAACCCCTGGCGCGTGGTGGGATGGAATACCATGCAGGCCGAACGTGACCTGCAAAAAGCACACATTAAGGGCTTCGAGTATGCCGATGCGCAAGGAAAGGACGAGAAGCAGATTTCAGACATTCGGTCCTTCATCAACAGTGGCAAGTGCGATGCGCTGATCGTGTCGCCCAACACGGCCGCTGCACTGACGCCCGTGATCGAAGAGGCCTGCAAGAAGATGCCGGTCATCACATTTGACCGATCAGTCAACACGCTCTGCCCGGTAACCGCAGTTCAGTCGATCGGAGGCTACGCATGGGGCAAGGCAGGTGCCGATTTCGTGGTTGCAAACGTCCCTAAAGGCGGTAATGTGCTGGTGTTGCGCACCAGGGCTGGTCTCGACGTCTTCGAGACTCGCTGGGAGGCGGCTCGACGCACTTATGAAGCTGCCGGCCTTAAGGTGGTAGGCAATGAATTTGTGGGTGGCGATCTAGCCAAAACTAAGTCTGTCATCACAGACTATTTGAACAAGGGCGTAAAGATCGATGCTGTGTGGGTGGACCTGGGAGCCGTATCTGTGGCCGCAGTGGAAGCGTTCGAAGATGCGGGCAAACCGATCCCAGTGGTCACTGGAGAAGACCAGCAGGATTACCTCCAGGCTTGGAGTCGCAAAAAATTCAAAGGCGTTGCACCCACGTATCCCGCATACCAATGGCGTACCGCTGTGATCGCCACCCTGAAGGTACTCAATGGTGAACCAGTTCCAGGCCCAGTGTGGAAGCTTCCGCAACCTGTGATCACGGAGCAGGATCTGCCACGCTTCGTAGATGCAAAGCTGCCACCGCTCCACTATTCCACGTGCGGCTGTGAAAAGATGCCAGGTTATCCCCAGCGTTGGGGCGGTAAGCAGTAAGGCGTCCACACCGCCCAGGAACGGAGCAAAAAACTATGGAAAATATTGACTACTTGATCTTGGGCGGCGGCAGCGCCGGTTGCGTGCTGGCAGCACGCCTATCAGAGGACGCGAGTCTGCGCGTCGTTCTGGTAGAGGCCGGCCGAGACCTGCGTATTGACACCATGCCAGACTATATCCGCACGCGTTATCCCGGCCGAGCCTACCTTGACAAAGAGAATCTCTGGACGTCCCTTGAAGCCCACATCAGTGGCGCTCCAACAAAGTCGCCCAATCGCACGCCACGCGGATACGAACAGGCGCGTGTGCTTGGCGGAGGTTCGGTCATTAATGCAATGGTGGCAAATCGTGGCGCGCCGGACGATTACGACGAATGGGGGCGCCTCGGAGCGGAAGGTTGGAGCGGTGAGGTGGCCCTAAAGTACTTCCGCAAGCTCGAGCGTGACTGCGACTTCGACGACCAACATCACGGGCGTAGTGGCCCGATCCCAGTGAGGCGGTTGCCGCGTGCGCGGCGCTCGCAATTTGTGAATGCCGTCAGTGATACGCTGCAAGCTCGCGGATATCCCGCCCAGGCCGATCAGAACGGCGAGTGGATGGATGGCGTGTTCCCCGCCGCTATTGCAACCTCTGACGACGGTCAGCGCGTCCCCGCATCCGTGGCCTACCTTACACCCACAGTTCGTGCGCGGCCCAATCTACAGATCTTGACGGACAGTTTTGCAGAATCACTTCTATTTAACGGCACTAAGGTGGTGGGCGCGGAGGTGACAACGCCGCAAGGCACTCAGAAAATATCGGCTGCCGAGACCATCGTTTGTATGGGTGGTATCCACTCTGCGGCCATGCTGTTGCGTAACGGAATCGGGCCGGCTGCCCAGTTGCAGTCGGTAGGTGTGAAGGTTAAAAAAGACTTGTCCGGCGTTGGCTGCAACCTGATGGAGCACCCACTCATTGCGGTGTCGGCCTATCTGCCGGCTGCTTCACGTCTGCACGATTTAAACGAGCACCACGATCAGGCTTTGTTGCGCTATACGTCCAGCAGCATCCCCGATGCTCCGCAAGGAGACATGCATGTCGCGATCATTGGCCGCACGGCTTGGCATTCCGTAGGGCAGCGCATGGGTACCATGCTTGTGTGGGTTAACAAGTCGTATTCGCGGGGCACAGTGAAACTGCGCTCGTCAGACCCGCGAGATGAGCCATTGGTCGATTTTCGGTTGCTATCCGATCCTCGTGATTTGGAGCGCCTTAAGGAGGGCTTCCGTTTGGCCGCCGAAACACTCTGCGACCATCGCTTGGACGGCGTGCGCGGAACGGTATTTCCAACCAGCTATTCGGAG
>CAJBBZ010000045.1 GCA_903951445.1 uncultured beta proteobacterium
GATAAAGAGTTTGATACCGCCCGCGAACTGGGCGTGATACCGGCAGACAGCACCAATATTGGCGGTTCGTGGTCGGCCCTCACGCCTGCGGGCGAGGCCACCAACCTGAATCTGGCGCATATGTACGGCTTTGACCCTACCGACGTGATGGACCTGACGCGTGCCGAAATGCAAGGCCGGCAAGAAGCGCTGCACGCTTTGGTGGCCCTAAAAAAAGTAGTGCCTGGTTTTGAAAACGCCAAGCTGCGCAACTTTGGCATGACCTTGGGCATTCGCGATTCGCGCAAAATTATGGGACGTTACAACTTGTGCAGTGAGGACGTGCGCAACCAAGCTAAGTTTGCCGACAGCATAGGCATCTTTCCTGAGTTTATCGACGGTTACAACATCCTTATTTTGCCGACCACCGGGCGCTATTTTGAGGTGCCTTACGGCTGCATGGTGCCCTTAGAGGTGGACAACTTGTTGGTGGCGGGGCGCTGCGTGGCCGGCGACATGGTCTCGCATGCAGCCATGCGCAATATGATGGCTTGCACCGTCACCGGGCAGGGCGCGGGCGTGGCCGCGGCGGTGTCGATACAACAAGATAAAAGCACAGCGCAAGTAGACATGGACGGTGTGCAGGCCGAGCTAGAACGCCAGGGCGTACGCCTGCATTGATAAGCCCTAAGCGGGCACAATCCGCACACTCGATGGACACAAAAAAAGGCCGGTAGAACCGGCCTTTTTTTAAGTGCGAGAAGCAAGGTGCGAATGGCTTCGCACCACCACCATCACGACAGGTGCTTGCCAATCAGGCCAGCCATTTCGAACATCGTGACTTGCGCTTTGCCAAACACTTCTTTGAGTTTGGCATCGGCATTGATGTTGCGCTTGTTGGTAGCGTCTTGCAGTTTTTGCTTCTTGATGTAAACCCACAGCTGCTTGACCACTTCGGTACGGGCCAAGGGCTTAGCGCCCACTACAGCGGCCAAAGCGGCGCTGGGGGTCAGGGGTTTCATGAATGCGGCGTTCACAGCGCGCTTTTTGGCCGGAGCCGCTTTCTTTGCAGCTGGAGCGGATTTAGTGATTGCTTTTTTTGCGGGAGCCGCTTTTTTAGCGGGCGCTTTTTTTGCAGTTGCCATTGTGAGGTGGTCCTTCAGGGGGTTAGTTGATTGCCAACGATAAACTTTACGTGCGGCGAGCGGATGCTACTGGAGAAATTGATGGTTTCCAAGGGGGAAATCGAATTTTTTGTGCTTGCGCCGCTTATTTCGCCCCCTATTTTGATTACACGCAGGTGTTTTCTGGGTGGTAAGAACGGGAAATGCGGGTAAAAACCCATTTTCACCACCGATTTGTCCAATGCATGGATGCGCTAGGGAAGGTCTGCATAAGTCCGTCATCACGAGGAGCGCAGCGACGCGGCGATCCATAGGTAGTTGATTGGTAGGCACAAATGGATTGCTTCGCTGCGCTCAATGGGATGGACTTATGCAGAGGCTCCCTAGGAGTAAGGACTGCTGGCCGATGAAGCCCCTATCGTGCTCTGCACTCAAGCGCTATTGCTGGCGGAAATATCAGTGCTTGCGGCGCTTGCGCGCGCGGGCAGCGTTGCCAGCAAAAGGCTCAGCAAAGCCAGCCCGAATGCCAGCGCTTGCACGGCGCTAAAGCTTTCGCCAAAACCCAAAATGCCTATCAGCGCCGTGGTCAGCGGCAGCATCACGGCAAACACGCCTGCTTGCGATGCCGGTATGGTTTTGAGCCCCGTCATCCACAGCCACACCATCCACACACTGGCGGCCAGCGCATAAAACACCAGCAGGCCCCAGGCATTTAGGCTGACGGCGCCAAAGTCAAATTGCCAGGCGATGTACAAGCCCATCGGGGTGGAGAGGGCAAAGCCATTAAGGTTGATGATGGCCGCAATGCGTTTGGGGCTGATCGTGGCCGACAGGCGCTTACCAATCACCACAAAGGCCGATTCGCACAGCACCGCGCCAAACACCAGCACATTGCCTATTAGCACGGTGGCGGGGTCCAGCAGCGAAGCGGTGCCTGGCGTCTGCGCAGGTGCTTTGGCCAGCGTCAACATCGCCAAGCCCGTAGCGGCCAGTGCCACGGCCAGCCACATGCGGGCATTCATTTTTTCTTTCAGAAAATACCAGCCCATCAAGGCCGATGTCGCCGGGATGGCCGACAGAATCACACCGGCTGACACGGTGCTGGTCATGCTGATGCCGTACAGCATGCAAATGGAGAAAAGAAAATTTCCTAAAAAAGACTCCAAAAACAAAAACATCCGCGTGCGCCGGTCGATCGGCGCTTCATCGGCGGGCTTTTTAAGCCAAGACGCCATCGCGACAGCGGCGATGCCAAAGCGCATCCAGGCCAATAGGAAAACGGGAATGGCGGCGACCAGGGGTTTGCATAGGGCCACGTACACGCCCACCAGCGTCATGCTCAGTGCCAGGCTGGCGTAGGCCAGAGGTTTTTGGAAGCGGTAGGTCACGCGGGGCAACGGGGCGGGTGTCGTGGGTAAAGTGTCGCCAGCGCAGCCTGCCCCTAGGGCGTTTGAGCCCAAGGCGGTTACCATGCCAACCTCTGGAGGTTAACCGATGAGCACGGCTAAGTTTGCATACGCCAGCAACACCAATCTTTTTCTGGCCAGCGAAGAACTCATTGAGCAGCCCTTTGCAATTGTGGGCGTGCCTTTTGACGGCGCGGTAACCAACCGCCCCGGCGCACGCTTTGGTCCGCAGGAAATCCGTCGTGCCAGCCTGATGCTCTGCGACGGCATCCACCCGCATTTCGATGTATCGCCGCTGGGCATGGTGGGCGATGCCGGGGATATGGCCTTGCCCAATGCCACTTCGCTGGTCGAAGTGCGCCGCCGGATTGAGGCGCAAGCTGCTCCGCTATTTGCGCAGCACCATTGTGTATTTTTAGGTGGCGACCATTCCATCACCTTGCCTTTGCTGCGCGCCGCCAAGGCACGGTTCGGTCAATTGGCCCTGGTGCATTTCGATGCGCACTGCGACACCTGGACCGACCATTTCGGCGAGCCCTCAGGCCACGGCACCTGGACCTATGAGGCGATTCAGGAGGGTCTGGTCAGCCCACGCCACACGGTGCAAATCGGTTTGCGCTCGTCTGGCGCGCGCGCGGCTCGGCAGTACGTGGCGGACCAAGGCGGCCTGATCTTTACCGCCCGCCATATGCGCGGCATGGATGGCCCCAACCTGAAACCCTTTATTACCCAAGTGCGCGAACGCCTTGGCACTATGCCGGTGTACCTGACCCTGGACATTGATTGCCTGGACCCAGCGTTTGCACCGGGAACCGGCACCCCGGAGCCTGGCGGCTTGACCAGCAGCCAGTTGATGACCTGGCTGGAAGCGCTGGTCACGCTGCAATGCGTGGCCATGGATTGCGTGGAAGTAGCCCCGGCCTATGACCACGCGGAACTGACCAGCCATGCGGCGGCGGTCATGGTCTGGACGTATTTGTCCGGGCAAGTGGCCAAGCGCTTGGGCACGGGCTGAATCCGCACTATCTGCAATCGACCCAAAGCGAATTGGTGTTTATGGGCTCCTTGCTACATTCGGACACCCAACTAAACCGCCATAGCTATTACGAGGCCAGCCTAAGCCGACCCTCGCCATTGGTTCCCTTAGTCGGCGACTTAGCAACCGACGTGGTAGTGGTGGGCGCCGGTTTCGCCGGCTTGTCAGCGGCTATCGAATTAGCGCAACGTGGCTTCAAGGTGGCGGTGTTAGAGGCCGACCGGGTGTGCAGCGGCGCCTCCGGGCGCAATGGCGGGCAGGTCATCGTAGGCTATGCCAGCGGGCAACCAGAGCTGGAGCAGCAATTAGGCCAAGCCGCAGCGCGTCAGATGTGGGATATGTCGCTAGAAGCCATAGACCTGATGGATGCGCGAATTGCCCAATGGGGTATCGAATGCGAGCGTCAAAACGGCTATTTGTATGTGGCCGATAGCCCGCGCAAAGCCCGTGCGCTGGATGCGGAAATGGACGCCATGGACAAGGCCTACGGCCTGCCCACCGAGCGCGCTTATGGCGCGGATGTGCGCGCCCTGATTGACAGCCCGCGCTATGCGGCCTGCGCTTATGAAAAGCGCTCGGGCCATGTCCATCCGCTGAAATACGGCTTGGGCCTGGCCCGCGCCGCACTGGCGCTGGGCGTGCAAATTTTTGAAAACACCGCCGCGCTGAGCTTAGAGCGAGGCGCCACAGTGCAGTTGCGCACCGCGAACGGACAGGTGCGCGCCCGCTACGCTTTACTGGCGGGTAATTGCACTTTGCCCGCCTTCGGGCCGCAGCTGGCGCCCTCGATTGCGGCGCGCGTCATGCCGGTGGGCACCTATATCGTGGCCACGGAACGTTTGGACCCAGCCCTGGTGCAGCGCCTGATTCCCAGTGGCGCGGCGGCTTGTGACAACAACGTGGTGCTGGACTATTTCCGCTTCAGCCAGGATGCGCGATTGCTGTTCGGTGGGCGCGTCAGTTATTCCAGCCGCACACCGGCGCGTTTGCAGCAGCGTATGGCGGCGCGCATGGCCACCGTGTTCCCGCAGTTGCGCGGTACACCGATTGAATTTACCTGGGGCGGCTTTGTCGATATCAGCATGAACCGCGCACCGGATTTCGGTCGCCTGGGCAAAAACGTCTATTACTTGCAAGGCTTCAGCGGTCACGGTGTGGCGCTGACGGGTCTGGCCGGGCAACTGGTGGCCCAGGCTATGGCCGGTGAGGCCGCGCGTTTTGAATTGTTTTCCCGCCTGCAACATCGGGATTTCCCCGGCGGCCCCTTGCTGCGCGCCCCTAGCCTGGTGCTTGGCATGCTGTACCACCGCCTTAAGGACTATTTATAAGGGTCTGCCAAACCGGTGCAAAATAGGTGCCCATAACGATAGAGCGCCAGGCTGGCCTTGCAGGCCCGCCCGCAGCGGAGGCAAAACACCATGACCGAACCCAAAACTATGACTTTCAATGACCTGGAGCAGTGGCTCAACGAGCGCCGCGTGACTGAGGTCGAATGCTTGGTACCTGATTTAACCGGCGTGGCGCGCGGCAAAATTTTGCCCCGAGCCAAATTCACCGAAGACCGGGGTATGCGCCTGCCGCAAGCCATTGTTGCGATGGGCGTGACCGGCGAGTTTCCGGAAAGCGGGCCCTATTACGACGTGATCGAACCCACCGACCGCGACATGCAGTTGCGGCCCGATCCTTCCACCGTGCGCATCGTTCCCTGGGCGACCGACCCGACGGCGCAGGTGATTCACGACTGCTTTGACCACCAGGGCAAATTAGTGCCTTTTGCGCCGCGCAGCGTGTTGCGCAAAGTGTGTGAGTTGTTTGCTGCGGAAGGGCTCAAGCCCATCGTCGCGCCGGAGCTAGAGTTTTATCTGACGGCGCGCAACACCGACCCCAATACCTTGCTCAAAGCGCCGATTGGCCGCAGTGGCCGCGCCGAGACCTCGCGCCAGGCCTATAGCATCGACGCGGTCAATGAGTTCGACCCGTTGTTTGAAGAAATTTACGATTACTGCGAGAAGATGGAGCTCAATGTCGATACCTTGATCCACGAAGTAGGCGCCGGACAAATGGAAATTAATTTTTTCCATAACGAGCCTCTGGGCCTGGCCGACGAGGTGTTTTTCTTTAAACGTACGGTGCGCGAAGCGGCATTGCGCCACGATATGTACGCCACCTTCATGGCCAAACCCATTGCCGGTGAACCGGGTAGTGCCATGCATGTGCACCAGAGTTTGGTGGATGTGCAAACCGGTAAAAACGTGTTCAGCAAAGAAGACGGCAGCGCCTCCGATATGTTTATGCATTACATCGGCGGCTTGCAGCGCTATATCCCTGCGGCGATGGCCTTGGTGGCACCCTATGTAAATAGTTACCGCCGCCTAACCCGCCACTCGGCAGCGCCCATCAATATCGAATGGGGTTATGACAACCGCTCGGTGGGCATACGCTCCCCCATTTCCGAACCCTCGGCGCGCCGGGTGGAAAACCGGGTGATCGGCTCAGACGCCAACCCCTATGTGGCCATGGCCATGACCCTGGCTTGCGGTTACTTGGGAATTAAGAACAAAATTGCCCCCAAACCCGAGATGAAGGGCGACGCCTATTTGTCGCCGTACGCATTGCCGCGCAGCCTGGGCGAGGCGCTGGACTGGTTGCGCCGCGAATCGGATTTGCACGAGGTGCTGGGCAAAGAATTCATCACGGTGTATTCCGAAATCAAAGAACTGGAATTCGAAGAGTTCATGAAAGTGATTTCGCCCTGGGAGCGTGAGCATTTGTTGCTGCATGTGTAGTCGGTCCACGAAAATGCGAAAGCTGCTCGTTCTGGTCTTGGCAAGCCTGTCATCGCGAAAAGCGAAGCGACGCGGCGATCCATCATTATTGGTACTTGAAAGAACTGGATTACTTCACTGCGTTCGCAATGACACCGTAAACCTATCTGACGCCCCCTGTTATTCGCACTTGCTTTAAATTTTCAAACTTAATTGCTATGAATTCACTTGTCGATACCAGCCACATCCAGGCGTTGGACAGCGCGCATTTTTTGCATCCCTTTACCGATTTCAAAGACCTCAATGCGCGCGGCGCGCGCGTGATGACCGAGGCCAAAGATATCTATGTCTGGGACTCGGAAGGCAATCGCGTGCTGGACGCCATGAGTGGTTTGTGGTGCGTCAATGTGGGCTATGGCCGTAAGGAATTGGCCGATGCGGCGCATGCGCAAATGCTTAAGCTGCCTTACTACAACAGTTTTTTCCAAACCACCAACGTGCCTGCGGCCACGCTGGCGGCGCGCTTGGCCTCGCTAGCGCCCACGGTGGGTGGGCGCAATTTTGCGCATGTGTTTTACTCCTCCAGCGGCAGCGAGAGCAATGACTCCAATGTACGCATGGTGCGCCGCTACTGGGATTTGCTGGGCCAGTCCGAGCGCAAGATCATCATCAGCCGCACCAACGCCTACCACGGCAGCACCATGGCTGGCGCGTCTTTGGGCGGTATGAGCGGCATGCATGCCCAAGGCGATTTGCCCATCCCCAATATCAGCCATATCGGCCAGCCCTATTTTTTCGAGAACGCACAGCCCGGCGAGTCGGCGCATGATTTTGGTATCCGTGCCGCTGGATGGCTGGAAGAGCGCATCCTGGCGCTGGGTGCGCACAAAGTGGCGGCATTTATCGCCGAACCGGTGCAGGGCGCTGGTGGCGTCATCATCCCGCCCGCCAGTTATTGGCCCGAGATTCAACGCATTGTGGACAAGTACGGCATCTTGCTCATTAGCGACGAGGTGATTTGTGCCTTTGGGCGCTTAGGCCACTGGTTTGCTTACGAAAAATTTGGCTACCGGCCAGACCTGATCACTTTTGCCAAGGCCGTGACCAGCGGCTACATCCCGCTTGGCGGCGTGATGGTGGGCGACCGGGTGGCCAAAGTCTTGATAGAGCAGGGTGGCGAGTTCAACCACGGCTATACCTACAGCGGCCATCCGGTGGCCTGCGCCGTGGCCTTGGCCAATCTGGACATCATCGAGGGCGAAAACCTGGTGGGCCGGGTGCGGGACGATACCGGCCCTTACCTGGCGGCGCAGTTCGCCACGCTGCTGGACCACCCCTTGGTGGGCGAGGCGGAATCCTGCGGCCTGATGGCTGGCCTGGTGCTGGTCAAAGACAAGACTAGCAATACGGTTTTTCCACCGGAATTGTCAGTGGGCATGGTGTGCCGTGGGCATTGCTTTGCCAATGGTTTGATCATGCGCGCCGTGGGCGACCGCATGATTATTGCGCCACCCCTGACCATCACCCATGCGCAGATCGACGAGATGATGGGCTTGATCCGCCTGGCCTTGGATAAAACCCTAGCCGACGCTAGGCGATCGGGCTGGCTCTAGCCAAACCTATAATTTCCCGTTTCCCCATCCCTCACGCGCCAAACGCGTAGGTCCCACCCTGTTTTTCAACGGCCCTTTTGTGGAGGTTTTCTCGATGTCCAAATATGTATTTAGCCTGACCCTCGTGGCGCTGGCGCTTGCTGCATGCGGCAAGAAAGAAGAAGCAGCACCCGCACCGGCGCCCGCCGCCAGTGCCCCGGCGGAGGAAAAAGTCCTCAATATCTACAACTGGCCGGATTACATCCCCGAAGGCATGATCGCCGCCTTTGAAAAAGAAACCGGCATCAAGGTCAATTACGACACCTTTGAAACCAACGAAGCGCTCAATGCCAAACTGGTCGCTGGCAATACCGGTTATGACATCGTGGTGCCCGGTACGGCATTTAGCCCCGCACAGGTGGAAGCCGGTTTCTTTCAGCCGCTGAACCGCGCCCAGCTGAAAAACTACGGCAACCTGGATAGCGACATCATGGCCGCGCTGACCAATGCCGACCCTGGCAACAAACATTTGGTCCCCTGGGCCTGGGGCTTTACCACCGTCGGTATCAACCGTACCAAAGTAGAAAAAGCGCTGGGCAAAATGCCCATGCCCGAAAACGCCTGGGACTTGGTCTTCAAGCCCGAGTACACCTCCAAGCTCAAGTCCTGTGGCATCGCCTACCTGGACTCGCCCACCGAGATCATTCCTCCCGCTTTGCATTACATCGGCAAAGACGCGTATTCCAATGACCCGGCAGACCACAAAGCGGCCGTGGACATGTTGGCCAAAGTGCGCAAAGACGTTCGCATCTTTAGCTCCACCATGATTGACGATATTGCCGGTGGCAAAGCGTGCGCTGTGGTGGGTTGGTCTGGCGACATCAATATCGCTGCCGGTCGCGCCAAGGAAAATGGCTCCAAAGACGTGATCGAAGCGCTGCTGCCCAGCACCGGCGGCATGATCTTCTTTGACACCATGGCCATTACCAAAGACGCCAAGCACCCCGGCAATGCGCATGCCTTCATCGACTTCTACTTGCGCGCCGAAAGCGGTGCCCAGGTGTCCAATGAAATGAGCTACCCCACTGGCAATAAAGCGGCCATGGAAAAAATGAACCCCGAAGTGGCCGGTAACAAAACCATCTTCATCGAGCCCGCTGTGGCCGCCAAAATGGTCAAGCCCGGCAAGTTCACTAACGAAGGACGCGAGGGCATGGCCAACGCCTACACCAGCTTCAAAAAAGGCAAGTAATTACACGCGCCTTAGGCACCAGGACTGTTCCATGCACGGCGTGAACAGTCCTTTTTTATTGCCTGCGGCCTGACTGCTCCGCCATGCCATTGCTCACCGGCTTACCCCAACGCCTGCCCGCCCCGGGCCGGCGTTTTGTCATTGGCGTGCCCATGGCCTGGCTGCTGTTTTTTTTCATGCTGCCTTTTCTGGTCTTGGTCTACATCAGCTTTGTGGACATGGGCAATGACATCCACCCCTTCAAGCCCTTGTGGGACTCCCAAGCCGGCGTGCTGCGTCTGAAGTACGAAAACTACAGCAGTATTTTTGCCAGCGCCGAAGGCGGCGGCCTGGTGCAAACGATTTATGTGGAGGCCTACATACGCTCTTTGGCGTATGCCTTGTGTACCGCCATCCTGTGCTTGGTGCTGGGTTACCCATTTGCGTATGCGATTGCACGCTCGTCGCCCGCGGTACGCCCGGCGCTGCTGATGATGGTGATGCTGCCGTTTTGGACTTCGTTTTTATTGCGGGTGTACGCATGGAAAGGCATATTGGCCGACCAGGGTGTGCTCAACCGCTTGTTTATGGCGCTAGGCTTGGTGGACGAGCCGGTGCAAATGCTCTACACCGATGTGTCCATGTTGGTGGGCATGACCTATGTCTATCTGCCTTTCATGGTGCTGCCTTTGTATGCCACCCTGGTCAAACTGGATATGCGCTTGCTGGAGGCGGCCTACGACCTGGGCGCCTCGCCCTTCAAAGCTTTCTGGCTGGTCACCGTGCCCTTGTCCCGCGCGGGCATCATCGCCGGTTTTATGCTGGTGTTCATCCCGGCGGTGGGCGAGTTTGTGATTCCCTCCTTGTTGGGCGGGCCGGAGAACATCATGGTGGGCCGGGTGGTCTGGGACGAAATGTTCACCAGCAACAACTGGCCGCGCGCCAGTGCGCTGGCGGTGAGCATGATTGCGCTGATCGTCGTGCCCCTGGCCTTGTACTACCGCTCTGCGGCGCAGGCCGCGCCCCAAAAGGCCTAGGACACGCTATGTACCGCCTTGTCCAAGATTACTTTGGCCGCGCCTGGATGGTCCTGATCTTCCTGTTCCTTTACTTGCCGCTTTTGTTCATGGTGGTGTTTTCGTTCAACAGTACCCGCCAAGATGCGGTGTTTACCGGCTTTTCCCTGCGCTGGTATGAGGCACTTGGCCGGGATAGCAAAATTGTCGAAGGCTTTTGGTTGTCCTTGCAGATTGCGCTGGCCACCGGCGTTTTATCGGCAGTGCTGGGCACCTTTGCCGCTTTTGTGCTGGTGCGCTACCAGCGCTTTATCGGGCGCACCGTGTTCTCGGGCATGGTGAACGCGCCCTTGGTGATGCCCGAGGTGGTGATCGGCCTGTCCTTGCTGCTGCTGATGGTCGGCATCCAAAACGTGTTTGGCTGGCCCGAGCGGGGCTTGCTCACCATCATCTTGGGCCATACGCTCTTGGGCATGGCCTATGCCATGGTGGTGGTGCAGTCGCGCCTGCTGGAGGTGGATCGCTCGATTGAAGAAGCCGCAATGGACCTGGGCGCGCGCCCGGCGCAGGTGTTTTTTCTGGTGACTCTGCCCAATATCGCCCAGGCCATCGTGGCCGGGTTTTTGCTGTCCTTCACCCTGTCGTTTGACGATGTGGTGATTTCCGAATTTCTGTCCGGGCCGGGCGTCAACACCTTGCCGCAGGTGATATTCGGATACGCCAGAAGAGGTATCAACCCGACGATTTACGCCGCGGCCACTTTGCTTATCAGCGTCATTACCATTGCCGTGGTTGCTTACAGTATTTGGGTGGCACGCCAAGCGCGGCGGCGGGCGCAGGAGGCGCAGCAGGCGTTTTCTGAAGCGGCGGCGCGGGTTTAAGATGGCGCTGACCCTTGGATTGCACGCACCCCAGGCCTTGAAATTCGCTTTTGCTGCAGCCCAAAGCGCATTACTATGGCGGGGGCTTGGAATCAGGCCTTCGTTAGTGCCATTCAGTTTTTGATCGTTGTAAAGGAGTTGGACGTGACTACACCTCATGATTTCGCATTCGGGCGCAAACTGGCATGGGGTCTGACCCTGGCTTGCAGCCTCTTCGCTGCAGCAACAGCCGCGCAGGCCCAGGAGGAAAAAGTCCTCAACATTTACAACTGGTCAGACTACCTGGCCGAGGACACCATCTCCAACTTTGAAAAAGAGACCGGCATCAAGGTGCGCTACGACACCTATGACAACAACGAAATCTTGCACGCCAAATTGGTCGCCGGTAAAACCGGTTATGACATTGTGGTGCCAAGTTCCACCTTTGCGCGTTTGCAAATGGATGGTGGCCTGCTGACCAAGCTGGACAAATCCCAATTACCCAATCTGAAAAACCTGGATCCAGACATTCAGGCCCAAATCGCCAACATCGACCCTGGTAACCAATATCTTGTCAATTGGCTCTGGGGTTACACCACCATCGGCATCAACACCGCCAAAGTCAAAGCTGCGCTGGGTAGCGAGCCCATGCCGGCCAATGTGTGGGAATTGTTCTTTAACCCCAAATACGCGAGCAAGCTCAAAAGCTGCGGCGTCAGCACCTTAGACAGCGCTACCGAAGTACTGCCCGCCGCTTTGCATTACCTGGGCAAAGACCCCTTTAGCAAAAACGCGGACGATTACAAAGAAGCCTTGGCCTTGCTCAAGGGCGTGCGCCCCTATGTGACGCTGTTCAGCTCTTCGGGCTATATCAATGACATGGCCAGCGGCTCTATTTGCCTGGCCCTGGGCTGGAACGGCGACATCAATATCGCCCGTGCCCGTGCCATCGAAGGCAAAACCGGCCAGGACGTGGTGGCCTTTGTGCCCAAGACCGGCGGGGTGCTGTTCTTTGACATGATGGCAATTCCTGCCGATGCCGCCCATCCGCAAAATGCCTTGAAGTTCATGAACTACATCATGCGCCCCGAGGTACATGCCGGTCTGACCAATAAAGTGAAATACGCCAACCCCAATAAAGAGTCGCGTAAGTTCATCAACCCGGATGTCGCTAAAAATCCCTCGGTTTTCCCGACCAGCGCCGAGATGGCCATGATGGTCGCGCCCAAAGCCCTGAGCAATGACGTGCGCCGCTTGGCCACCCGGGCTTACACCTCGTTCAAAACCGGCATCTAAGCGTGCAGGCATAAAAGCAGGAAGCTCGTGTGGCACAGACTGAAGCTATAGCGCGCGCGGCCCAAGCCGCGCCGTTCTTACAAATCCAGCACATCGTTAAAAAGTTTGACGATGTGTTCGCGGTGGACGATGTGAGCCTGGACATCGCGCAGGGCGAAATTTTTGCCTTGCTCGGTTCGTCGGGCTGCGGCAAATCTACTTTGCTGCGCATGCTGGCCGGTTTTGAAGTACCGACTTCGGGACACATATTGCTGGCCGGGCAAGACATCGTGGGCCTGGCGCCCTACGAGCGCCCCATCAACATGATGTTCCAAAGCTACGCCTTGTTCCCGCACCTGACGGTGTGGGAGAACGTGGCCTTTGGCCTCAAGCGCGATGGCATGCCCAAAGACCAAATCGAAGAGCGGGTGACGCAGATGCTGGACCTGGTGCAGCTCAAGCAATACGCCAAGCGCAAGCCGCACCAACTCTCTGGCGGCCAACAGCAGCGCGTGGCGTTGGCGCGCAGCCTGGCCAAGCGCCCCAAACTGCTGTTGCTGGACGAGCCTTTGGGCGCACTGGACGCCAAGCTGCGCCAGCGCACGCAGCTGGAATTGGTGGACATCATTGAGCGCGTGGGCGTGACCTGTGTGATGGTGACGCATGACCAGGAAGAGGCCATGACCATGGCGACGCGTATTGGCGTCATGAGCGAGGGCAAGATTTTGCAAATCGGCAAGCCAGCCGAAATTTACGAAACGCCTAATTGCCTGTTTGTGGCCGACTTTATCGGTACCGTCAATATCTTCAAAGGCGCGGTGGAGGTCGATGAGGCCGACCACGTCATCATCGCTTCCGCCGATTGCAAGCACTATGTTAGCCATGGCATCACCGGCACCCAAGGCATGGAGGTGCATGTAGCGGTGCGGCCCGAAAAAATGTCTATCCAAAGCGAGCCGGTCACGGATGCGCAGCGCGAACTGGCTGCCGAAGTGGGCTACAACCTGGCGCAGGGCGTGATTACCGAATTGGCTTATCTGGGCAGCCTCACCACCTACCACGTCAAACTCGCCAGCGGTCTGGTGGTCAAGGTGACGCATACCAACGACGCGCGCCACGGCAGTTCGTCGCTGACCTGGGGTGACGCGGTCTATGTGTGGTGGTCCGGCAGCGATGTGGTGGTGCTAACGCGCTAAGGGCATGAGCGCATTGGCCGCCTCCAACCCCGGCTACGCCCACCTAGTAGGGCGCTGGGGCAGGGTGGCGGTGATCAGCGTACCCATGGTGTTTTTGCTGCTGGTGTTTTTATTGCCGTTTTTGGTGGTCTTCAAAATTAGCGTGTCTGAAATGGACACGGTGTTTTTCAAAGACGTGCTGAGCTTCAAGGACGATGCGCTGGTCCTGGCCTTGCGCTACGGCAACTACATCAGCCTGACCCAGGACGCGCTCTACCTCACCGCCTACCTCAGTTCCATCAAGATCGCGGCCATCACCACCGCCATTTGTTTGTTTATCGCCTACCCCTTCGCGTATTTTTTGGCGCGTAGCCCGGCAGACCGGCGCCCGGCTTTGCTGATGCTGGTGATGCTGCCTTTTTGGACTTCGTTTTTGCTGCGCGTCTACGCCTGGAAGATGCTGCTGGCCGATGCCGGCGTGTTTAACAACATCGCTATCGCATTGGGCCTGATCGCCGAGCCGGTCAAGATGATGAACACCCCGTTTTCGCTGGTACTGGGCATGGTCTATACCTATGTGCCATTTATGATTTTGCCGCTCTACGCCAATCTGGTGAAGATGGACTTAAGCCTACTGGAAGCGGCGCTGGACTTGGGCGCGACGCCGTGGCAGGCCTTTTGGCGCATCACCGTGCCCCTATCTGCCAGCGGCATCATTGCGGGCTCTATGCTGGTTTTTATCCCTTGCGTGGGCGAATTTGTGATTCCAGAGCTTCTTGGCGGCCCCGAGACCTTGATGATCGGCCATGTGCTGTGGGATGAGTTTTTTGGTAACAACGACTGGCCTATGGCCGCCAGTGTGGCGGTGGCTATGGTCGCCCTCATCATCATTCCGCTGGCCTTGTTCAACAAATACCAGGCCGAGAGCACGGCCGGGGGCCGCGCATGAGCAGGCTGGGCCGCGGCACCGGCTTTGCCTGGATGGGTGGGGTGTATGTATTTTTGTACCTGCCGATCTTCACCTTGATCGTGTTTAGCTTTAACGCTAGCCCCATGGTGACCAACTGGGGTGGCTTTTCGCTGCGCTGGTACCAGGCTTTGATGCAGGACACCGAAATTATCGACGGCTTCAAGTTGTCCCTCAAAATCGCTTTTGCCACCGGCTGCTCTTCGGTGGTGCTGGGCACGCTGGCGGCCATTACCTTGCACCGTTTCAAGCGCTTCCCCGGGCGCACCTTGTTTGCGGGTATGGTCAATTCGCCGCTGGTCATGCCCGAGGTCATCATCGGCCTGTCGCTGCTGCTCATGCTGGTCTCGGTGCAGAAAATGTTTGGCTTTCCCGACCGGGGCTTTGCCACCATCTGGCTGGGCCACACCTTACTGGGCATGGCCTACGCCACCGTGGTAGTGCTCTCGCGCTTGCAGGAAATGAGCCCCTCCCTGGAAGAGGCGGCCCAAGACCTGGGCGCCCTGCCGGCCCAGGTGTTCTTCCTGATTACCCTGCCGCTGATATCGCAGGCGCTGGCCTCGGCCTGGCTGCTCACGTTTACGCTGTCCCTGGACGATGTGGTAATTTCGGCCTTTCTGAACGGGCCGGGTTCGACTACCATGCCGATTACGATATTTAGCCGCGCCCGCCTGGGCTTAAACCCCAGCGTCAACACGGTAGCCACGTTGACGGTGGTGGTGGTCAGCATCGGCGTGCTCACGGCGAGTGTCTGGATGTCCCGCCGTGAAAGGCGCAGGGCGCAGGAAATGGCAGCGGCCTACCGCAAAGTGGATTAGCCGGGGCGCACCGGGCGCAAACAGATTTATTGACCTAAAGGAGTATGCAATGAACTTGAAGAAAAAACTGTGGATCGTGGCTTTGGCCGGCGTACTCCCTTGGGCCGGGGCGCATGCCCAATCGGTGGCCGATCTGCAAAAGGAAATCCAGGCCTTAAGGGCCCAGTTGCAAACCTTGCAACAAAAGGTGGAGGCCATCAGCGCCCAGCCTGAGGCGACGCCGCTGGCCCAGCAGGTCAACCGCTTGGAGCAGCGCTTGGATTTGGGTGAAGACGACACCGAAAAATCTGGCTTCAAGGGCTTGAAAATCAATGGTGTGATTGAGGCGACGTATAAGCGCAACAATATTGATGCCAGCCATGAATTCGCTGCGGGCGCGGGTTACGGCGCGGGTGAATTCGGCATGATTCAGATCACCAAAGAATCGCAAGACGGCGAAGGCGTGGATTGGACGCTGCGTCTTTTGCCCGGCGGCGACCCGCTGGTGCAAGAGGCCTCGCTGTCGATTCCCTTGAACAAAAACTCGCGCATCATTGCTGGCCTGATACCTGACTTTCAGGGCTATGAATACATTTTCCCGAATGCCAACCCGACCTTGGGTAACCAGTTAATCACCCACAACGCTTTGTACGATTTGGCCGGTGCAACCGCCTATACCGGTGTGGGTATGGCCTATAGCCTGGGCGGTGGGAAATATGCGTTCAAGTGGGTGGTGGGTAATGCCGATGGTCCCTCGGACGTCGGTGCGACCTGGGATCCAGACCCTAAAGAGAGAACTGGTTTTTTGCGGGCAAAAATGGTTTCGGACGCCGACGGGAACCTCGTACAACTTGATGCAAAGGATGCTGTCGAATCAGACCAGGCATTTCCGTCTAATTCGACCAAGAAGTCCACTATTTTTGCTTATCGCGGCGACTGGTATGTAAACGACACGACTTACGTTGGGCTTTCGGGTCTACATGGAAGTGGGGGCCGTACTTTCGGGGTTATGGCGTTGGATGGCGGTATTACAAGGGGCGACTGGCAAGTCAATGGCCAACTCAGCATTGGCCGTATGGACCGCGCCGGTGCCAATGGCAGCGGTACCAGCTGGCAAGGCGTATCGGGCTTGGTAGGCTACAAAATTGTGCCTCGCCTGCAATTGCTGGCACGTGCCGATTACTTGATGAACAGCGAAAACGGTGGCGGTACTTATTTTGACAACGGCGGTTGGGGCTTTGGATGCCCGACTGACTGTAAATCAAATGGACTTGGACCTAAGCGAGATGCTAATGGGGTATTTGAAGTAGACGACAACGGTTATGCGACAACTGGAGCTAACCTTGTGCGATTAACCGTGGGTACCAATTACCAGGTCAACTCGACTACGCAGTGGAAAACCGAGTTCCGTTTAGATCAGTCCAGTGGTTATAACTTTGTGAATACGGACGGCACATTTACCAAGGAAAAGCAATCGATGGGAACTTCCTTGCTTCTGTCCTTCTAAAACTAATTTTTAAGTTTCAAAAAGGGCCGCACCAAGCGGCCCTTTTTGTTGTGCAACAACCAGGCCGGTCACATTTCAGGGCAAGAGTTAATGCCGCTGCGCGCGGCGCGAGCTGGGCTTAGCGCAAATGCCTCACCCTTTGGCCACCGGCCTTTGTGGATCACTGCACCACTCGCTCCAACTCCCCGCAAACAAGGCCGTGTTACCGAGACCGGCGATTTGCATGGCCAAAATATTAGGGATCGCAGTCACGCCACTGCCGCAGTGGTGCACTACGGTGTCAGTGCCACGCGCACCTAGCAGCGCTTCAAACTCAGCGCGCAATTGCGCTGCCGGTTTGAATTTGCCATCTGCATCCAGGTTCAGATTGAAAGGCCGGTTCAAGGCGCCGGGAATATGCCCGGCCACCGGGTCCAGGGGCTCGACCTCGCCCTTAAAGCGCGGGTTCGCGCGCGCATCCACAATCGTTTGCCTTGGGCGTCCCAGGTTTTGCAGCACTTGCTCGGCTTGCAGCAGCGTCACCAGCGGTTCGCGCAGCGCAAAGTCTCCGGCTTGCTGCACTGGTAGCGCCTGCATCGCACCACTTTCGGTGCTGCCGCCTGCCGCCGTCCAAGCGTTCAGCCCCCCATCCAGCACCGCCACGGCGTCATGCCCCAGCCATTGGATCATCCACCACAAGCGCCCGCAAAAACTCGATCCCTGGCGGTCATAGACCACGGCCTGCATGCCCTGCCTAAAACCCACATCGCGCAACCACTGCGCCATCGATTCGCGCGGTGGCAAAGGATGGCGGCCACCACTTTGCGCGCCGGTGCTTTGCCGGTCGCCTTTGGCACTGAGCGTGCGGTCCAGATCAGCAAACACAGCGCCTGAAATATGGCTTTGCGCAAACATCTCGCCCCCAGCTTCGCTGAGGGTCAGGTCGCAACTGCAATCAAACACCATCAGCGGCGTCTTGGCTTGCTGTAGTTGCAAAAGTTGTTCGGCAGAAATCAAAGTGGTGTACATGGCGTAAACGGCGAGCGCCGTAGTGAAGTTTGCTCGGGAGGCTGGCGTTGAACTGTAGCGCAGGGCTTGCGGCAACCCTTGCGCCTTAATGTTCCTCCGCCGGCGTATCGGGCAGCGCCCGCGCACGCAAGGCGGTGGATATCACGCCGCTGGCGACGATGACCACAATACCGGCCCAGCCCAGTGGGGCGATGTGGTCGCCAAACAGCAGCAGGCTGTAGGCGCTGGCAAACACAATGCCAAAGTACTGCATGCTGGCCACTACCAGCGTGGCGCCTTTGCGGTAGGCGCGTGTCATGCACCACTGGCCCAGGGCGGCCAGTACGCCAATCGGTACCAGCCAGGCCGCATCATGCGGGCTGACGGTGTCCCAGGGCGTCATGTCGGTAAACAACATGCCCACTGCGCCTACCACCGCCGTGCCCACCGAAAAATAAAACACGGTGCGTTCTTCGGGCTCACCCGCTTTGCCCAGCGCCGTCACTTGCATATAGGCCAAGGCCGCACCTATGCCCGACAGCAGGCCGATCAGGCCAGCGAACAATTGGTCGTGGTCGATGGTGGGGCGCAGCGTCATCACCACACCGACAAAGCCCAGCATCACCGTGCCCATCAGCGCGCCTTGTTTTTCGGCCTGCCCATACAGCAGCGCCCCGCCCAAGATAAAGGCCGCCACCCAAACGCCGCTCATATAGTTCAGCGTCATGGCCGTGGCCAAGGGCAAATGGGCGATCGCATAAAACCAGGAGCCTAGCGAGAGCACGCCTACGCCGCTGCGGGTGAGGTGCATCATGGGCACGGGCGTGCGCAAACTGGTGCCCCGCGCCCGTACCACCACCGCCATGAAGATGACGCTGACCAAGCCCCGGTAAAAAATAATTTCGAAGGTGGTAAAGCTATTGGAGGCAGACTTCACGCCCACCGCCATAGTGGCAAACAGGAAGGCCGCCAACACCATCCACAGCGCCTGCCAGGCGCTGCCGCCGCTGCGGGCAAAACTCATGCAGTGGCCGCGCCCACATCGCCCATGCGTTTGCGGTACCACTCGTGGAAGTGCTGCATGCCGTCTTCCATCGGGCTTTGGTAAGGGCCCACTTCATTGTCGCCCCGCGCCAGCAAGGCTTTGCGCCCGGCGTCCATGCGCTCGGCAATCTCGTCGTCTTCCACGCAAGTCTCCATGTAAGCCGCTTGCTGCGCCTCTACAAACTCGCGCTCAAACGCAGCGATTTCTTCGGGGTAGAAAAACTCCACCATATTGAGGGTTTTGTCCACGCCCAGCGGTTGCAAGGTGGACACCGTCAGCACATGCGGATACCACTCGATCATGATGTGCGGGTACAGCGTCAGCCAAATCGCGCCGTAAGGCGGGGGCACGCCGTTGCGATATTTGAGCACCGCGTTTTGCCAGCGCTCGTACACCGGCGAGCCGCCGCTGGCGTCCGACGAACCCAGGCGACTGCCGGGGCCTACGGTTTGCACCGAATAGTTGTCTTTGAACTCCCAGCGCAAATCGTCGCAGGTGACAAAGTTACCCAGTCCGGGATGGAAGGGGCCTACGTGGTAGTCCTCTAAATACACCTCGATAAAAGTTTTCCAGTTGTAGTTGCAGACATGCATTTCCACCCGGTCGCGCACGTAGCCGCCAAAGTCCAGATCGGCACGCGGGCCCAGGCCAGCCATTTGCTCAGCCACATTGGCGCCACCGCCTTCAAACAAGAGGCCGTTCCATTCTTGCAAGGGGTAGTTGTTCAGGTTCAGGCAGGGGTCGGCGGCAAAGTGGGGGGCGCCGATGAGTTTGCCGGCCGGTAGGCCGCCCGGGTGATTGCTTCCGCTATAAGTCCAGCGGTGCAGGGGGCAGACGATACTGCCGCCGGCGCTGCCCGCGCCATGGAGCAAAGAGCCCTGGCCTTTGAGCATGACGGCCTGGCGGTGGCGGCAAACATTGGAGATGAGTTCAATGCCATGGGCATTGCGTACCAGCGCCCGGCCTTCCTGCTCTTGGGGTAGGGCGTAGTAGTCGCCGACTTCAGGAACGCTCAGTGCATGGCCTACATAGCGTGTCCCTGGCTTGAAAAGGCTCTCCATCTCGCGCGCGAAAAGCGACGGATCAAAGTAGCTTGATACAGGGAGTTGGCTCAGGGCCGGCTGCAGTTGAAGACTTAAATCAGACATGGTGGACCTGACCTAAAGACTCCCCACAGGGAGGGCGCGCCCTAAAAGGCGCTGTCAATAAACCCGGTGGCAGCGTAAACACGGCCTCCGGCGTAAGGGAGGGGGATTGTAGCCTTGTAAATTTCACGATATTTGGTTTTTGAAACGGAAGGGCCCTCGCTTAAAATTTAACGACATTTTTTACTTCCGATCAACGCGCACGGAGCTTGCATGCCCAAGGCCACCAGTTCAGTTACCGCAGCCAACGCTGTTGCGCCAGCCTACGAAGAGGCCATGGCCGAACTCGAGGCCTTGGTCGAGCGCATGGAAAGCGGCGGTTTACCGCTGGACCAATTGCTCTCTGGTTACCAACGCGGGGCCGAGTTGCTACAAGTTTGCCGCGACCGTTTGCAAGCGGTGGAAGACCAAATAAAGGTGCTAGACCAAGGCGCCATCAAACCCTGGAAGGGCGCATAAGCCCTATGGCTTTTTCCCTGCAGCCCTGGATGGCGCAGCACTTGCGCCAGGTCGAAACTGCGCTGGACGCGCTATTAAGCCCCCACGCCCCGCCCGGCAGCGCCTGGGCCGCCCCGACCGATCTGAATAACGCCATGCGCTACGCCGTGCTGGACGGCGGTAAGCGCCTGCGGCCCCTGCTGGTGCTGGCCGCTTTTGAGGCGGTGCGTGGCGCGCCCGCATCCCCCTCGGACGCAGCGCCCCTGCGCGCGGCCTGCGCGGTGGAGCTCATACATGCGTATTCCCTGGTACACGACGACATGCCGTGCATGGACAACGATGTGCTGCGCCGGGGCAAGCCCACGGTGCATGTGCAGTTTGGCCAGGCTGGGGCGCTGCTAGCAGGGGACGCATTGCAAACCCTGGCTTTTGAGGTGCTAACGCCCTTGGACGGCAGCGTGGATGCGGCGGTGCAAGCGCGCTTATGCGCCATCCTGGCTCGCGCCTCGGGCCGGGTAGGTATGGCCGGCGGCCAGGCGATTGATCTGGCCAGCGTGGGTCTGGCCCTGACCGAAGACAGCTTGCGCCATATGCACCAACTCAAGACCGGCGCATTGCTCCAGGCTAGTGTGATGATGGGTGCGGCTTGCGGGTCGGGGTCTAAGGCGCAATTGCAGGCTTTGGAGGCCTATGGCCAAGCCATTGGCCTGGCCTTTCAGGTGGTGGACGATGTGCTGGATGTGACGGCCGATTCAGCCACCCTAGGCAAGACGGCGGGCAAAGACGCCGACAACGACAAACCGACCTATGTGGCGCTGATGGGGCTGGAGCGCAGCCGCGCATATGCGGCCACCCTGGCCGTACAGGCCCATGCCGCGCTACAGGGCAGCGGCCTGCCCGATACCTCTGCATTAGCCGCACTGGCGGACATGGTGATCCACCGTGTCCATTGAAAGCTTTACCATTTGCGTAAAAACGGATAGCCTAGGCGCCTTGTACGCGTAAGCTGACACTTTTCATCGATTTGACCCTTATGCCCGATAACGCCAAGCCCACGACCGCCTTGCTTTCGCAAATCAACAGCCCGCACGACCTGCGCCGCCTGCCGCGCTCCGACCTGCCCCGCGTGGCCGATGAATTGCGCAGCTATTTGCTGCACAGCGTGGCCCAAACCGGTGGGCACCTGAGTTCCAACTTGGGCACTGTGGAATTAAGCATTGCCATGCACTATGTGTTTGACACGCCTCGCGACCGTTTTGTTTGGGACGTAGGCCACCAGACCTATCCCCACAAAATCCTGACCGGACGGCGCGACCGCATGTCCACGCTGCGCCAGTTGGGCGGCCTAAGCGGCTTTCCCCAGCGCGCAGAAAGCGAATACGACACTTTTGGCACCGCGCACTCCAGCACCTCTATTTCGGCAGCCTTGGGCATGGCCATGGCCGCCAAGATCCAGGGCGATAAGCGCTATTCGGTGGCCGTGATTGGCGACGGTGCCTTGACGGCGGGCATGGCCTTCGAGGCGATGAACCATGCGGGCGTGGAAGATTGCCGCTTGCTGGTTATCTTGAACGACAACGAGATGAGTATCAGCCCGCCGGTGGGCGCGCTCAACCGCTATCTGGCGCAATTGATGAGTGGGCAGTTTTATGCCAAGGCCAAAAGCGTGGGCAAAAGCGTCCTCAAAGGCGCGCCCACTTTGTTTGAGCTGGCCAAGCGCATCGAAGAGCACGCCAAAGGCATGGTGGTACCCGCCACCTTGTTCGAGCAATTTGGCTTCAACTACATTGGCCCCATCGACGGCCACGATTTGGACTCGCTGATTCCCACTTTAGAGAACATCAAACACCTCACCGGCCCGCAGTTTTTGCATGTGGTGACCCGTAAAGGGCAGGGCTACCAAATGGCCGAGGCCGACCCGATTGCCTACCACGGGCCAAGCAAATTTGACCCGGCGATCGGCATACAAAAGCCCTCGGTCGCGCCCAAAACTACGTTCACGCAGGTGTTTGGCAACTGGCTGTGCGATATGGCGGCGCAGGACGAGCGTTTGGTGGGCATTACCCCGGCCATGCGCGAAGGCTCGGGCCTGGTGGAGTTTGAAAAACGCTTCCCCAAGCGTTACTTTGACGTGGGCATTGCCGAGCAACACTCGGTCACCTTCGCCGCTGGTCTGGCCACCGAGGGCCTTAAGCCCGTGCTGGCTATTTATTCCACCTTCTTGCAACGCGGCTATGACCAGCTGATCCACGATGTGGCGATTCAAAACCTGCCGGTGGTGTTTGCGCTGGACCGTGCCGGCCTGGTCGGGGCCGATGGTGCCACCCACGCCGGCAATTACGACATCGCCTACTTGCGCTGCATCCCCAATATGAGCATCGCCTGCCCGGCCGACGAAAACGAATGCCGCCAATTGCTCAGCTCCGCGTTCGAGCAAAACCACCCGGTCGCGGTGCGCTACCCGCGCGGCGCCGGGGCTGGTGTCGCAGTACAGCCAGGTTTGACGGGCTTGCCCTTTGGAAAAGGCGAGATTCGCCTGCGCGGCGAAAACATCGCTATCTTGGCCTTCGGCACGCTCTTGTATCCGGCAATAGCCGTGGCCGACAAACTGGGTCTGACGGCAGTCAATATGCGCTGGGCCAAGCCTTTGGACAAAGAGCTATTGCTCGAGCTTGCCCGCAGCCATGCGGCCATCGTCACGGTGGAAGACGCTGCTGTCATGGGCGGGGCCGGTAGCGCAGTGCAAGAGGCCTTGCAGGCGGCAGGCGTGGTGCTGCCGGTGCTGAGCCTGGGCCTGCCCGACCTGTTTATCGAACATGGCGACCCGGGCAAGCTCATGGCCATGCACGGCCTGGACGCAGCGGGCATCGAAGCCGCTATCAGCGCCCGGTTTGCAGGCCTATTGGCTCACGCGTCCAAGGGAAAACCCCTGTCTAAAGCGGCATAAAGCGGCCCAAAGCCTTTCTACAATCGCGCTTGGACGTATTGGCAGGTCATACGGTGGCGTACGGTCTTCTGATGGCCTGAATTTCTTTCACCCTTAAATGGAGTTAACTATGGATCGTCGTTCGATTATTAAAAATGCCGGTATCGCGGGCGTGTTGGCGGCAGGTGCTGCACCCGCAGTTCATGCACAGGCTACTTTGCGTTGGCGCTGTGCTTCCAGCTTCCCCAAGGCGCTGGATACGCTGTTTGGCGTGTGCGACGTGTTCGCGAAAAAAGTGGGTGAGTTGAGCGGCGGTAAGTTCACTATCAGCACCCATGCAGCTGGCGAGTTGATGCCTGCTTTCGGTGTGTTGGACGGTGTTGGCAACGGCACCATCGAAATGGCCAACACGGCTTCTTACTATTTCTTCGGCAAAGACCCCACCTATGCGCTCGATTGCGCCGTGCCCTTTGGCCTGAACAGCCGCCAGATGACGGCTTGGATGTACGAAGGCAATGGCCTTAAGCTGTTCCGCGAACATTTCGCCAAAGTGGGCATCGTCAACTTCCCAATGGGCAACACCGGCGTGCAAATGGGCGGTTGGTTCCGCAAAGAAATCAAAGGTTTGGATGACCTGAAAGGTCTGAAGTTCCGTTGCGGTGGTTTTGCTGGCAAGGTGCTGGAGCGCTTGGGCGTAGTGCCCCAGAACATTCCAGGCGGCGAGATTTACCAAGCCCTGGAAAAAGGCACGATCGACGCTGCCGAGTGGGTCGGCCCGTATGACGACCTGAAGCTAGGCCTGAACAAAGTGGCGCAAAACTACTACTACCCCGGTTTCTGGGAGGTGGGCCCACAGTTGTCGCTCTATGTGAACCAGAAGGCCTACGAAGGCCTGTCCTCGGAGTACAAAGCCATTGTGGAATGCGCCGCAGCCTATGCGCACACCGATATGCAAGCCAAGTACGACATACGCAACATGCCGGCACTCAAAACCCTGCTCGGTCAAGGCGCCAAGCTGCAGCGTTTCCCTAAAGAAATTTTGGCAGCTGCCTTCAAATCGGCTACAGACATTTACGCCGAACTGAACGACACCAACCCGGCTTGGAAGAAAATCTATGCCGACTATTCAGCCTTCCGCCGCGATGGCAACTTGTGGTTCAGCCTGTCTGAAGCGGCTATGGACGACTTCATGCAATCGCAAAAGCTGTAAACCTTTAGCAGGTTTTCGCCCGACAAAAAAACCCCGCCTTGGCGGGGTTTTTTAATGCCTAGCCGCTTCGCAGGGCCAGGCAATCTGGTTCCATGCTCAGGCCCGCATGGCAGGCCTGGCCTTCGCCAATCAGGGCTTCTTGCCCTGGTCTTCCTTCATAGACTCCAGCATGCGTGCCATGGGGTCTTCTTTTTCATCGGCCGTACCTGCATTGGCTTTTTCGGTGGCCGCTTTGTCGTCCGTGCGTTGCTGTGAATCGGTTTGCAGTTGCTGCATCACCGTATCTGCATCCACCGTCGGGTCTTTGGTCAGGCCGCTGGAGACCAAGGTGGGGAAGGCGATGATGAGGCCCACCATCACAATCTGGATGATCACAAAGGGCACGGCGCCCCAGTAAATTTGCTCGATGGTGACGCGCTTGGTCAGCTTTTTGGTCACTTTGTCCACATAGTCCTCGTTGGGCGCTACGCTGCGCAGGTAGAACAGCGCAAAGCCAAAGGGTGGGTGCATGAACGATGTCTGCATGTTCACCGCCAGCAGCACGCCAAACCACACCAAATCAATGCCCAGCTTTTCGGCTACCGGTGCGATCAGCGGCACGATGATGAAGGCCAGCTCAAAGAAGTCCAGGAAGAAAGCCAGTAGGAACACCATGATGTTCACCACAATCAGGAAGCCCAGTTGCCCGCCGGGCAGGCCCGAGAGCAAGTGCTCCACCCAGATGGGTCCGTCCACGGCCTGGAAGGCCAGGCTGAAGACGGTGGCGCCGATCAGGATAAACAGCACAAAGCAGGACAGCTTCATGGTCGAATCCATGGCCTGGCGCATCAGCTTGAGGTTGAGACGACCTCGCGCAATCGCCATTACCAGTGCGCCCACCGCGCCCATGGCGCCGCCTTCGGTGGGGGTGGCTATACCCAAGAAGATGGTTCCGAGCACCAGGAAAATCAGTGCAAGCGGCGGAATCATCACAAAGGTGACGCGCTCGGCCATATTGGACAGCAGGCCCATCTTGGTCACCCGGTTGACCACCGCGGCAACAAAGGCCAGGCCCACGCCCACGCACATGGAGGTCACGATCAGCTCGTCCAGCGCCACGCTGGCCGGGCGCCATTTGGCAAAACCGATGGCCGCAGCGGTGGACAAAATCACCAAAATCAGCAAGGAGCGCAGTCCGGAGGTGCCATCTTTTTCGCGGATGGTGCGCGCCTCGGCAGGCAGGGCAGGCACCGACTGTGGATAAAAGATACTCAGGGCCGTGATGTACAGGAGGTACATCCCAGTCAGTACAAAGCCGGGAATGAAGGCGCCTTTGTAGAGTTCGCCCACGCTTTTGCCCAATTGGTCGGCCAGCACAATCAGCACCAACGAGGGCGGGATGATTTGAGCCAGCGTGCCCGAGGCGGCAATCACACCGCTGGCCACGCGTCGGTCATAGCCGTAGCGCAGCATGATGGGCAGGGAAATCAGGCCCATAGAAATAACGGATGCAGCCACCACGCCAGTGGTAGCGGCCAGCATGGCGCCCACCAAAATCACCGCGTAGGCCAGGCCGCCACGGATCGGTCCAAACAACTGGCCAATGGTGTCTAGCAAGTCCTCGGCCATACCCGAGCGTTCCAAAATCAAGCCCATCAAGGTGAAAAAGGGAATCGCTAGCAAGGTATCGTTTTGCATGATGCCGAAGATGCGCAGCGGCAGGCTTTGTAAAAAGGCGGGCTGGATGACGCCCAACTCCACGGCGACAAAGCCAAAAAACAGCCCGCAGGCGGCTAGCGAAAATGTCACCGCGTAGCCGAACATCAAAAAGACGATCAGCGAGGCAAACATGATGGGCGCCATGTTGGCGATCAGAAACTCGTTCATTTGGCAGCTCCCATTTGGGTAGCTTCGCGGGCGGCCACTTCTTTTTGCAGCAGAAACTCTTTAAGTTCTTCCTCCGCAGTCTTGGTGCCCAGCTTTTTGGTGGGGTCAGGCACTAGGCCCTGGAGAAAGGCAACGCGCTTGATCAGCTCGGAAATCGCTTGGATGGCCAGCACCGTCATGCCAATGGGCAGCAGTGCAAACACCGGCCAGCGGATCAGCCCACCGGCATTGGAGGACACCTCGCCGGTCACATAGGCATTAATCACCAGCGGCATAGCCAGATTGGTGATCATGAAGGTGAAGGGAAGCAGGAAAAGGCAGATGCCGATGATGTCGATCCAAATTTGGGTACGCTTGGAAAAGCGCGCGGAGACGACGTCAATCTTTACATGCTCCTGGCGCAACAGGGTATAGCCTGAGGCCAGCAAAAATACGGCGGCAAACAAATACCACTGAATCTCTAAGAAGCCGTTGGAGCTCATGTTGAAGGCCTTGCGCATGGAGGCGTTGGCCGCGCTGATGAGCACCGCCAACAGCACCAGCCAGGCCACCCAACGGCCCATCCATTCGCTAAACGCATCAATGCGTTTGGACAGGGATAAAAGAAAGTTCATAAGTTCTCCAGTCAATCATCAAGGTAGGTTGCAGCGCAAGCGTTCTAAGCCAGGCCGATAGGCCATTTTATTGGCGCATGGTGTAAGAATCCGTTCGGGTTGGCGGCATCTGGATGGGGATTACCCTTGCTGCGGCTTTAGTGCATGCCATGAAATTGCAGCACATAAACGGCAGCACCAGCCAAATAGCCGGCCAGGGCCAGGCCGCTGATCTTGCGCAGGTACCACAGGAAGTCGATGCGCTCCAGGCCCATGGCGGCTACGCCTGCAGCCGAGCCGATGATCAAAATCGAGCCGCCGGTGCCTGCGCAATAGGCCATAAATTCCCATAAAAAACTGTCTGGCGGGTGCTGCGCCATATCGTACATGCCCATGGATGCGGCCACCAACGGCACGTTGTCCACTATGGCGCTCACCAGGCCGATGATCAGCACGATCACATCTAGTCGGCCCACCGCATGGTCCAGCCAAGTGGCCAGCGCCGGCAGGATATGGCTGTGCTCCAGCACCGCCACGGCTAACAAAATACCGATGAAAAACACAATGGCCGACATATCAATACGTCCCAGCGCGCTCACCAGCGTCAGGCCTTGTTTGTCATCCTCGTCCTTTTGTTTGTGCATGAGATCGCCCACCAGCCAAAGCACGCCCAGGCCCAGCAGCACACCCATAAAAGGCGGCAAATGCGTCACCGCTTTGAACACCGGCACGAGTACCAGCACACCCAGCCCGAGCAGCAGCATCACGGTTTGCTCAAATACAGTGGTGCTGGTCTTGTCCGAGGCTACGACCTTGGGAGACTCCACCACGCGCCCGCTGGCCATCCAGGACGCCGCCACCAAAGGCACCAGCAAATTGACTATGGACGCCAGAAATACGCCTTGCATGACTGCCAGCGTAGTGATCTGCCCACCAATCCAGAGCATGGTGGTGGTCACATCGCCGATCGGCGACCAGGCGCCGCCGGCATTGGCGGCGATGATGATGATGCCGGCAAACAGCAGCCGGTCTTCGCGCTTGTCCAGCAGCCGCTTCATGAGTGAAACCATCACGATAGTGGTGGTCAGGTTATCCAAAATGGAGCTCAGGAAAAAGGTCGCCAGCCCGATCATCCACATCAGCACCGGCAGGCGGGTGGTGGAAATACGCCGCGTCAGCACCTCAAAACCATTGTGCGCGTCGATCACCTCGACAATGGTCATGGCGCCGATCAAGAAAAACACAATTTGCGCCGTGCCGGTGAGCGATTCAGCCAGCTCGGCATTGACCACGCCCGCCTGGGGTCCGGCCATGGCGTACACCACCCACAGCGCGCCCGCGCCTAGCAGGGCGGTCGCCGATTTATTGACGCCCAGTGGATGCTCAAAAGCAATGGCGGCGTAGGTGAGGATAAAAAGGATGGATAGTGCTAATGTCATCCCCCGAAGATAACCTAGAGCGGGGGTGGCGGCCATCGGGGATTCCCCACCTATCCAATGCCTTTACAGAGGATGCGTCGGCGGGGGCCTGAAGTGGCTAAGCCTTGTCTTCCCGATCCATGCTCCGGTCAATCGCGCGTAAGCGCGTCAGCGGGTCGCTTTCTTGCAGCAGCGCTTGTTTGTAGATCGTGGGCAGGGGCAGCAGTTCGGCCCAGCGGTTGGCCACCCAGCCGCATTCATCCAGGCGAAAGGGCGCTAGCAGGGGAAGCTCGGGCAGGCGCCCGTCCGCTTGCGCTTGTGCGATGCCCCGGCCCAGTCGCTGCGCCAGGTATTCCAAGTCCGGCGGGATGTCCACCGCGGCATCGGGCGCCAAATATTCCACCTCGCCCTGCCACACGCCTAGCGGGCCGGCGTGGGTGCGGTGCAGGGCAAAGCGCTGGCCGCCGTGGCAGCGGATGCGCAGCAGCGCGGCCTGCACGGTTTCCAGGCTGTCGATATGGGCCAGCGTGCCATAGCTGTGCAGCGTGGGTTGCTGGCCGGGCACGGTCACTTCCTGACCTT
The DNA here is from genome assembly GCA_903951445.1 of uncultured beta proteobacterium. Classification (GTDB taxonomy): domain Bacteria; phylum Pseudomonadota; class Gammaproteobacteria; order Burkholderiales; family Burkholderiaceae_C; genus Allorhodoferax. Next base: position 28,941 of record CAJBBZ010000045.1, read on the forward strand.
GCTCTATCCAGGCCACGCCAAAGGGCGTTTGCTCGCGGTGGCAGC
>CAJBBZ010000046.1 GCA_903951445.1 uncultured beta proteobacterium
AATTCCATGGTGGGTCTTGGTCCGCAGTCGCAGCAAGACCTCAATGGGCTGGGTGGGTGCGGCGATCAAGAAGTTCTGATTGAAGGAACGGTATTCGCTTAGCCGCCAGTCGTGTTTGTCCCCCGCCATTTGCGGTGGGAGTTCGGGATGCTGGGGGTCAAACAGCGCGATTTCGTCGAGTTGCCCAGGTTGGATCCGCAACACCAATCTGTCTGGACGGTCTTTACCATGCAGTTCTTCATTCGCCAAAGGCGCAATGGTGAGCCGTACCCAAGTCGTCGACGCCTTGTAACCCAGCCGAAGCGGGCCGACATACGGGGTCCAGGCCATTCCCCGAACCTGATCCGCGCCGAGGCTGTTGGTGGGGTCGTCAAGCCAAGCCTGCGCAGTCACGCGGTCACGCTGCTCTTGCTGATCTAGCGCCGGCTGTGCGGTTTGGGCCAGACCTTGCAACGGCCAGGAGGCCAGCAGCCAAACCAGGCAGAAATGCGCCAAAGGTGCGATTAGTCGAGCGAAGAAGGACAGGCGCATGGGAGGGCTAAGCAATGTTTAGATAGATGTTAATGGTTTTGTGAATATTGGCGTTTAAGTCCCGTCCACGTAAAGCTTGCGAGCGCGCCGGATAAGAACCGCCGCCAAGTCGGCCCAGATGCGCCAATCGCGCGACTCGTTGGCATCGGCTAGGGTGGATCTGTGAACGCTGTGACGAAAGCCCATGGCGTACAGCTTGCTCGCGTTAGCGCCCAGCGTCACTTCGATATCGCGCAGGCTTTCGCGCCAAGTCAGTTGGGCAAAGGCCATGACGCAAAACTGTTCGGCGCAAGTCGGGTGGCGCACGCCCGAGTCGCCACTGTAGCGTTGAACAATGCGAAAAAAGCTTGTCCATGGGACAAACTCCATGATCTGCGCAAACAAGGTCTTGCCGACGTTCATAGGAAACCTCCAAGGGGTTCAAGCCTTGGAAATTACACAAGATTGGGAAAACAAGTTTCAAATCGGCTCCAAATAAAAAAACGGCCGCCAGGCCACGCCGGTATTGGCTTCCTCTAAAAATTAATCCGGTTTAACCGGGCACTACAAATTAAGCCTATAATTTCACATAATGGGATTTATGCGATGAACCAGTACATCGTCTTAGCGGGTGGAAAGATCAAATGCCGGCAGTGCCTGGCGACATCTACGCGAACCGGTAAGCAATGCCAGCGGCCAGCACTCAGATTAAGTAAGACCCAAAAATGCCAGTTTCATGGAGGTAGGTCTACCGGGGCCAAAACGGATGAGGGGCGGCAACGCATTGCAAACGCCCATTACCGACACGGTGAGTCCAGCAAGACAGCCCGACAAGCCTACTTTCCGCAAAGGCAGACTCCCACCAGCGATCGTTTCGCTCTACTTCCAGTAAAACTGGCGCAAGCTTGAGTGCAGTCTTGTAAGCAATGCTCTTGGTATTTTTCAGTTCTTTTTTAAGCCAGCGCGTGAACGCTTTTACTGAGGTCATCTGTGGGCCCGACTTGTCCCCGATGTGTTCCCCAAACAATACGGCTAACTTAGCTATCAAAGAATCATCATTCACGGCTAAATGCAATGCATTCCGATCACTCATTCTGCTTTTACTTCCCGGTCGGGTCTTCACGCGGCAGACGGTATAAATTTTCCGAATTTTTGCCAATTCAGCCTTTTCCTGCGGCGAATTGGGCAAAAGCAGCGATGTGATTCCACCACCTCGACCACCAGCAGCTAGTCGTTCAACCTCAAGAATGAGTGCAATTCTTCGCTGATCTTTGCGAGAGGCAATTTTCCCGCTTGCTTTATTTCGGAGGACCAGACGTTGAGCATTCATGCCGCGCCTCGCATTGGAATCACCTTTCCACCAGTACGCAGCTTGTCTAAGTAGTCAGCCCACACTTGCATCATTACCCGGCGTGCAGGTAGATGAGAGGTTCGGTTATAGGCCCGTCCGTTAGGGTCTTTCACTGCATGGGCCAGTTGGTGCTCAATTAAATCGACACGCTCACCCAACACCTCATCCATGATGGTTCGCGCCATCGCGCGGAATCCATGGGCTGTGTGTACGTTGACGCTGTATCCCATGCCCCGCAAGGCTGCATTGATGGTGTTCTCACTCATTGGGCGTTCGCCCGTGCGCAAGCTGGGGAATACAAACTGACCGTGCCCAGTGATTGGATGAATGCTTTTCAGCAATGCCAGGGCTTGCGTGGACAGCGGAACCAGATGGTCAACCTTCATTTTCATTTTGTCACCCGGTATGCGCCACTCCGCCTTATCCAAGTCAATTTCAGCCCACTCTGCCTTGCGCAATTCACCGGGCCGAACAAACAGCAACGCAGACAGCTTCAACGCAGCCACGGTGCAGGGGTGACCTGAATAGTCAAATATAGATCGCATCAGATCACCGGCCTGTTTTGGCTCTGTAATCGCAGAAAAGTGAGACTCCGGGATGGCGGCTAGCGCGCCACGTAAATCATTGGTCACATCCCGTTCGGCCAAACCTATCGCCACAGCGAAGCGGAAAACCTGTCCGCATATTTGTTTTGCCCGGTGCGCCGTGTCGATTGACCCACGCGCCTCAATCTTGCGCACTGACTTATCCAGCACGTCACGTGGTTTGATGGTGGATATCGGCATCTTTCCGATGAAAGGAAAAACGTCTTTTTCTAACAGCTTCGTGATTCTGGACTGCGTCACCTCGGCACGCTTTGGAGAGGTCTTGAGCAACCAAGCCCTCGCCACTGCCTCAAAAGTGTTTTTTGCCAAGTCCGACAGGGTCTGTTTTTCTTCTTGCTTCGCGACACCGGGGTCAATGCCATCTGCCAACTGCTCACGGGCTTTCTCGCGCCGCTGCCGCGCCTTGGCAAGCGACACCGACGGGTACACCCCGAGCGCCAGTGTTTTCTGCTTTTTTGCGAAGCGGTAATTCATCCGCCAATACTTGCCGCTCATCTTGACCAGCAGATGCAAGCCCAGTCCGTCAGTGTATTTTTCACCCGCCGCGGCGCCAGCAGGCTTGACGTTTTTGATGAAGGTATCGGTCAGCGCCACAGTGAGCCCTTGTTCTGATGGTATCTGTTCCGATGAAATACAGAAGTACCATCAAAAACACCATCAATTGATTGAGCTTTGATGGTATCTCGTGAATCCCCGTGATGCAACAAAGAACCCACAATGCGTTTATGCATGAGGGTCTTGAGCTGTTCTGACACGTTAAGAAAAGGGTGTCTGGTGCGGCTGGCGGGGATC
>CAJBBZ010000047.1 GCA_903951445.1 uncultured beta proteobacterium
AAACGGCGAGATCGCCTACCCGGTGCATGAAATCACCATCGCCGGCAATATGAAAGATATTTTCAAAGGCATCGAAGCCGTTGGTGCTGATACCTACAACTACGGCGCCAAAACCGTAGGCTCCATCCTGATCAACCGGATGATGGTCGCGGGCTCCTAAGCGCTTAAAGCCGCTTTCACCGCCGCCGACACGGCAGACATTTCCGCTTTGCCCGAAAGCTGCGCCTTCGCCAGGCCCATGACCTTACCCATATCGCCCGGGCCGCTGGCGCCGGATTCGGCCACGATGGCGCGTACGGCGGCCAGCACTTCGTCGGCGGACATGCGTTGCGGCAAATAGGCTTGCAGCACGACGATTTCAGAAGCTTCCTTGTCCGCCAGGTCTTGACGCTCGGCTTTTTCATACGCGGCCACCGAGTCTTTGCGCTGCTTGATCAGTTTGTCCACCAGCCCAATCACAGCGGCGTCGTCCAGCACGACGCGCTCATCCACTTCTTTTTGCTTGCACGCGGCCAGCAGTAGGCGGATGGTGCCCAGGCGCTCGCTGTCTTTGGCGCGCATGGCGGTTTTCATGTCTTCGGTAATTTGGTCTTTCAGGGACATGGTGTTCTCCAAGAGGATGCGGGGCGCAATGAAAAAAAGCCCACCGAGGGTACTCGGGCGGGCTTCGGGGCGGGCGGGCGGCTGGTAGGCCGATCCACCCGGCAACACGGTTTGTGGCGCATTGCATTCAGCGGCGAGCCGCTGGAATCGGGTTTAAAACAGTTTCTTGGGCAACTGCATGCTGCGGATGCGCTTGTAGTTGCGCTTCACAGCGGCTGCTTTTTTGCGCTTACGAATCGCGGTGGGCTTTTCGTAAAACTCGCGGGCGCGCAAGTCAGTCAGCAGGCCCAGCTTTTCAATCGTGCGCTTAAAGCGGCGCAGGGCAACGTCAAAGGGTTCGTTTTCTTTTACACGGATCGTGGTCATTACGTAATGGTGTCCAAAAGGTGCCGACGATGCACTCGGGGGAAGATCGGGCCTCCCAAGTCATGTACAGCGAAATTCCCCGCAAAAATGGTGATCAGGCAGCGGGGGATTGCCAGCAAAGCCTAGCATTATATGCTCGCCGCATAGGCTTTTCGCCCAAGCTGTCTGGATTAGAGCCAGCGGCCCGCCCGTCAGGCGGTGGCGGGTGGCAGGCTAGCCAGCGCACGGGCACAGGCGTAAGCGCTAGCCCAGGCCCACTGAAAGTTGTAGCCGCCCAGCCAGCCGGTTACATCCACCACCTCGCCTATGAAATACAGGCCCGGCTGGCTCGATTCCATGCTTTGGCCCGACAGAGCCGTTGTCGCCACGCCCCCGGCGGTGACTTCGGCCTTGCGGTAGCCCTCGGTGCCGTCGGGCGCAATGTCCCAACGCGCCACGCGTTCGCCCAAGGCGCACAGCACCTTGTCCGGCAAGTCGTTGATGCCGCGCTCCAGGCTGGCAGGCGGCAGGCCGCTGCCCGCCACCCAGGTGTCGGCCAGGCGGCTGGGCAGCAAATCGGCCAGCACCGTAGCCAGGCGCTTGCGCGAGGCACTGGCTTTGGCGTCTAGCAAATGGGCTGTGGGGTCGTGCTCCGGGCTCAGGTTCAGGCGGATGGGATTGCCTTCGCGCCAGTAGCTGGATATTTGCAGCACGCCCGGCCCGCTCAGGCCCCGGTGGGTAAAGAGCAGGTCTTCGGCAAAGTGCATACCGGTTTTCTTGTCGCCCGTGGCAATCTGCACCGGCAGCGACAGCCCGGCCAAGGCCGCAAACGGCGCCCACACCTCGGGGCTGATGGTGAGCGGCACCTGGGCAGGGCGGGTGGGCACCAATGGCAGGCCAAACTGCTTGGCGATGCGATAGCCAAAATCCGTAGCGCCAATTTTGGGGATGGACAAGCCGCCCGTGGCGATCACCAGCGCGCGCGCCTGCACCGTGCCGCGCGCAGTGTCTATCTGGTAGCGCATGCCGCCCTGCGCGCCGTCGCTGTAACGCACCGCCCCAACGGCGCAGCCTTGCCAGCGCGTGACGCCGCCCTTGTCGCACTCGGCCAGCAACATGGCGATCAGG
>CAJBBZ010000048.1 GCA_903951445.1 uncultured beta proteobacterium
CAACCCTCATTGCGATCAGCCTTGATGGCACATGACACACGCGGCCTCAGCCCCTTCTCCTGCTAGTATGAAGTACGTCTACTTCATACAAACAACTCAAGCATAGGATGACGGGTTGGGACTTATTCAGAGCTTCTCCACCAGCAGCAAGCCCGTGCGCATCAGTTTCTAGCCCAAGCGCTACACGTTAAATTGCAGCGCCGCCAGCCCGGCGTAGACGCCGCCGCGCGCGACCAATTGCGCATGCGTGCCTTGCTCTACCAGGCGGCCTTTGTCTAACACCACGATCAAATCTGCTTTTTGCACCGTGGCCAGGCGGTGCGCGATCACCAAGGTGGTGCGATTGCGCATAGCAGACTCCAGAGCCGCTTGCACCATGCGCTCGCTTTCGGCGTCCAGCGCGCTGGTGGCTTCGTCCAGCAGCAGCAAAGGCGGGTTTTTCAGCATGGCGCGCGCAATCGCAATGCGCTGGCGCTGCCCGCCAGACAGGCGTAAACCGCGCTCGCCTAAAAAGGTGTCATAGCCCTGGGGCAGGGTGCTGATAAATTCATGCGCAAAAGCCGCTTCGGCCGCCTGGCGTACTTCATCATCGCTGGCATCGGGCTTACCGTAGCGGATGTTCTCCAGCGCACTGTTGGAGAAAATCACCGCGTCTTGCGGGACTATGCCGATGCGCGCGCGCAAGTCGCTCAGGGCCATGTCCTGGGTTGCCACACCGTCCAGCGAAATGCGGCCCGACTGCGGGTCGTAAAAGCGCAGCAGCAGCTGAAACACGGTGCTTTTGCCCGCCCCGCTAGGCCCGACAATGGCCACGGTTTGCCCGGCGGCAATGTCCAGCGTAAATCCCGACAAGGCCTCTTGCAGCGGGCGCGAGGGGTAGTGGAAATGCAAGTCCTCAAAGCGCACCGCGCTGCCCGCTTGCGGCAGGGGCGCGGCTACGGGAGAAATAGGTGAAGCAATGGGTGAGCGCGTATGCAGCAACTCCATCAAGCGCTCAGTAGCACCCGCAGCACGCAGCAAGTCGCCATACACCTCGCCCAGCACCGCAAATGCGCTGGCCAGCAAAATCACGTACACCACCGTCTGCCCCAAATCGCCCGCCGTAATGCGCCCGGCGACCACCGCTTGCGTGCCCTGGTACAAGCCCCACAGCAGCGCCGCCGAGGTGGCGATGATGATGAAACACACCAAGATGGAGCGCGCGCCGATGCGGCGGATGGCAGTGTCAAACGCATTGCGGGTGGACAGGCTAAATCGGTCCGATTCGCGCCCCTCTGCGGTATAGCTTTGCACCACCGGGATGGCATTGAGCACTTCGGCCGCAATCGCGCTGGAGTCGGCAATACGGTCCTGGCTGGCGCGCGAGAGTTTGCGCACCCGCCGCCCAAACCAAAGGCTGGGCATCACGATCAAGACCAGCACCAGCGTCACCTGCAGCATCACGATGGGGTTGGTCCAGATCAGCACGCTCAAAGCGCCAAGGCCCAGCACCGCATTGCGCAAGCCCATGCTCAGCGACGAGCCCACCACGGTTTGCACTAGGGTCGTGTCAGCCGACAAGCGAGAGAGCACTTCGCCGGTTTGCGTGGTTTCAAAAAACTCCGGGCTTTGCTCCAGCACATGGTGGTAAACGGCATTGCGGATGTCGGCGGTCACCCGCTCCCCTAGCCAGCTCACCATATAAAAGCGCAGCGCCGAAAAAATGCCTAGCGCGCTGGCCACGCCAAAGAGCAAAGCAAAGTGCTCGCGCATGGCCACCATTTGCTCGCCTTTGTCCTGGCGCACCAGACCGCCGTCTATCAACATGCGCAGCGCCACCGGAAAGGCCAGCGTGGCCGCTGCCGCCATCACCAAAAACACCAAAGCCAAACCGATGCGCCCGCGGTAAGGTGTTAAAAATGGAATCAGACCAGAAAGGGATTTGGGGCTTTGGGATTTGGGGCGTTCGGTCGTCATGGGCTGCTAGGTGGGGCCAGCGGACGCCGCTGCAAGTGCGCCCGAAAGCCCTATTGTCGCAGGGCCTGTTATGGCGACGCACGCCAGCCACGCCGCACCCGTGGCTGCGAGGAGCGCAGCGACGCGGCAGTCCATAGTGGCGTGAAGTCCAGCTTTTCTATTACCCCACGCCCAATAACTATAGCCGCAGCGGCGAGGCGTAGCCGGTCATCTCCAGGTAGCCTCGGCCTACTAGGCGCTGCTGGCTGTCCAACACTTCGCACAAGCCCTCCCAGTAAATGGCACCCGTGGAGTTGCGGCTGTCCAGCTCCTGCGCCTCGAACACCGCTTTCACGGTGTAAAAGTCGGCCGGGGTGCGCACTAGCCATTGCACCGGGTAGCGCGCCTGGCTGCGCGGGCTTTGCCACCAATGGGTCGGCTGAAACACCGTTTCCCCCTGCGCAAAGGTGTACAAGGTGCTGCCCGCGCGAAACGATCCGCCGTCCCACACGGCACGCCCCGCTTTGTCCCGCAGCTGAAAAGCGGTCAACGCGCTGCCGTCCAGCATATTGATGCCCAGCCAGTCCCAGCCCACCGCCCCCGGGGGCAGCAGGGCGTCGCTCCATTCATGGTCCAACCACGCCAGGCTGCCCGCGCCCGCCGTGTAGTTGCGGCCTTGCAGGCGGATCTGCCCCTGCACTGCCAGCTGCGGCAGGCTGTAGTAATAGCTGAAATGCTGGGGCGAGGGCCCTTTGCGCGACACGCCACCCTGGCCTTGCAGCAGCAGCGGCTGGGTTTCGGTAAACGACAAGTCCAGCGCAAAACCCTTGGCCTGCACCTTTGCGGCTAAGCGCCCGTCGCTCTGGCGCGTGAGCGACCAGTCTTGCAGCAGCAAGCCGGTGTCCTCCGTCCGCGCCCAGGCCTGGTCGGCAGGGTTGCTGCCTGCGGGCAAGCCCGACCAACGGGCAATGCGCTGGTCGCTGTGCAGGGTTTTGCCAGCCACATCGCTCACGGCGGCGTGGGCAAACAGCAGGTGTTTGGCAGCCAGTTTGGAGCCAGATTCCTGCGTGGAAGCCACTTTGCTTCGAAAAAACGTAACTTGAAAGCCCAAAGCGCCTGCCCAATCGCCGGATGGGGCGTAACCGGTCACATACCACCACTCGGTTTGAAAATCTGGGTGGGCGCCTAAGTCGCGCGGGAATTGCAAGGCTTTGTTTTGGAGCGATTGATTTCGAGGGTGCAACTTCGGTCCGGTTGCCAAGGGTGGTGCGTTTTGCGCCACTGAAGCGCCTGCGCCAGCGATGGCAAGAGGGCTCAGCAGTAGATGACGACGCGACATGGATTGCATAAAGGGTGGCTGACTCAATCTGACCGTTCCGACTCCGGGCGTTTTCGTGACAACTTAGCTACCACTGCCATACCTGGGTTCAACTATTTCTTTGCCTATTTTCGTAACGCGGACAACTGGCAGCGAGCATGGCCCATCGGTGTGTGCAGTATGATCAGCCAAGGCGGCGACGAACCGGATTGGACCACGTAATTGCTTGCGGTACAGCTCTTGTACCAGGCAATTTTCGTTTTCCTTGGAATTACTCTATTAGGCAACTATTGCCCTTTGTTAAATTTATGAATGCAAGCATTTTGAAAGAAGACGCAGAAGACTTTTCATTATTGGATGTCTTTCTTTTCTTTGGTAGAAATCTAAGACTCCTTTTAGTTACCAGCGCGCTGGGCTTGGGTGTCGGGCTGGTTGCTTACTTGATGTATCCGGCATACAAGGGCTCTATCCTTTTGCCAAATATCTCCGACCCGATGTATATCAAGCGGCTTCAATTCATTATGCCCCGCATGGCAGCTTCGTTGGACGATTCCGATGCCATGAAGGGGAAGTTGATGAGCGAAAAATTCTGGACCGAGAATTTCTTCGCTAACTACGTGATTAAAAAGCAAGATTTCAAAGACCTCAAAGATTTACAAGATTCTAAGAAGGATGAGACATCTTCCCCGACTTTGACTTTGTCGCTAAAGGAGCGCTCGCTCGATGACTTGCATCGCAATATGGACTATTTCGTTAACTATGTAAAAGATAAGTCAACGATTTATTATCTTGAGGATTTGTCTACTGGCATAAAGTACCAGTCCGCAATTTTCATTGCAAATTATGAAAAGACCATTTTGGAATTAAGTAATGAAAAAAAATACACACTTAAAAAGATCGCGAGTCTCGAGTCCATTGGGCAGCAATTCAAAGGTGCAAGTTTTGCGCAATCCAGTCAGCTTTTTGACTTGAAAGATGGCGGTTCCAAATTTTTGCCTGTCAATGTGCAACTGATCGCATTGAAGAAAGAGTTGTCGGATATCGACCTGCAACTTGAACGCAATCAAGACGCGTTCGATGAAAATCAGGTCCGAGTTAAGCTCCAAAGTGTGATCGCAGAAAATTTGAAATCATGTGGTAACGGCCTAAAGTGTATCGAAAATATATTGGAAGGCGCCCGCAAGGAGGAGTTGTCTGCGTCAAAAACTCCAGGTACGATCGTTGGCTTCAAGCGTTTCATCAGTCAACTTGAGAGCGCACGCTCTCAAAACGCTAATGGCTTTTCTCAATTGATCGCAATGAACGTAGAAAAAACTAGTTCATCACTATTTTTGCTAGGTGGGCTGATCGCGGGCCTATTGTTTGGGGTATTGGGTGCCCTCGTGTATGAGGCCATAAAAAATCGCAGTGCAACGCCAGTTCCAGTTTAGGCGCGGATCGGGTTCTTTAGTCGGCAGTCTGCCTACGGGCGGGCCTTCTAAGCAAGCAGCAAGTTCCAGCATAATCGCCCTACTCAGAGAGGACGACATGCCTGAAAACCCAGTTTTAATCAATACGCCTGGCAAGGCTTTGCTCGTAGCCGCACTCTTGATTCTGTTACCGCATCTTCCAGTTCATTCCGCAAAAGACGAGCCGGGGCAAGCGGCTCCTTTAGGCACCACCCAATACACCTACAAACTCAGTCTGCTCATCGACTTCAAAAAGCGCGAGAAAATTCTCAAGGCCAATGGCGAAGAGCCTTCGGTGTTTGACACGGCGCTCTCCAAGTTCAGTAGCGCCATCCATGCGGCCGATGTGGTAGACACGGTGGAGCGCAAGGCCAACCAGCTCAAGATCACCTCTGTTACCAGCCCGGTGGGCGCGCTCAGCGTGTTGGTGGCGGACAAAAAGTACAAGCGCCAGTCCATCAGCGCCCCCGAAAATAGCGCCTACCGCACCACTTTTTATTACGAAGAGCGGGGCGACGGGCCACGCACTACTTCGGTGCTGGACTACAAAAAGCAAAGCGCTGTTTTTTACACCGGCAGCAAGGTGGACAGCACCGAAAAGCTGAGTGGCGATACGCAAGACATGCTAAACGTGCTGTACGAAGGCGTAGGCCGCAAAAAAACCGTGGCGGATTTTTCGATCAATTCATCCA
>CAJBBZ010000049.1 GCA_903951445.1 uncultured beta proteobacterium
ATTGGCCAAGGACACAGCCAATAACGAAGCTCTGCACCAAGTCTGCTCGGTGCTAATCAACGCTTTTGCGGAGATAAGCCGCTATCTCGCTCCCGTGTTGCCTTCGTTGGCGAAAGCGGTTCAGGCATTCGTGGGCACGAGCATGGAAGATTGGACTGTGACTGCTTACGTCACCAGCATCCAACCCTACGCCCACCTGATGCAACGCGTCACTCCCGAACAACTCGACGCTCTGTTCGAGCCGACTGCGAAATTAGGTTCTGACCCCAATTTATCCGGCTCCGCTACGGGCCTGCCTGAAGACGTTTTATCTACCCCCGGCGGCGAAGCCATCGCCCCCACCATCTCCATCGACGACTTCGCCAAAATAGATTTGCGCATAGCGAAAATCGTGAACTGCGAGGCAGTAGAAGGTTCGGTCAAATTACTACGCCTGACGCTGGACGTAGGCGAAGGCCGGATGCGCAATGTGTTTTCCGGCATTGCCAGCATGTACAAGCCTGAAGACTTGGTGGGCCAACTGACTGTGCTGGTGGCCAATTTGGCGCCGCGCAAAATGAAGTTTGGCGTGTCCGAAGGCATGGTGCTGGCGGCCAGCCATGCGGACGAAAAAGCCGAGCCCGGCATCTACATCCTGAACCCCTGGCCCGGCGCGCAACCCGGCATGCGGATTCACTAAGCCATGGCGAGCGCGCAGCCCTCTACCTCGCTGGACTTTGACGTTCTGATTGTCGGCAGCGGCCTGGCCGGGCTGAGTTCGGCGCTGCTGCTGTCCAGCAAATACCGCGTCGCGGTGATTACCAAGCGCGCCGTGCGCGAGGGCTCCAGCGGTTGGGCCCAAGGCGGTATCGCCGCCGTTTGGGACAAGACCGATAGCTTTGCCTCGCATGTGGACGACACCCTGATAGCAGGCGCAGGTTTGTGCGACATGGCCGCCACACAGTTTGTGGTGGAGCAGGCGCCGCAAGCGATTGCCTGGTTGCAGTCCCTGGGCGTACCCTTTAGCACCGAGGACAACGGCGACTTGCACCTCACCCGCGAAGGCGGCCATAGCGCGCGACGCATCGTGCATGTGACCGACGCCACCGGTGCCGCCGTGCAGCGCACCCTCATTGAGCGCGTGCAGCAAACCGCCAACATCACGCTGTTTGAAAACCATACGCTGGTGGACCTAATAACCACTGACAAATTACCCGGCCACAAGAGTGCGGAACGCCGTTGCCTGGGCCTATACGCGCTGGACGAAGACAGCGACGAAGTGCTGACCTTCCGCGCGCCGCACACCTTGCTGGCTACCGGCGGCGCGGGCAAGGTCTATCTGTACACCACCAACCCCGACACCGCCACCGGCGACGGCATCGCCGCTGCATGGCGCGCCGGCTGCCGGGTGCAAAACATGGAGTTCATCCAGTTCCACCCCACGTGTCTCTACCACCCGCACGCCAAGTCTTTCCTGATCAGCGAAGCGGTGCGCGGTGAAGGCGGCCGTTTGCTGCTGCCCGACGGCACACGCTTTATGCCCCAACACGATGCCCGCGCCGAGTTGGCCCCGCGCGACGTGGTGGCCCGCGCTATCGACTTTGAGATGAAAAAAGGCGGCTTTGATTGCGTGTACCTGGATATCTCGCACCAGCCGCTGGCCTTTATCCAGGAGCATTTTCCTAATATCTATGCACGCTGCCTGGAGCTGGGCATCGACATCAGTCGCGCACCGATTCCGGTGGTGCCTGCTGCGCATTACACCTGCGGCGGTGTACTGGCCGATTTGCAGGGCCGCACCGACCTAGCGGGTTTGTACGCCATCGGCGAAGCAGCGTGCAGCGGCCTGCATGGCGCCAACCGACTGGCCAGTAATTCGCTGTTGGAATGCATGGTGTTTGCCCGCGCCGCCAGCCAAGATATTGAAAACAGCCACCTCAGCGCGCCGCCCGCCCTGCCCGCCTGGGACGATAGCCGGGTGACGGATGCTGACGAGTCGGTGGTGATTTCGCACAACTGGGACGAGCTGCGCCGCTTTATGTGGGACTACGTGGGCATCGTGCGCACCAATAAGCGCCTAGAGCGCGCAGCGCACCGTATTGCGCTGCTGCAAGACGAGATCAATGAGTTTTACGCCAACTTCCACGTCAGCCGCGACCTGCTGGAATTGCGCAACCTGGTGCAAGTAGCCGACCTGATAGTCCAAAGCGCCCGCGCCCGCCACGAAAGCCGTGGCCTGCACTTCAGCCGGGATTACCCGGACATGCTGCCGCAGGCACTGCCTACAACGCTGGCGCCTAACAAAAAGGGCTGACGATGTAGCGCCCTACAGGGAAGGTCTGCATAAGTCCAAACCCGTCATTGCGAGCGCAGCGAAGCAATCCATACTGGCTTGCCAAGCTTGCACTTATGGATCGCCGCGTCGCTGCGCTCATCTTCCTGTCCGCTCCACATTACCTTGGCGGCATTAAGCGAGATACAAAATCCTCAATCACTTCTCCGAGTTTTTCCTGAACCTCTGTTTCTGCCTGACCGGCATCAAGCGCTGACGATGCCTGCATCGCTTGATTTGCCAGCCACATGAAAGCTCCCGTACCAGGATCGCCGTAGTGCTTTATATGATTTGGGATCAACACTCGGAAGATACTTCCCAATCGATAGGAGGAGTTCCATGGCGAGCTTTCATAAGCAGGGTCACGGCCCATAATGATATCGCCAGCTTTTCTGGCTAAATCTTCTATCACCACCAGCGGTTGCTTGGCTTCAGCTAAGCCTTGCTGAAACCCGATTTTTACTTGAAATACGTCAAAAACAAAGTTTCGTACTACCTTGTCCAGAACAGCAACATTCGCAAGCGAGGGCTTACCGGCAAAATCCTCATGCTCAGCAAGATTGCCATTGGACGAATTTGAACGCATACCAGATCAGCTCGTGATTCAAGAGTTGCGATTGATTGTTGCCATAACATGACCGAGGTCAAGCGATAACTACAGCAGGTGCCGTTTTAAACTCAGAGGGACAAAATTTATCCAATAGATATATAGCATTAGCTATGCAGTTGTTCGAATCATAGTTAAGGTATATATAAACCGTTTTCCCTTGATAGCTGGTCTCAATGTAAGATACTTTCGCAAACGGCTTTGTATCGCTTATCAGCAGGGTAGATTTCCCTGCTCTATCAACTAACGGAATTGGAATATTTTTTACCGTAGACAATACGTATTTACATGACTCCAACAATATGGCCTTCCAAGTTTTTATATCGACAACTTCCCCGCTTGGCAGTCGAAAATGGGAAGGCTTTCCTGATTCCGGGAACTTTTTTTGAATGACGCTCAAGTCTATGAAGTTCAAAGCATTTTGCATGCCAGGGGCACTTTCAGAAATCGCTAAATCAACTTTACCGAACCCCTTACTAAGCAAATGGAGATCCTTTTTCAAAGAATCGAGGTCAGATACAAGTTGCTCTATCTTTTTCAATGGATCTTCCTGTATCTCAGGTATCCAATAATGCGCAGCATCAATTTTTGATAATAAGAAAAGTGAAAATGCCAGAATGCTTTCAGAGTTATTTGTTGACAAATCAAATTCCTTATCAGGAACCAAATTCTTTATATCTATCTGGTCACAATCATAAAACTGCCAAACCAAGCCGTCAGTCAAGATCGCATACTTTATCGAATCCTTAAAAGTATGCACATAATGCACCAACTTCAAGGCGTAAGCATTCAAATTTCCACCTAGGCTTTTTGCTTCAACACAAATGACAGATTGATCAAATTGCGCTTTCAATATGTAGTCGGCAACCATCTCGTTTTGGTTATTTTTCTTGCGTTTTTCTACCTCGACCATAATGGGATCGCTGATATCCCACCCCAATTTACGCAATATTGGATCAATTAGTGCTGCGCGCGTTGCTGATTCATTATTTTCAAGTATTTTCTTCACATCGACCGTAGTCGCTGTATCCACCACTTGCTGAACAACAACACAAAAATCTTTCAATGGGCTTTGGTAGTTCATAGAAACTTGAATTAAAAAATACGCTCGGCGACAATATATAGCATATTATCATTAATTATCAATTAAATCATTTTTATCCAAGTACGTGTTTACCCTATGGCGAATCCGCCGAAGGCAAGCTTTCGTCATGCTTAGATACAGCCACAGGGCATTGCGACCAACCCTAGCCCGAGCTGAAGAAAGCTGAAAGCGCCTCGAGTGGGGGGAGCCGGGGGACTTTGCGAAGTGCCAATTCGCAGGGCTTGTTACTGGGCCGCAGAAGTACGCGCCCGCTTGGCCTGCGGTTTAAGCCGTATTTCCACCGTGCGCCCTACCGCGCCTGCCGCTTTGATCAAGGTATCGAGTTGGATGGACAAATTACTGGGGTCCAGTTCCCGGTCTACTTGCGAGCGGCTGGTGGCCATGCCAATGTCGCAACAACTCGACCCCGTTCCACCCATGACACCGTACTCTCGCACGATAAAAATCTGACAAAAATATGTTAAATTCAAATAAATCTGTTTATTTACCAAAATAAACAGATTAAATCCCTTGGCTCATCTTCCACGAGGAAATAGTTCGTACATGACAAATCTGGACTGGCTCTTCGCCGCGACGCTGGTCATTGCCATGGCGGTGGGCGCTTACCGGGGGTGGATGCCGCAGGCGCTGTCGATGTTGAGTCTGGTGCTGGCGCTGTTTGCGGTGGTCTATTTAGGACCCATCGTCGGAGCCCATTTACCGCTGAGCGGGCCAGGTGAGAGTCTGCGTCAGGGTCTAGGGGCTCTGTTGGCCTTGGTAGTTACGCTGTATGTAGGCCAGTTGGGCGTACGCCTGCACCGCCATATGTTCCACCATAGTGGAGTGCAACCGGCCCACCGCACCGTGGGCGCGGTGTTCGGCCTGGTCAGTGGCCTGATGATCTGCCTAGGGCTCAGCACCTTGATTGAGCTGACCGAACTGCGTGAGGAAAGTTGGTGGCAGGGCTCTATCGAAAAGCACATGACCGAAGCCGTGCTAAACCGGCTCAAGGCCACACCTCCCGCCAATTAGTTCTTTTCAGGGCCGGGCAAGCGCTCCTGCATGGCCACTTGCACCGTGCGCCAGGCCTTTTCCATTTGGGCCACGGTCTCGCCCACACCATAGGTGGCGACGCTCATGCCCAGGATAAATGCGATTATGTGACTCATGCTGCTAGCTTTCAGTGGCTGTACCAAGTGGTGGACCTACTTAGGTATCGGCATCAGCGGCCCAAAACTTGAGCCCGCGCGGCCCGCCTTACCAGCGCCGCTGCAAAACCCCCGCCTGCAACTCCAAGCCGCGCGCACCCACGGCGCACGCCTCGGCCTCGTCATGCGTGACCCACACCACCGCCATCGGCCAGCTGGCAATATGCTGGGCAAACTCGGCGCGCAAGCTGGCGCGCAACTGCGCATCCAGCGCCGAAAAAGGCTCATCGAGCAAGAGCACACGCGGGCGTGTGATGAGCGCGCGCGCCAGCGCCACCCGTTGTTGCTCGCCGCCCGAGAGCTGCCAGACGCGGCCCAGCGCATGGTCCGCCATGCCAAAGCGCTGCAACATGGCCAGCGCCTGCGCGCGCGCCTGGCGGCGGCTTTGGCCCTGCTCTACCAGGCCAAAGGCCACGTTGTCCTGCACATTCAGGTGCGGGAACAAGGCAAAGTCTTGAAACATGAGGGCAAAGCGGCGTAGGTGGGCAGGCATAGCGCTGATGTCCTGCCCTTCGCAAAAGACCTGTCCGCTGTCGGCCGCTTCCAGCCCGGCGATGATTTTGAGCAAGGTGCTTTTACCGCTGCCCGAGGGGCCCAAGATAGCAACCGTTTCGCCGCTACTCACTTGCAAATGCAGATTGGCCAGCAACACGCGCGGCGCGGCGCCGGGCGCTTGCCAGTGTTTGACGATATTGCGTAATTCAAGCATGGAGCGAAGGGTTTAAGGGGTCGTCGCGGCCAGGCCACTCCAGCAGCATAAACGCCGCAAAGGCCAGCGCCATCAGCGCGCAAGACAGCACCAGCGCCGAAGCGTAGTGCGTTTGCCCCGGGCGGCCTAGGTGCTCGTAAATGAGGGTGGTCAAAGTGGCCCATTCGGGTCGGCTTAAAAACAAGGTGACCGCAAACTCGCCCACGGCCGTGGCCGCCGCAAAGGCCATGCCCCGGCGCAAAGCGGGCTGCAAGAGCGGCCAGCGCACACGCCAAAAGGCGCGCCAGGGCGATGCGCCCAGGCTGGCCGCCGCGTGCATATAGTGCGCAGGCATGCCGTCCAGCGCCGAGGCCAAAGCCTTGGCGATAAACGGGTAGGCCAGCAAAGCATAGGCCGCCACCAGCAGCGGTGCGCTGGCCGTCCAGGCCGGGTACAGCAGCAGCAATCCAAAAGCCACCAGCACCGGGGACACCACAAAAGGTAAAAACGCGATCGCCCGCAACAAGGCCCAGCGCTGCGCCGCCATTGCGTGGCACACCCCGAGCACGGTCGCCAGCACCAACGCCGACGCGGAAAAACGCAAGGTATTCCACAGCGCGTGCAAAGTGTCGGGCTCCAACAGCACGGCCCAAGCAGCAGCACCAGCCCCTACCGCGCGGACCACAATCGCCAGCACCGGGGCCGCGCAGACCAGGCCCAGCATCAGCACCGTCAGCCACACCGCCAGCCACTGCCCGGTGGTGTGCGGCCTGTGGCGCGCGATGCGGTCTGCGCGCAGCGGCGTGGCCAATCGCCGCTCCAAAATCGCATACGCAAGCGCACAAGGCGCGGTAAGGCACAGTGTCCAGACCGCCAACACGCCCGCTTGGTTGATTTGGAGTTCATAGGCCACCAGGGTGTAAATCTCCACCTCCACGGTTGCAAAGCCCGGCCCCCCCAGCACCAGGGCCAATCCAAAACCAGCAAAGCAATACAAAAACACCAGGCACAAGGCCGACATCAACCAAGGCGCAATCGCGGGCCACTCGATACGCCAAAACGCGCGCCAAGGCGTGGCGCCCAGCGTGCGCGCCGCCGCCACGCGGGATGCGCTGACCTGCTCCAGCGCCTCGGTCGCTGCGCGTACCAGCACGCACAGGTTGAAAAACACATTGCCATAGAGCAGCAAATACGGCGTGCCCTGCCAAGACGCGCCGCCCCAACGCTGCCACAGGCCTTGCGGCCCGGCCAGTGCCAACACGCCCATGGCCGCGACCAAAGTGGGCACTACAAAAGGCAGCATCAAGGCACGCAAGAGCCAGCTACGCCCGGCAAATTCCAGCCGGGCCAGCACCCAGGCCATAGGCAGACCCAGCAACAACACCAACACGCAGGTGATGCCAGCTTGCAGGCCCGACCACAGCAACCGCCAGCGCAAATACGGGTCTTGCAAAGGCGTAAACCAGGTTGCGTCGCTACTGCCTAGGGCAGCGGCCTCTGCCAGCAGGCGCAGTGCCGGCGCGATCAGCACCGCCAGCAAGAACACGAGTGGCAGGCACGCCAGCGCCCAGTCGCCCGCCGCGATAGACAAGGCCATGCGCGGCTTAGGCATAGTGCCTTACACCTGCACATTGGCTGG
This sequence comes from uncultured beta proteobacterium, assembly GCA_903951445.1. Taxonomy (GTDB): domain Bacteria; phylum Pseudomonadota; class Gammaproteobacteria; order Burkholderiales; family Burkholderiaceae_C; genus Allorhodoferax. The sequence continues at coordinate 7,538 of CAJBBZ010000049.1, forward strand.
TGCCTATTACATAGACGAAGCACTCTTTGCTCGCGTCACTGCGAGGAGCGAAGCGACGCGGCAGTCCATCAATCCATGGATTGCCACGGCCTGCGGCCTCGCGACAGCCCGTCACTGCGAGGAGCGAAGCGACGCGGCAG
>CAJBBZ010000050.1 GCA_903951445.1 uncultured beta proteobacterium
CCGGCTTCTTGGTCAAGGTGGAGAAGGGCAACCCTCATTGCGATCAGCCTTGATGGCACATGACACACGCGGCCTCAGCCCCTTCTCCTGCTAGTATGAAGTACGTCTACTTCATACAAACAACTCAAGCATAGGATGACATTCTTTTGCAGACCTTCCCAAGGTTTGCCCACCCGTAACCTGGGCCTCCAAGGCGTGCAGGACAATCGGGCCATGCATATCGTGATTTCCCATGCCGCAGCGCCCGGCCCGCGCTGCCGCACCGCCAGCGCCGCGCTACAACTGCCGCATCTGCAAGCGCTGCTGCGGCAGGCCGGTGCGCAGACACTGCACACCGGAAGCTCAGACACATTGACGCCGCTGGCTGAACAATTGGCTAGCGGCCAAGCCTACGCCGACGGACTAGTGCCTTGGGCCGCGTGGCTGGCACAAGGCAGTGGTTTGTACCAAGACGGCCAGCACTGGGCGCTGATCAGCCCCTGCCATTTGCAAATCCACAGCGACCATGTGGCGATGCAAGACCCAGCGCTTTTGCAATTGGGCGAGGACGAATCGCGTACCCTGTTGGCGGCTATGCAACCCTATTTTGAGGAAGACGGCATCCAACTCCATTGGCATAGTGCACACACCTGGCTGGCGCAGGGGCCGGTCTTTCAGAGCCTGGCCAGCGCCTCGCTGGCGCGTGTACGCGGCCTGCCAACAGACCCGTGGATACCGCGCCAGAGCGCCGCACAAAGTCTGCGGCGACTGCAAAACGAAATGCAAATGCTGCTGTATACCCATGCGGTGAACGACGCGCGTGGCGGGCGCGGGCAGGCGCCGGTGAATGGCTTTTGGATGAGCGGCACTGGCAGCCCTTTAGCGAGGGGTGACGCGCCGCACGGTGCAGCCAGTCCATCAACGAAGGGCGATGCGCCACTTGGTGCGGAGAAGCCTTTGACTGGCGCTGCTGCGCCACGCGGGGCAGCAAATCCTTTGCCAGAGGGCGCGGTGCCAAAGATGACGGCCAACACCTTGCAAGCTTTACTTCCTCTCGAAAGCGCCGGCCTGGGACCAGTCTGCCCGTATGCGGTTTACATCGACACTCTGGACTCCAGCGCGCTGCAAGACGACCCGGCATCCTGGACGCAAGCCTGGCAAACCTTGGACGCCCAAGTATTTGCGCCCCTGGCAGCGCAGCAAGCATCCGGCCCCGCAATCAGCATCAGCTTATGCGGCGAACTGCGGGCCCGCACCTGGGTGTCAGGCCGCGCCTCGCTCTGGCAGCGCATCAAGCAACAATTAGCCGCCCCCGGCATTCACCCCTTCGTACACGACTTATGAAAATCATCCCCCGCGATATTCCGCCGCGCAGCGTGTATGCGCTGGAACAGGCTGGCGTTCACCCCTTGCTGGCACGCTTATACGCGGCGCGTGGCGTGACCGGCACCGACGAAATTGACGACAGCCTGGCCAAGCTCTTGCCGCCTGCGGGCCTATTGGGCATAGACGCTGCCGCTCAGTTATTGGCCGATGCCATCGCCCAAGGTAAGCGCTTGTGTGTGGTGGCTGATTACGACTGCGATGGCGCTACCGCCTGCGCGCTGGCGATGCGCGGCCTGAAACTGCTGGGCGCAGAGCACCTAGGCTATTTGGTGCCAGACCGCGTGGTCGATGGCTACGGCCTGACCGCGCCGATTGCCGACCGCGTCAAAGCCCAGGGTGCCGATGTGTTGATTACCGTGGACAACGGCATTGCCAGCGTCGAAGGCGTGGCGCACGCCAAAGCGCTGGGCCTGCAAGTGCTGGTGACCGACCACCACCTCCCCGCCTCCGAGCGGCCCGATGCGGATGTCATCGTCAACCCCAACCAGCACGGCTGCGGTTTCGCCAGCAAAGCGCTGGCCGGTGTGGGCGTGATGTTTTATGTGCTGCTGGCGCTGCGCTCCGAATTGCGCGCGCGCGGCGTGTTCGACGCCGCCACCCAGCCAAAGCTGGATACCTTGCTGCCGCTGGTGGCGCTGGGCACGGTGGCCGATGTGGTGCGCCTGGACGCCAACAACCGCCGCTTGGTGGCGCAGGGCCTCAAACGCGTGCGTGCCGGGGCCATGCCTGCGGGCATGGAGGCCTTGTTCCGCGCGGCCGGGCGCAAACCGGCGATAGCCACCAGCCAAGACTTTGGCTTTGCGCTGGGGCCGCGCATCAATGCGGCCGGGCGCTTGTCGGACATGACCTTGGGCATCGAATGCTTGCTCACCGATGACCCGGCACGCGCCGACGAACTGGCGCGCGCACTGGACGGCATCAACCGCGAGCGCCGCGTGATCGAAGGCGATATGCGCGATGTAGCTATGGAAGTGGCCGAGTCTTTGTTTGATGCCGAAGACGAAGCGCCACCAGCGATTTGTGTGTTCGACCCGGACTTCAACGAAGGCGTGGTCGGCATCGTCGCCGCACGCATCAAAGACAAGTTTCACCGGCCCAGCTTTGTGTTTGCCGCCAGCCAGGCGCCGGGTAAAGAGCATGAACTGAAAGGCTCGGGCCGCTCGATCGCCGGCTTTCATTTGCGCGACGCGCTGGACCTGGTGGCCAAGCGCTACCCCGGCGTGCTGCTGCGCTTTGGCGGCCACGCCATGGCAGCGGGCTGCACCATTAGCGAAGAACACCTGGACACCTTTGAGCAAGCGCTGAGCGAAGTCGCGCACGAATGGCTGGACGAGGCCACCTTGCAGCGCCGCCTGGCCACCGACGGCCCACTCGCCCCCGAATACCGCCGCGTGGACTTGGTGGACACGCTACACAAAGAAGTTTGGGGCCAGGGCTTTGCCACACCCACCTTCAGCGAAGAAGTGGAAGTGCTGTCGCAACGCATCGTCGGCGAAAAACATTTGGCGCTCAAACTCAAACACCAGGGCGAACCGGTTGACGGCATCTGGTTCGGCCACACCGACCCCCTCCCCGCCAAAGTCACCATGGCCTTCAGGCTAGACGCCGACGAATGGAACGGCGTGCGGCGGGTGAAGTTTTTTGTGGAGGCGGTGCAGGTTTGAGGTGCGGTAAGCGTCCAGCAAAGTCATATTGAGATTGGCGGCAGCATCTTGCAAGATTGCGCCCACAAATTTGATTGTGGATACAGTCCTCAATACCTCAGAGAACCCATGAATAGTTAAAACTGGCGATACTAAGCTTGCCCGAGGGCAGTGCAACGGGAAAGGCAATCGCGTGCAGCCTGAACCGTTGGGACTCACTGATGGCCTTCTCGGCCAACGGTGCCGTGCATATCGATAACAACCATATCGCAATTCTGATGCGGCCTTGGGCAATGGGTAGAAACGCATAGCTCTCTGTCGCCAGTGAGCTGGCGGGTCGACGTCCGGCCGTCGTCATGAGCTTGCTGCAATCAGCAAAGCTGCACCGGCATGATCCGTGGGCTTGTCTCAATGAAGGGCTGACACGACTACCTGGCCGTATGACCAGTCGTATCAACGCGCTGTTAATCTACCGCTGGCAGTCGCAATACTGAATCGGCGCAACGGTGAAGGTGCCGTGGCCAGCCGCTTAGTGCCCTTGGATTCTGAGAACACCAAACTCAAAAGCTATTGCTGAGGCCTGTCTGCAGATTCACGCGCTGAAGCGTGTGTTCGGCGTATAGCGCTAGCCCGCAAGTTAAATGCGCGATTGAATAGCCTAGGGTTTCGTCGAGGCCAGTTGGAATATAAGAAACGCGCCCAGAATCAAATTTGATTATTGACGCGCATCGATCTCAATTAACCTCTTGGCCCATGACCCAGTTGGGCACGCAAGTGACAATTTCGGGAAAAACCGTGATCAGAACAATCGCTAGGATCATGCAACCAAAAAATGGCATGGTCATGCGTGCGATCCGATTGCTGTCTATACCTGTCATGTTTTGCAATACGAACAGGTTAAAGCCCACAGGCGGTGTAATCTCTGCGATTTCAATCAGCATGATGATGAAGATGCCAAACCAAACCAGATCAAAACCTGCCTTTTGAATCATGGGCAGTACAACAGCACTGGTTAGAACAATCATCGAAATGCCGTCCAAGGCAGTACCTAGCACGAGATAAACGACCACCAACACACCTATCAATCCGAAGGGGGAAAGTTTCAGGCTCTGCACAACCTCTGCCAGTTCACGCGGAATGCCTGTGAAGGCCATTGTTTTGGTGAGGAACGCTGCGCCTGCCAAAATGAACATGATCATGCAACTGATGCGCGTAGCGCCAACCAATCCCGCCCAAAAATTCTCCCATTTCAAGCTTCGTCCAGCAGCGGCAATGGCCAGTGATCCCACAACGCCCCAAGCTGCACATTCTGTCGCAGTGGCCAATCCGCTCACGAGCACCCATACGATGAACACAATCAGCAAGCCGCAGGGAATAAGGCTACCCGAGCGGCGCAGTTTTTCGACGAATGTCGTGGGGGCTTCAGCGGGAGGAACACGTTCAGGGTTGCGAATGCTCCACCAAGCGATGTAGCCAGAAAATAGACCCATCAGCAAGAAACCTGGCAGAAAACCCGCTAAAAACAGTCGAATCACACTTGCATCCGCCGCCACGGCATACACCACCATCGTGATCGATGGGGGAATCAAAATACCCAAGCCACCTGCGGCTGCGAGTGCCCCAAGCGCTAGCCCTTTGTCATAGCCGCGTCGCTCCAATTCAGGTAATGCAACTTTTGCAATAGTGGCGCAGGTTGCCGCAGAAGAGCCGGAGACAGAGCCAAAAATGCCACACCCCAAAATGGTGGTGTGCATCAGGCGCCCAGGCACGCGATTTAACCAAGGTGCCAAGCCATCAAACATCTGCTCAGACAAGCGGGTGCGGTACAGAATTTCACCCATCCAGATGAACAGCGGCAATGCGGCAAGCTCCCAGCTCGCTGTAGTCTCCCAAAAAGCAGTGAATAAGTTCATGCCGGGCTCAGTGTTGGTGAAGAAAGCCTGACCAACCCAGCCAACAATGGCAAGCGTCATAGCAATCCAAACACCACCGCTTAACATCAGCAGCATCAAAAGCAATAAAAATCCACCTATTTCAATCAAGCTCATCACAACTCCTCGGAAAAGTCACCACGTGCGTGACGTTCTTCAACTCGGACCACGTAGCTCGGTTTTCCGCCGCGCAACACGCAGACACACTCGTCTACCACCGCCACCAATAAGATCGCCGCACCGATGACAAAACTCAGCTGTGGAATCCACAACGGAATCGCCACCATATTGCCTGCAATATCGTTGAATTCCCAACTCTGATAGGTGAAACGAGCCGCCCAAAAGCAGAGATAAGAAATGGCCACGCTTGCCGTTGCCAAAGAGGCAACTTCAAGCCAGTACCGAGAACGCGGGGACACTTTTTCGAGTAACAAGGTCACACGCACAAAGTCACCGTTTCTGAAGCTGTAGGCCATGCCAAAGAAGGCTGCTGCCGCACACAACCATGACACCACGTCATTGATCCATGAGACCCGCCAATCAAGGCTTCGTCCCATGGATGCGCCAACCATGAGCAACAAGATGATGAGGACACAAAGAGAGGAGATACCCCCTCCCAGCGCATACAGGCCATCTAGACTGCGTCGCAGGCCAGAGTGTTTTGTGCTGTTGGTTGTGCGGTTCATGATCAGCGTTTGTAATTGGTCAACAGTGTCTGCCCGTCAACACCCGAGTTCTCTAACCACTCTTTGAGCATGACATCGCCCACTTTCTTCATATCTGACTTAAGTTGTGCCGATGGTTCAAGCACTTGCATGCCATTGGCTTTGAGCTTTACCTTGGACTCCGCATCGACACGTTGACTCGCAGCCAAGCCACGGGTTTGCGCGGCTGCGGCAGCCGTCATCACCGCCGTTTGGATCGTTTTGTCTAGGGCATCAAATGCTTTGCGGTTGGCAATCACCATATTCTTGGGAAGCCATGCTTGAACGTCGTAGTAATATTTAAGATGCTCGTAAAGCTTGCCGTCTACCCCGGTTGCACCCGAGGTCATGGTCGCCTCGACTACGCCCGTGGCCAAAGCTTGAGACAGTTCTGCCGCTTGCACGGTGACGGGTTGGGCCTTGACCAGATCCGCAATACGCGCGGTGGCTGGGCTGTATGCACGCCACTTGACACCTTTGAGATCTGCCACAGAGCCAATGGGCGTTTTGGTAAAGATACCTTGAGGCGGCCAAGCCACTGAGTAGAGGTAAACGAGTCCCTGATCGGCCAGCTTCTTTTCAACCATTGGACGCTGCACCGCTTGCAACTTGACTGACTCATCGTAGCTGTCTGCTAGGAACGGGAGTCCGTCGGCACCGTAGATTTGCCATTCATTTTGCAAGCTGGCTTGAATGACTTCACCCGCTTGCGTCTGCCCGCCTTGAACCGCACGCTTGATCTCTGTTGCTTTAAACAGCGATGCATTCGCATGCACCGTGATCTTCAACTTACCTGCTGTGGCGTGCTCCACATCGTTGGCAAATTGCAACAAATTTTCAGTGTGAAAGTTGTTGGCGGGATAGGCTGATGCCAAATCCCATTTGGTCTGTGCCTGCGCAAGCCCAGCGGCAAGGCAGCTTGCCAAGCAAATAGCAGCCAGAGAGAGATGAGTGCGTTTCATGAGATACCTCCAAAAATTAGTTTAGTGACGCTGCATCGAATTTATCTCATCACCAACGATTTATCATTAGTGTATACCCTAATCATTAACAATTTAACGACAATTTGCTTTATGATTTGTTCTGTAAACGCACAACGCATCTAGTAACCAGATAGAAAACTATGTATGGCAAAGAAACCGAACACTGAGCAACGCTCGGCAACACCGATCGTTTCATCGTCCCACTTGGTATCGCCTCGAAGCGCCGAGATGAGCGAGTTTGAATTTGGTTTGATCGTGGCGGGCAATGCATTCCATCGATGGGTAACCCACTGCATGTCCGCCACAGGACTGAAAGACCTGACGCCACTGGATGTGCTGGTGCTTCACCATGTCTCTCACCGTGCCCGTGACAAGCGTTTGTCTGACATCTGCTTCATCATGAACATCGAAGATACGCACCTGGTCAACTACTCGCTCAAAAAACTGCAGGGCATGGGCGTGGTGGCTTCACGCAAGAATGGGAAAGAGGTGACCTACTCGTCCACCGCCGTTGGAAACGACTATGTGCAGCGCTACCGAGAAATTCGCGAGGGCTGTCTCATCAACGCACTGAAAGCGGATGAGACCCTTAATCGCGACATTGGTGAATTAGCTAGATTGCTGCGCGTGCTCTCTGGTGTTTACGACCAAGCAGCACGGTCTGCGGCATCTTTGTAAGTCAAACGAATCCAGCATATGACGATACGACTCTTAGCACTTGGGGACAGCGCATGGACGGTGGAGTTTGGCTCGATCATTAGCACCGAACTGCATGCGCGGGTCATAGCTTTCGCCATCCGAATCGAGCAAGCGCGCCTAGATGATCCACTATTTGCAGCAATCACAGACCTTGTACCCACGTTTCGCTCTCTCACCGTGCACTTTTCTGAACAAATCGGAGACACTGATGCACTTGCAACACAGCTATTAGCGCTGGCCCAAGGTAGTCAACAGCAGTCTATAGATGGCAAAAACTGGCGCTTACCTGCATGCTTCGACACGAGTTTTGCACCAGACCTGTCTGTATGGGCGCAGGCAAAAGACATTCACGAAAGCCAACTCATTGAACACATGCTCGATACGCCATTTCGCGTTTACATGATCGGTTTTTTGCCTGGTTTTCCTTATATGGGAGGCCTACCAACCGAACTGGCCATGCCACGACTGACAAGTCCTCGCCAGCGAGTCCCTGCTAACTCTATTGCGATTGCAGGAGAAATGTGTACGGTCTATCCTTGGGAGAGTCCAGGGGGATGGAACTTAGTTGGTAGAACTCCCGTTCAGTTGTTTGATCCGCACCAAACCGACCAACCCGCCATGCTGACCGCTGGTGACATCGTCAGGTGGTATGCAATAGACAAAGCCGAGTACGCACACCTTGTCTCGCAATGCAGTAGCGGGAAGCTACTGCGTGAAGCATTTCTTGATTCAGGACAAGGGCAATGATCCGGACGTCTCACGGGATGCTAGAGATCCTACAACCTGGTATCGGTACCACCATCCAAGACCGTGGGCGCGCAGGACACCGCCATGAAGGCATTCCTTTTTCAGGGTGGCTGGATGCACCCTTGGCAGAGGCAGCCAATGCTCTCGTAGGCAATGCTGGGGGAGAAGCCGTCTTGGAGTTACGCGGCATAGGTACCGAGCTACGCGTTAAATCGGGGCCTGTACGCATGGCTTTGGCAGGGATCATTGGCGCGAAATGGTTAACCCAAGACGGAACAATAAGCTCCTTGCCGGCTTGGCGAAGTGCCACACTCCGAACGGGCGATCGATTGACGTTAGGCGTAGCCGAAACAGGCTGCGCTTATCTGGCAGTGGCAAATGGTCTGAGGCTACCTACACAACTCGGCAGTCGATCTAGCTATTGGCGTGCTGGGTTAGTAGGATTGTTGGGACGCGCATTTCGTCCAGGTGACCTGTTGCCTTGTAACACCTGGTCTAGCTCTGACTTTTATGAGTGGCGTAACCAAGAACCATGGGCACACCAAGTGGATCCTATACGCGTCATCCTTGGACCGCAGCGGGATCACTTCCTGCACGAATCAATTGTCTCGTTTCAAAATGACGAATGGGAAGCAACGGTTGAACAAGATCGTATGGGTCTGAGGCTACATGGCACGGCCTTAATACACATCAACGCAGCTTCAGCCGATATCGTTTCTGACGCGGTGACACCAGGTGCAATCCAAGTGCCAGCAAATGGTCAACCTATTGTGTTGCTAGCTGATAGCCAGACTGTGGGTGGCTATCCAAAAATTGCCACCGTGATTCAAGCGGATCTACCCAAGCTTGCGCACTTGAAACCGGGATCTCGGCTACGCTTTCAAAGCGTGACTCACGTCCAGGCGAAGCAAGCACTACAAGAACAACGCGCAGCATTGATGAAATGGATTGCGATGCGTGAATCTTTTTTACCCCCTGGATTTATTGATGAACAAGCGCTCTACGGCTGCAACCTTGTGAGTGGCATGCTGCGCGCAGAAATCTGATTGGAATCAAGACTATGACAACTCATTGTATTAACCTAAATGCAGACTTGGGTGAGAGCTTTGGTGCTTGGAAAATGGGCGACGATACATCGCTACTTCAAATAGTCAAAAGCGCCAACGTTGCTTGTGGCTTCCATGCCGGCGACCCCACCGTCATTCAAGAAACCATCCGCGAGGCAATCGCCCGAGGGGTCAGCATTGGTGCACATCCCTCCTACCCAGATCTCCAAGGCTTTGGAAGGCGCGTGATGCAGATGTCGGCCAAGGATTTAGAAGCCAACCTGCTTTATCAGATCGGCGCAGTGCAAGCAATTGCTGCCGCAGAAGGTGGGCGAGTTACCCATGTGAAACCACATGGTGCCTTGCATAATGTTGCATGCGCTGATGCGGCGGTGGCCTCCACTGTGGTGAACGCTTTACGCAAGTTAGATCCTTCCATGATCTTGCTCGCACCAGCCCGCTCAGTCCTTGCGAAAGCAGCCGGACACGTAGGCCAACCTGTTCGGTATGAAGTATTCGCTGATAGAACCTATCTAGATGATGGGCAACTCGCACCTCGATCCCGCGAGGGTGCGGTAATTCACGAAAGCCACGCGTGCGTGGAACATGTACTTCGTATGCTCAATGCCAACGCAATCGTGACAGCTAACGGCCTTTATCTCCCGTGTCGAATCGACAGCATTTGTGTCCATGGCGATGGAGCTGAGGCGGTTGCAACAGCGAAAGCTATCCGCATAGCACTCGAATCGGCAGGGTATCTTCTTGAACCACTTTGCAATTTAGAGAGCTATCTATGACTAAACAAAATAATCTCTTGCCGTCTTACCTTAATTCCCAGCATTTAGGCCCTTGGGGCATTTATTTGGAGCAGATAGATCGGGTTACGCCTTATATAGGTTCGCTGTCGCGCTGGATAGAAACGCTAAAACGCCCAAAGCGCATTCTGATTGTCGATATTCCCATTGAGCTGGACAACGGAACGGTGACACACTTCGAGGGCTACCGCGCACAACACAACACCAGTCGAGGCCCTGGCAAAGGTGGCGTGCGCTTTCACCAAGACGTGACACTTTCGGAAGTCATGGCTCTATCGGCTTGGATGTCTGTTAAAAACGCAGCTGTGAATCTACCTTTTGGTGGTGCCAAGGGAGGCGTACGGGTAGATCCGAAAACACTATCGCGCGGCGAACTCGAACGTGTCACACGCCGTTACACAAGCGAGATCGGTACCATCATCGGTCCCACAAGAGATATTCCCGCACCTGATGTAAACACTAACGAACAAATTATGGCCTGGATGATGGATACCTACTCCATGAACGAAGGTGCCACGGTCACCGGGGTCGTCACTGGCAAACCCATAGCCCTCGGTGGATCGCTTGGGCGTAAAGAAGCAACGGGACGAGGTGTATTTACCGTTGGCGAAGAAGCCGCAAGACGGATTGGGTTGAACTTGCAAGGTGCCCGTGTCGCAGTACAAGGCCTTGGCAACGTTGGCGGTGTAGCCGCTAAGCTATTTGCAGAGGCAGGCTGCCGTATTGTGGCGGTTCAAGATCATGTCAGCACAATCTATCTCGAAGCTGGTTTGAATGTCACTCAGCTATTGGCATATGTGGCACAGCATGGTTCCGTTGATGGTTTCGAACAAGCCCAATCCTTAGAGACCGATCAATTCTGGCACGTGCCATGTGACATCCTCGTGCCCGCAGCACTAGAACAGCAAATCACAGCAACAAACGCACACCAGATCCAAGCGAAGCTTGTTATTGAGGGAGCTAACGGACCGACGACGCCTGAAGCTGACGACATACTCGCTGAACGGGGTGTGCTGTTGGTGCCTGATGTGATTGCAAATGCAGGCGGCGTGACTGTGAGCTACTTTGAATGGGTGCAAGATTTTTCCAGTTTTTTCTGGGATGAAGATGAAATCAATTTACGTCTCGTGCGTCTGATGCGAGAAGCTTTCTCCACAATATGGCAGACTGCTGATACACATAAAGTAAGCCTACGTACGGCGACGTTCATCATTGCTTGCACACGTATGTTGCAAGCACGCGAACTTCGCGGTTTGTATCCATGAAACTCGGGGGGTTAAAGGGCAATCAAGGAGATTACGTTTAGACACTCATGGTTTAACTTTCAGCAGCCACAACGGAAACACCGTGATCTGCCAAGCGCAAACAAACTTGGGCACCCACCTCAAATCGATTTTTACCATCATGGGAAACCACAAAAATTTCACCCAACTCGGTCACTAGTGTGTACTCCATCACATTGCCAAGGTAGGTTCGTTTCAAGAGTTTGGCAGCTAAGGCCGTTGCGTCCCCTGAAGGCTCAATGACCCAAGCTTCCGGACGCACTGAAACCTTGACGCGCCCGTGTGGCATGGCCTTTGGCACAGGAAATCGTAATGGTCCTAAATGCGGGTATCCGGTGCCATCGGACCAACCGTCAAATATCACGGCAAACCCTCGGGCTAAATGTGTGCCCATCCAAACGCTGATCGCTTGGGTTCCATTGACTCGCGCACCTACCGTTCGGCCTTTCGCGGCCCCTCAGGCATGGTACGCAGCATGAACTGGTCGAACAAGGGCACGGTAAATGCAGTATCGCCATGGGCCGGGCTGTAGATCATGCCTTTTTTGATCAGGCTGGAGCGCAAGGGCGCTATGGTTTGCACTTTTACGCCCAAGCTCTCAGCCACGTCACCCGAACGCTGATTGCCAATGCCTAAGGAGGCCAGCGCACTGAGGTAATCTTTTTCGCGCGGAGTCAACCTGTCAAACCGTACCCGAAAAAAACTTTGGTCCAAGCGGGCCGTGGACGCGCGGTTAGTTTCCAAAATAAGCGGCAAATCGATGGGTGAGGTCTGTGCCATGTTCCAAGACTGGTAGCCCCATTCCTGCAAAAAATAAGGATAGCCCTGGGTCACCCGAAATACTTCCGCTAGCGCCTCCGGCGTAAACGCCACGCCTTGTGTCTGAACCGGGCCTTGTAAGGCGAGTGAAGCGTCTTTTAATGAGAGCGCACCGACCTCCGGGTAAGTGAACAATCGCTCCGCATAAGACTTCGATTTGCCCGCCAAACCCACCAATTGCGGCAAGCCTGCGCCGATTAACACCAGCGGCAAACCGCGTTGCGAGACCTTGTGTATGGCCATAATCAGGGCGCTCATTTCGATTTCGCTCATGTATTGCAGCTCATCAATTATGACTGCGACACCGGTGGCCCGGTCCGCCGCAGCTTCGCCCACGGCCACGAACAGCTCGGCAAGGTCTGCCTCCAAGTCGCCGCTGTCTGCGGAGCCCGTTTCAGGGTCAATGCCCAAACCAAACTCAGCATCGCCCACTTTGAGCTGGATGGATCCGATAAAGCTGCGCAGCACGCGCAGGCCGCGCTTGACCTTTTGACTCACGTTGTGCATGCGGTCCAGCGCGAACAAAGTTTGGCGCAAGGGCGGGAGCAAAAGCAGTGGCAAAGACTTGCTTTCATGCGCCTCAATCAACAAGGCCTGGTAGCCTTGCCCCTCAGCCATTTCGCGCACGCGATTGAGCAAAACGGTTTTACCCACCCCGCGCAGCCCCACCATGAACATGCTTTGTTCACTGCGGCCGGCTTTCACGCGCGCCAGAAGAATCTCCACGGTACGCAATAAATCGGCGCGCCCGGCCAATTCGGGCGGCTGATTGCCAGCGCCGGGTGAAAAAGGGTTGTTTAGGGGGTTCATATAGGAAAGTTATCTTAGTTTATCAAAATCAACTATAACTTTGATAAATCATAGTAACTTCTCTATAACTGACCTTATTCGCCTTTTCCACATCGCGCTTGAAGACGCGCTTTCGGTACGGTTTTCAGGCAGGCAGCGCCCGCGCCCGCTTGTAAAAACCCAGGTTTTCGGCTTCGGTAAACCGCACGCCCGGTTTTTCGTACAAAGAAAACACGGCCACCAGGCGCTCCAGATCGCCGCCTACGGTGGTGACGCGGTGGGCGGTGTTGCGGCCACGAAAAACATTGAGGGCACCTGGCGCCAGGTCGGCGCTTATCACTTCGGGGTCCTGGCCGGTCAGCATGCGGGCCACGCCTTCGTAGTTGGGATCGGTGTCGGTGCGCAAACCGCGCCGGTATTGAAAAATACCGTCTTTGCCAGCGCGCTGCAAAAGCAAAGTAGTGGTGAACTCGGACCTGTCGAAATGCCAATTGAGCGCTTCGCCGGGGCGGTAGCTCATGACATTGACGCGGGCCAGTTCGTCGTCCATCAAATGCAAGACCGGCAGTTGCATGGTGGCTGCGATAAATTGCCGGAAGGGCGGCCACTCATACACATCGGTCAGCGGCGTGTCGCGCAGTTGGTCGGCGCACAGCGTGTGGTTGATGGTGGTGATTTTTTTGAGCGCCGGGTGGTCCTCGGGCAGGCCTTCCACCCGATCCAAAAAATAAATATTGTGGTCGCGCCGTATCTCTGCCGACGCATTGGCCATGCGCGGCGTAATCGTCGCCACGCATTGGGCCAAGGCCTGGGCCTTGAGAAAACCGGGCAACTCAAACATGCCCGCCCCGTCCAATTCAGCGCGACAACGCTGCACCAAGGCCTGCCAGGCAGGCGAATCGGGCTGGTCTAGCGGGTAGGTTTGCAGGTCGATCAGGGTGGGGATGGTAGGGTTCATGGCAACATGATAAAGATTTTGACGCGGGGGCGCCATCATCCAAACCGAAATGTGGGGCCACTGTCTTCAGAGCGAAGGGCCGAGGTTTACAAGGCCAAATAGCTGGCCAACACCAAGGCCAACGCTGCCACTATCGAAGTCGAAGCGCCAATGAAATTACCCGCAAACACCAGCTTGGCAGCGACTGGGCCTTGGGATGACAAGCCCCTGTGCCCTACGATGGGTGCCAGCGTCAGCGCGACGACAAAAGCATAAGACGAAGCAATCAAGGCCAAGGCGATCGTCCACTGAAGCGCGGCAATGTCCGGCAATACAGGCAGCAAGGCCGCAACCACCAGCATCAATGCCGCTCCCATGGGCAGGCTAGCGTGCGCGACGCGCCAGGAATGCACCACATGCGCTGGCGCATCGCGATTGATGGCTCGCGCGTAGGGTGCGCCGCACAGCAAGCCGTACAGCAAAACAACGGAGCCGTGAAACATGAGATGGTGTGCCGAAGTATTCATCCTGACCGCCCTGAGATTGTTAATTAACACTTTAGTTTATTTAGGTTCGCTGCACCCTATGGCCCTCGGATTGCACCGCCGTGCGCTACAGTAGCCCGCAGCGTCCCGCTCCTTGGCTGCGGCGCATCGCACACAAAGGAATTCACTATGTCGATTACCGGTCGTTGTTACTGCGGCGCGATTGCCTACGAGGCCACGGGCGCGCCGCAGATGTCGCTGCAATGCCATTGCCGCGAGTGCCAATACATTTCTGGGGGAAACCCCAATGTGGCGATGGTGCTGCCCTTGGATGGCTTTCGCTTCACGCGCGGCGAACCCAGCACCTTTAAACGCAGCGATTTAGAAAGCCCGGTGACGCGCTTTTTTTGTGGCCATTGCGGCACTTCGCTGGGCACGCAAAGCCCCAAGCGGCCTGGCTCCATGATTGTGAAAGTGGGCACGCTGGATGACCCGTCGGTGTTCAAGCCAACGGTGGCAATTTTTACGATCGACAAGCAGCCTTTTCACCATATCCCGGACGACTTGCCGGCCTATGAGCGCAGGCCGGGATAAGCTCGCAGAAAGCCGCCTCGCATCAGGCCTTGCAAGTCAAGGCTTTTGCTTACCCGCACAAACTGGCCATTTCCCCCAAGGACGATTTCATGCTGAAAAACATAGCTCCCCTCCTGAGCCCCGACTTACTGGCCACGCTATGCGCCATGGGCCATGGGGACGACATTGTGGTTGCCGACGCCAATTTTCCGGCTGAAGCCGTGGCCCGGCACACCACACTAGGGCGGGTGCTGCGCCTGGACGGAGCCGATGTGCCGCAAGCCGTACAGGCGATTTTGTCGGTCTTTCCTTTGGACAGCTTTGTAGACCATCCGGTTTCGCGCATGCAGGTGGTAGGGCAAGCCGATGCGCTGCCGCCCATTCAACAGGAAGTACAAGACTTGGTGGACCAGGCCGAAGGCAAACACCTGGCGCTGGGCGGCATAGAGCGCATGGCGTTTTACGAAGCCGCCAAAAAATCCTATGCCGTGGTCGCTACCGGCGAGCGGCGCTTTTACGGCTGCTTTATCTTCAAAAAAGGCGTTATTGCGCCGGAGGCGTGAGCCGCACCATCCCTAAGCAGGCTGAACCCCAAGCCGGTAGCCGCAAGTGTCTGTCAAATGCAGCAGGCAGGTGTTTTTTGCGCCTAGATGCGCTGTGCCAGCAAGCCCTACTTCCACCGTACCGGCTCGATATCCACCGTCGTACTGGCATCACCCAAAGTAAGAACGCCTTCTTGTACCGTGGCCTGCAATTGCATGCTGCGCTGGGCCAGGGGAATCAGCGCTTGGGATGCGAGCGTGGGCACGCGATAGACGCGCAGGTTTTGCGGGCGGCTGAGTTTGCTTTCCATGCCGCGCCACCACACTTCGGCGGCGTGGTTAAAGCAGTACAACAAGACTTGGTCTGACTTGCCGCAGGCTTTGATAAGCGGCTTGTCTTCGGGCTGGCCCACTTCAATCCAGACACGGGTGCGACCGGTGAAATCGCGCAGCCAGACATCGGGCTCGTCCGGGTCCGACAAACCGGCTCCGAAAGCTAATGTGCCGTCGCCATTGCACACGCTATTGAGGGTATGCGCCTGCAAGGCCAGCGCGCACAGGCGCACCATCATGCGTTCGTCGGTTTCGCTGGGATGGCGGGCCAGCGTCAGCGTGTGGTCGGCGTAGTAGCTATTGTCGATATCTGCAATTTGCAGGTTTGCTTTGAAAATCGTTGATTTGAGGGCCATGCGCCGATTGTGACCGAGGGCCGCGCCCAAGCCATTGCCAAGCTTCGCTACCCTGCTCCGCATCTAGGCCCGCCTGGCCCTGCCAAAATCAGGCCCGCTTCAACCCTCAGCAAGCCAAGCATATGCAACAAACATTCACCATCTTGACCGGCGCCTCGCGCGGTATGGGCCTGGCTATGGCCGAACAACTGCTGCAGCCTGGCGCGCTGCTGCTGTGTATCTCCCGCCAGTCCAATGCATCGCTCGATGCCTTGGCCGCCCAGCGTGGCGCCATGCTGGAGCAATGGCAAGCAGACCTGGCTGACGCGGCGCCGGTTGCGGCGCGCTTAAGTGCTTGGCTACAAGCGCAAGACCCTGCGGCCTTGCAATCGGCCACGCTAATCAATAACGCGGGCGTGATTTCCGCCCTAACGCCAGTGCGCGATGGGCAGTCTGCCGACCTGGCCAATGCCTTGCGCGTGGGCCTGGAAGCGCCTTTGCTTTTGTGCGCCGCGTTTTTGGGCGCGACGCGCCATTGGAAGGCGCCGCGCAAGGTGCTCAATATTTCCTCTGGCCTGGGCCGGCGCGCCATGGCCGCCTCGGCCAGCTACTGCGCCGCCAAAGCGGGCCTAGACCATTTCACCCGCAGCCTGGCCATGGAAGAGGCCCTGCAAGCCCACGGCGCCAAAGTCTGCTCGCTGGCGCCCGGCGTCATCGCCACCGATATGCAAGTGCAATTGCGCAGTGCCGACCCGCAGGCTTTTCCTGATATCGGCAACTTTCAGGCCCTACACGAGCGCGGCATGCTCAGCAGCCCGGCTGACGCTGCAGCGCGTATCTTGGCCTATCTGGAGCGGGCCGACTTTGGCGCCGAAGCGGTGGCCGACGTACGCAGCTGAGCCCGGCAAGGGCGTAAGCCACCTGTACGCATGGGCCGGGAAAATCCGGTTCTGTCCGGGCCTAGCAGCCCCCACTTTTTATTTTTGAAACCAAGGAAAAACCATGTCCCGTGAAGTAGTTGTAGTCAGCGCGGTGCGTACCGCTATTGGAACTTTTGGCGGCAGCCTCAAAGACATCGCGCCCACCGAGCTGGCATCGCAAGTGGTGCGCGAATCGCTGTCCCGCGCGCAGGTGGATGGCAAGGACGTGGGCCATGTGGTCTTCGGCCATGTGGTCAACACCGAGCCCAAAGATATGTACCTCTCGCGCGTGGCGGCCATCGGTGGCGGCTGCGGCCAGGGCACGCCGGCCTTTAACGTAAACCGCTTGTGCGGTTCGGGCCTGCAAGCCATCGTCAACGCCAGCCAAAGCATTTTGTTAGGCGATGCCGACATCGCCATCGGCGGCGGTGCAGAGAACATGAGCCGCGCGCCTTTTGCCTCCCTCAATATGCGCTGGGGCGCACGCATGGGCGACGCCAAAATGACCGACATGATGGTCGGCGCGCTGCACGACCCCTTCCAAAATATCCACATGGGCGTGACCGCAGAAAACATCGCCGCCAAATGGGGCATCAGCCGCGACGAGCAAGACGCACTGGCCGTCGAAAGCCACAACCGCGCGCAACGCGCCACCGAGGCCGGTTACTTCAGCAGCCAGATCATGCCCGTCATCCTCAAAAGCCGCAAAGGCGATGTGGCCTACGCCACCGACGAGCATTTCCGCCCCAATTGCACTACCGCTGAATTGGCCAAGTTAAAACCTGTTTTCCTGAAAGAAAACGGCACCGTGACCGCGGGCAATGCCTCGGGCATTAACGACGCGGCGGCGGCTGTGGTGTTGATGGAAGCCAGTGTGGCCAAAGCGCGCGGGCTCAAGCCGCTGGCGCGTTTGGTGGCATATGCGCATGCTGGTGTGGACCCGCAGTACATGGGCATCGGCCCGGTGCCTGCCAGCAAACTGGCGCTGCAAAAAGCCGGCCTCACGGTCAATGACTTGGATGTGATCGAAGCCAACGAAGCCTTTGCCGCGCAAGCCTGCGCCGTCACGCGCGACCTGGGCCTGGACCCGGCCAAGGTCAACCCCAATGGCTCGGGCATTTCGCTAGGCCACCCGATTGGCGCGACCGGTGCACTCATCACCGTCAAAGCTTTGTATGAGTTGGAGCGCATCAACGGTCGCTATGCGCTGGTGACGATGTGCATCGGCGGGGGCCAAGGTATCGCCGCTATTTTTGAGCGACAGGCCTAAAACCGCGCGAGCCTTAGTCGCCCTGAAAACCCCCGGCACGCAGGGTTACCACCAGCGTGTCGCGGTAGCCACCGGCTTGCAGGGGTTGGATAGGCGTAGATTCATGAATCACGCGTGCGTCGTCTAGCAAGAGTACCGACCAGGGCTCGCCCAAAGTAAAGCGCTGGCCGTTGGGGCCATCGGCCTCAAACACCCGCGTCTCGCCGCCTTTGATGCCTTGGCGCGCAAGCAAAAACACCGCCACCACATCCACACCATCGCGGTGCGCGCCTTCAGGCGTGGGCCGACCGATGCCGTCGGTGGTGTCGATGCGGAACTGGTGCGCCTCGGCATACCAGGTTTGCACACCGCGCAGCTTGCTGGCCACGCGGCCCAACCATTGCAATAAAGCCAGCCAATCAGGGTGCGCGGCCATCGCATCAGCCATAGGCGCAAAGTGGCGCTGCATACCGCCGTGCAGCGCGTTGTATTCCAAAGGTTGCCAGTGTGGACGGTGCGGCACCTGTTGCACTCCGTCATCGGCCTCGACTACAAAGCAACTATGGCGTCTGCGCCGGTAGCGCCCACCGTCTTTTAAATAGCCATCGGGTGGCAAGTCGTCCCACAGCGTCCTAAAGCCTTGCAAATGCGCTGCCTCAGCCTGCGCCAGGGCGCATACATCCGGCGCCGATAGGACCGCGTAGCCGCGTGTGCGAAGGCTGCTGTCTAGCTGGGTGGGGTGGGTTAGCGGGGGTGGAAAAGCGGAGGTAAAGGACATGGCTGCTGCGACAAGGTACGTGTGCAGCGGACGAAATGCGCTGCGAGGCGTGATTATCAGGTGTGGCGCCTAAGCTAAGGAAGGCCTGCATAAGTCCGTCATCGCGAGGAGCGCA
Organism: uncultured beta proteobacterium; assembly: GCA_903951445.1. Classification (GTDB taxonomy): domain Bacteria; phylum Pseudomonadota; class Gammaproteobacteria; order Burkholderiales; family Burkholderiaceae_C; genus Allorhodoferax. The sequence continues at coordinate 19,092 of CAJBBZ010000050.1, forward strand.
GCGACGCGGCGATCCATAGGTACCAGATTGGAATGCCAAAGTGGATTGCTTCACTGCGCGCGCAATGACGAGTTTGGACTTATGCAGATGTTCCCTCAACAATGCCCGCTCATAATGAAAGTATTACCGCGATAGAATTTGGTAAGAATTGAAAGGAGCGCCCATGAGTACTACGCTGACAGTTAAAGGCCAGGTCACTATCCCGAAACAGATTCGCGATGCCATGGGCTTGCTTCCAGGTAGTGCTATCGACTTTGCGGTGAACCCAAGCGGCGAAGTCGTACTACAAAAAGCCCCCGCCAGCCGCAGCGCCCGCAAAGCGCAAACCAAGCCAGACCGTTTTGAGGCTGCCCGGGGCAAAGCGGACGTGCCTTGGCGTACTAAAGACCTGATGGCTCTGCTGCGTAGTTAAGCCATGTTGGTGGACACCAACGTCCTCGTGGACGTGCTTGAAAACGACCCGGATTGGGCTGACTGGTCTATTGCACAACTTCGCGCCCAGGCGCAAATTCACCGGCTGATCATCAACCCAGTCATTTATGCTGAACTCTCGCTCACCTTCAGCACGGTTGAAGCGCTGGACAGCACACTTACCAACTTACAAATACCCGTGGTCGAAACCCCAAAGCCAGCGCTGTTTTTGGCGGGCAAAGCCTTTGTGCAATACCGCCGCCAAGGTGGCGTAAAAAGCAATGTGCTTGCCGACTTTTTCATAGGCGCACACGCTGCGGTGGCGGGTCTGCCGGTCCTCACTCGCGATGTGCGGCGCTATGCAAGCTATTTCCCAAGCGTACGCCTGATTGCACCGGAGCGGGCCTAAAGCATGCAAATGAAGTTTGCGTTCATGTCGCCTCGGTAACCAGCCCCGCCTTCCGATGCCACTAGCATCAGCCCTTTTTCACCCGCCCCAAAGAAGGCTACTCCTATGTCCGACGTCGTTTTATCCACCCTCACCAACCACCAATTCCGCCTGGCCTCGCGCCCGGTGGGTCTGCCTACACGGGACAACTGGAGCGCCACCACCGAAGCGGTGGCAGAGCCTGAAGACGGCGGCGTGGTGCTGCAAACGCTGGCTTTGTCGCTGGACCCAGCCATGCGCGGCTGGATGAACGAGGGGCGCAGCTACATCCCGCCTGTGGCCATTGGCGAGGTGATGCGTGCCGGTGGTGTGGGCCGGGTGATTGCGTCCAAGAGTCCGCATTTCGCGGTGGGCGATACCGTGATCGCGGGCTTTGGGGTGCAGCAGTATCTGCGCCTGGGGGCTGCCGAGTTCAAACGCTCGGGCCTGGTGAAAATTGATTTGCGCATGGGCAGCTTGACGCAGTGGCTGAACGTGCTGGGAATGCCGGGTATGACCGGCTACTTCGGTTTGATGGACGTGGGCCAGCCCCAGGCGGGTGAGACCTTGGTAGTGTCCGGCGCGGCCGGTGCGGTGGGGCAAACCGTGGGCCAGGTGGCCAAGATCAAAGGTTGCCGCGTGGTGGGCATTGCGGGTGGAAAAGCCAAGTGCGACTGGGTAGTAAACGAGCTGGGCTTTGATGCCTGCATCGACTACAAAGCCGGCCCCAGTGCAGTGCGCGAAGGCCTGAAAGAACATTGCCCCAAGGGCGTGGATATTTACTTTGACAATGTGGGCGGCGAAATTTTAGACACCGTGTTGGCCCGCATCAACCGCAAAGCCCGCATCATTATTTGCGGCGCTATCAGCCAGTACAACGCAACCACCGCCGTTGCAGGCCCCAAAAACTACCTCAGCCTGCTGGTCAACCGCGCACGCATGGAAGGCATTGTGGTCTTCGACTACGCAGACCGCTACCACCTGGCGGTGCTAGAGATGGCCGGCTACCTGAAGGACGGCCGCATGAAGAGCAAAGAGGACATCGTCGAAGGTATTGCGCACTTCCCCGAAGCTTTGCTCAAACTATTTAATGGCGAGAACTTTGGCAAGCTGGTGCTGCAAGTAGCGGACGAATAGCCAGACATTCGACAAGCGTTGTTGGCGCATCAGCGCGTAGATCGCCAACCAACCGCGGCACTTAGCTGACCATCGCCGCATACACCATATTGCGGAACAGGGGCCGGTAGTACTCGCGCTGGTTAGGCGCCTGAATCATGAGAATGGCAAACATGTCCTCTTTCGGGTCTACCCAAAACGTAGTACCCGCGATACCGCCCCAGGAATAGAGCCCCACACTGCCGGGCAGCGTATCCAGACCGGCAGCCATGCGCACCGAAAAGCCCAGTCCAAAACCCGTGCCCGGTGCCAGCATATTGCCCGCGTTTTCGGTGCGGTTTTGGCCCATGCGGCCCAAGTGGTCCGAGGTCATAAAACGCACGGTATGCGGACTGAGCAGGCGCTGGCCGTCCAGCGTGCCGCCATTGAGCATGCATTGGCAAAAGCGCGCATAGTCGGCCACCGTACCGCCCAAGCCTCCGCCGCCCGACTCCAGACGCGGCACTTCGGTCAAATCGATCAACTCCATAGGCGTACCCCCATCGGGGTCGTGCGCAAAGGCCTGCGCAATGCGGTGCTGCTTCTCGGGTGGCACACAAAAAGCGGTATCCACCATGCCTAAAGGCCCAAGCACCTGGTCTTGCAACAAACTGCCCAAAGTTTGGCCCGAGACCACCTCGAGCAGCGCGCCCAACACATCGGTAGCGCGGCTGTATTCCCAAATGCTGCCGGGCTCGAACATCAGCGGCATGCTGGCTAGCAGCTCGGCAAATTGCGCATTGCTGTGGCCGCGCGCAGTGGTGCGCAGGCCTGCTTCGTCGTATATTTTTTGCACCGGCGACTGGCCCAAAAATTCATAGGTCATGCCCGCCGTGTGGCGCAGCAAGTCATACACCGTCATCGCCGCGCGGGGTGGACGCAACTGCATCTGCCCGTTTTCCATATGCGCTACTTGCACATTGGCAAAAGCAGGCAGGTAGCGCGCTACCGGGTCACTCAAAAACAAGCGTCCTTGCTCTACCAGTTGCAGGGTAGCGACCGACACCAAAGGCTTGGTCATGGAGTAAATGCGAAAGATCGCGTCCCGGGTCATCGTCGCACCACTGGCCGGGTCTAGCTGGCCTATTGCCTCATGCAACACCACCTTGCCTTGACGGGCAATTAGTGCCACCGCGCCGGGCAATCGGCCCTTGGCCACCTCGGCCTGCAAAGTGTCCAAGAGACGCGCGCTGCGCGCCGGGTCAAAGCCCAGGGATGCGAGTGGTGCAGTGGGTAGGGGATGGGATGCGGTCATAAATGCGATTTGATTTGATAAGTGAAGGATGTGCCATACGGCACGTCATCCTATGCTTGAGTTGTTTGTATGAAGTAGACGTACTTCATACTAGCAGGAGAAGGGGCTGAGGCCGCGTGTGTCATGTGCCATCAAGGCTGATCGCAATGAGGGTTGCCCTTCTCCACCTTGACCAAGAAGCCG
>CAJBBZ010000051.1 GCA_903951445.1 uncultured beta proteobacterium
CGCATGCATTTTGTGAGCAATGTCGATGGCCATGAACTGGCTGCCACACTGGCCCACTTGAAGCCGGAAAACACCTTGTTTTTGATTGCCAGCAAAACCTTCACCACCATCGAGACCATGACCAACGCGGCCTCGGCCAAGCGATGGTTTGAAGCCAGCGGCGGCAAAAATATTGCCCGCCACTTCGCCGCACTGACAACCAATGTGACAGCGGCCAAAGACTTTGGCATAGAAACCACTTTTGGCTTTTGGGACTGGGTGGGGGGGCGCTATTCGCTGTGGTCGGCCATCGGTTTGCCAATTGCGATTGCGGTGGGCGCGGCGGGCTTTCGCGAATTTCTGGCCGGTGCGCACGCCATGGACAAACACTTTCGCACTGCGCCGCTGGCCGCCAATGCGCCGGTACGCATGGGTTTGCTCGATGTCTGGTACCGCAACTTCCACGGCTTTAGCAGCCGCTCGGTCGCGCCCTACCACAGCGCTTTGCGCCGATTGCCTGCGTATTTGCAGCAATTGGAAATGGAAAGCAACGGCAAGCGCGTCGATGCCAGCGGCGAGGCCCTGCCCTTTGGCACTTCGCCCATCCCCTGGGGCGAATCGGGCACCAACGGGCAGCATGCGTATTTCCAAATGCTGCACCAGGGCACGGACGTGGTGCCGGTGGAGTTTGTTGCAGTGAAAAAGGCGCGCCACCACTTAGAAGGCCACCACGACTTGCTGCTGGCCAACGTGCTGGCGCAAGCGCAAGCGCTGATGCAAGGCAAGTCTGATACGGGCGGCCACAAACACTTTCCCGGCAACCGCCCCAGCACCGTACTGCTGCTCGATGACCTGACCCCCGCCAGCCTGGGCGCCCTAATTGCGCTACAAGAGCACCGCGTGTTCGTCAGCGGTGCGCTGTGGGGCATCAACAGCTTTGACCAATGGGGCGTCGAGCTGGGCAAAGTGCTGGCCAAGGACATCGCCCCGCGCCTGCACAGCGGCGACGCCAGTGGGCTGGATGGCTCGACGGCGGGGCTGCTGGCGATGCTGCGGAGTTAGGGCTTGGCAGGGACGTACGACGCTCATTTTTCTGAGCCAGTAATGCAGGAGCTCGGACCGGATTTGCCGCCAAAGTAAGTTCAGGAGACTCGTTTATCCAGATAAAAGCGAGCTGAAGCTGATATTTGCGGCAAATCCATCGGCCCTTCTATATGACTGCAAGTTGGTGCTGTCGGGCGCAGATTTATGCAAAATTCCCTTTGGGAACCAGACGGCTTAGTGTGGTTTCTCATCATCAATTTCCGAGAAATTCCGCTTTGTAAATCCTTTCATCTACCGGAGCCGTCTTTACACGAATTTGGGTGATCGCCTTTTTGCCGGACGGTCAGCTCAATAGCTTTTAGTTCATGCGCTGTTATTTTTAAATTAGTTACTATTGCTTTTATGACGATAATTAATCTAACTGCTATTGAAAGCGAAGCACTGCTGACGCAGGTCTTCGCTCGGTCAGAATCTCGGTTTTTAGAATTCAAGCGCGTCAGCGGCAAGATGGTCAACAAGGCCCTAGAAACAATCTGTGCATTTGCCAACTCTGAGGGTGGCAACCTTGTGCTGGGGATTGCGGACTTTAAAGAATTCCAAGGGAACGAACGACTCTTTGGCATTGAGGAGAACCCGGAAGCGGTGGATGATTTACTGCGTTTGATTCCTGCCAAATTTCAACCTGCCGTTACCAATATCACGATGCGCCGTTTGCGCTGTACCTTGCATAACGGCCCTGCCGCAGGCGCGCAGGGGCATTTGATTTTGGTGACGGTGCCACGCAGTACCCAGGTTCATTCGCTGATTGGCGGCGGAACCTACGCCCGTTTGGATGCAGGCAACACAACGATGTCGGCTTTAGATATCACCGAGCTTTCTTATCGTCGTGGCGTGCGCAGTGCTACATCTGAGCCTGTGGCTGTGAGTTTGGGTTTATTGCAAACGCAGGCGTGGCAGCGTTTTTTATCAGCCCGTGGCCCGCTTTCGGGAACGTTTGCTGCACAGTTACTCAAAATTGGACTGTCTGATGAAGTTGAAGGTGTCGTACAACCCAGGCGGGCAGCCGTATTGCTGTTTGCGGATGAACCAGGCAGTTTGCTGGCCGCACACGACAGCAGGGCCGATGTGCGTGTGATGGTGTATGACGGTAAATATGTGATTGCAGGTAGTTCGCCAAACTTTAGAAAACCGCCTAAGACAGTGCGAGGCCCATTGATCGATCAAATTGATGCAACTGTGAATACAGTGATGGACATATTGGCAGAAGGCGTTGTCCATTCTGGGAGTGGGTTCAAAACCCTGCATGCTTATCCAGAGCGGGTAGTGAAAGAGGCGATCGTGAACGCGATCATTCACCGTGACTACCGCTTGAATCGAGACATCTTCATCCGCATCTTTGATGATCGCATTGAGGTCGAAAGTCCGGGCGTGTTTCCGGGCAACATCACACCGTCGAATATTGCACGCATGGGCTCGCGCGCCCGAAATCCTTTGCTTTCCGCCAATCTTCGTGAATTTCCTGTAGCGCCCAACATTGATGCCGGAGAGGGCGTGAAGATGATGTTCTCTGAAATGGCGCAGGCTGCGTTGTATCCACCACAGTACCGCCAAAACACGGACGTGGCCGTGGAAAGTGTGACGGTCAGCTTGTTTAATGCAAAACGCCCTAGCGCTTGGGATGAAGTGAGTGATTGGCTAGACCGTCATGGCTCCATTACCAATGCGGATGTGGTTCAAATTTCCAAGCTGGATACCTTGAAGGCGTCCAAACTTCTTACGTCTTGGCGAGATCAGGGCTTGTTAGACCCAGTTCCTGGTCGGGGTAAGCGCAATATGGCCTATTCAAAACCGACTGGAGGCGGCCAGCAGGAGCTTGGTTTGTTATCTGGGGCCGAAGATAACAACGGTGAAAAAGAATAAAAATTCATACAAATCAACAGCTTAGCGGCTCATTTGTTATCCGTAAATGGTTTGACGGAGGAACTCTGTGCCGCCCACCATGCCCAAAGGGGCAGTTGCTATCATCATCGAGTACCACCATCCCGGTACCCAAAATTTCCAACCCTCGCGGATGCGCCACAAGTCCTTGCCGCGCTTTGACCCTCTAGGAAAGCCCCATGCCAGCCCTCAGTTCCCAACTCAATCCCCGTTCTGCCGACTTTGCGGCCAATGCCGCGGCCATGCGCGCGCTGGTCGATGATTTGCGCCAGCAGACAGAAAAAGTAGCGCAGGGCGGTGGCGACGCGGCGCGGGCCAAGCACACGGCGCGCGGCAAGCTTTTACCCCGCGAGCGGGTACTCAATTTACTAGACCCGGGCACACCGTTTTTAGAGTTGGCGCCGCTGGCGGCCCTGAACCTTTACAACAACGACGCACCCGGCGCCGGGCTTATTGCAGGTATTGGCCGGGTCAGCGGCGTGGACTGCATGGTGGTGTGCAACGATGCCACCGTCAAAGGCGGCACCTACTACCCGATGACGGTGAAAAAGCATTTGCGTGCGCAAGAGATTGCGGCGCAAAACCATTTGCCCTGTATTTACCTGGTGGACTCGGGCGGCGCCAATTTGCCCAACCAGGACGAAGTGTTTCCCGACCGCGACCACTTCGGGCGCATCTTTTTCAACCAGGCGAATATGAGCGCCCAAGGCATTGCGCAAATCGCGGTGGTGATGGGCAGTTGTACGGCGGGCGGCGCCTATGTGCCGGCTATGAGCGACGAGACCATCATCGTCAAAAACCAGGGCACGATTTTTCTGGGTGGCCCGCCCTTGGTCAAAGCCGCGACCGGCGAGGTCGTCAGCGCCGAGGACTTGGGCGGCGGCGATGTGCACACACGCTTGTCCGGCGTAGCCGACCACTTGGCGCAAAACGATTTGCATGCGCTGGCGCTGGCGCGCGAGGCGGTGGCGCATTTGCACAAGCAGAAACACCCGCAAGCTCAGTTGCGCCCCGCCCAGGCGCCGCTGTTTGCCGCCCAAGAGTTGTACGGCGTGATCCCCATCGATACGCGCAAACCTTTTGATGTGCGCGAAATCATTGCCCGCATCGTGGACGGCTCAGAGTTGCACGAGTTCAAGCCCCGTTTTGGCGCCACGCTGGTGTGCGGCTTTGCGCATATAGAGGGCATGGCGGTGGGCATCATTGCCAACAACGGCATTTTGTTTAGCGAGTCGGCCTTAAAGGGGGCGCACTTTATTGAGCTGTGTTGCCAGCGCAAAATCCCGCTGGTGTTTTTACAAAACATCACTGGCTTTATGGTGGGGCGCAAATACGAAAACGAAGGCATTGCGCGTAATGGGGCCAAGATGGTGACCGCGGTGGCGACAGCAGCGGTGCCCAAGTTCACCATCATCATTGGCGGCAGTTTTGGCGCGGGTAATTACGGCATGTGCGGGCGCGCCTACAGCCCGCGTTTTTTGTGGATGTGGCCCAATGCGCGCATCAGTGTCATGGGCGGCGAGCAAGCCGCCAGCGTGCTGGCCACGGTGCGGCGCGATGGCATTGAAGCCAAAGGCGGGCAGTGGAGTGCAGAGGAAGAAGACGCTTTCAAAGCGCCCATCAAAACCCAATATGAAGTGCAAGGCCACCCTTATTACGCCAGCGCGCGCTTGTGGGACGACGGCATCATCGATCCGGCTGACACACGGCGCGTGCTGGCGCTGGGACTCTCCGCCGCAATGAATGCGCCTGTGCCAGATACTAAATTTGGCGTTTTCCGGATGTAGTGTGTATGATTTCTATTTTTTATACACATTGATAGACTGGGTATGCGAACCAATATTGAAATCGACGACAAGCTCATGGAAGCGGCGATGTCTACGGGCGATTTCAAGACCAAGCGCGAGGCTGTGGAAGAAGGCCTTCGCATGATCAAGCGCCGCAAGGCGTATGACGCTTTGTTGGCGGCACGTGGCACGCTGCATTGGGACGACTCGGACGAAGCTTGGCTGCAGTGGCGCTCGCAGCAGGCTACGCAAGTTAATGAGTTTGCCGCCGCCCCTTATGCGCCACAAGTACCTGAGTCCGTACGCAAGGCCAAAGCGGCGCCCATTGCCAAGGCCAGCCCTGCCAAACGAGGCCGCGCCAAGTGATCCTGGTCGATTCCAGCGTATGGATTGATTACTTTCGCGGCAGTAGCAATCGGCCCGTGGAGCAACTCGCCGGCTGGTTGCGAGGCGGCCATGCCACGGTCGACCTGGCGGTGGCCGATCTGGTGGTTTTTGAGGTGATGCGCGGTTTCGCCTCGCCCAACGCGCAACGACGTAGCCGTGACCTTTTGTTGGCCTTGGATGTCCTTGAAATTGGCGGCTTAGATAACGCGCTGCGTGCAGCCGAGCACTACAGCGCCCTGCGCGCACAGGGCTACACGGTGCGCAGCCCGGTCGATGTGTTGCTGGCAAGTTATTGCATTGCGCATGGGCACATGTTGTTGCACCGCGATGCCGATTTCGATGTGATGGCCGCCTTGCGCGGGCTACAGGTCGTGGCGCATTAAGGAATACCGGCGATGGGCTCCCTCAAACATGTACAGACGCTAGTGCTCTACTCCGCCAGGGCCACGCAAATTTTCTTACCCTCCTTGCCCTTTGCTGCGAAGCTGGGGGATGTGTTCGGGCAAGAAGCCCGCAACGGTAAACAAAATACCGCCACCCTGACTGCCATAGGGCAGCCAGCACCCACACTCCACATGGTTTACATGTTGCAAGCAGAAAACAAACCTAACGCGTAAGGACAACCATGTTCACCAAAATTTTGATCGCCAACCGTGGCGAAATTGCCTGCCGGGTAGCTGCTACGGCGCGGCGCATGGGTATTCGTACGGTGGCGGTGTATTCGGATGCGGATGCCACCGCCAAGCATGTGCAGGCCTGTGATGAGGCCGTGCATATCGGTGGCAGCGCGGCGCGAGACAGCTATTTGCGCTGGGAAACAATCATCGCGGCGGCCCAGGCTACGGGCGCGCAAGCGGTGCATCCTGGCTACGGTTTTTTGAGCGAGAACACCGACTTCGCCCAGGCTTGCGCGGATGCCGGTTTGGCATTCATCGGGCCACCGGCTTCGGCCATCGAAGCCATGGGCCTGAAAGCAGCATCCAAGCAACTCATGGAGCAATCAGGCGTGCCCCTGGTGCCGGGCTACCACGGCGCGGACCAAAACCCGCAGGTATTGCAGGCAGCGGCCGATGGCATAGGCTACCCGGTGCTGATCAAGGCCAGCGCAGGCGGTGGCGGTAAAGGCATGCGCGTGGTCGAGAAGACGGCCGATTTCGCCGCCGCATTGGCTTCCTGCCAGCGCGAAGCAAAAAACAGTTTTGGCAATGATGCAGTCTTGGTCGAAAAATATGTGCAGCGTCCGCGCCATATCGAGATTCAGGTGTTTGCCGATACGCATGGGAACTGCGTCTATTTGTTTGAGCGCGACTGCTCGGTGCAGCGCAGGCACCAAAAAGTGTTGGAAGAAGCGCCCGCCCCCGGCATGAGCGAGGCCTTGCGCCAGCGCATGGGCGCTGCGGCCGTAGCCGCAGCGCGCGCAGTGAACTATGTGGGTGCGGGCACGGTGGAATTCATCGTCGAGCAAAGCGGCTACGACCAGCCCGAGTCCATGCAGTTTTTCTTTATGGAAATGAACACCCGCTTGCAAGTGGAGCATCCTGTTACGGAGGCGATTACCGGCCTGGACTTGGTGGAGTGGCAGTTGCGCGTGGCCAGCGGCGAGCCGCTGCCTTTGCAACAAGCAGACTTACGCATCAGCGGCCACGCCATCGAAGCGCGCATTTGCGCTGAGAGCCCGGATCAGGATTTTTTACCCGCTACCGGCTCCATGGCGGTCTATGGTTTACCGGCGCACAGCAGTTTTGCGCGGGCCGCAGTGCGCGTGGATTCGGGCGTGCGACAGGGCGATGCGATCAGCCCGTTTTACGACTCCATGGTGGCCAAGCTGATCGTGCATGGCGCAACCCGGCAAGAGGCATTGGCGCGCATGGACGCGGCGCTGGCGCAAACCCATATCGTGGGCCTGAAAACCAATGTGCAGTTTTTGCGCCATGTAGGGCGCAGCGACTCGTTTGCAAACGCGCGGCTGGACACCGGCCTGATTGCGCGTGAAGCGGCGCATCTTTTCCACCAGGAAACCGTGCCACTGCAATTGGCGATAGCGGCTTGGCTTGCACAGGTATTGCACACCCAGGCAAGCGCCCCAAGCGCACTACCAGGCGCGTGGCAAGACCCCTGGGCCGCGACCGATGCCTGGCAGTCGCACGCACCGATGCGCCGCGTGTTTGACTTGGAGGCCGATGGCCAGGCCCACAGCGCGGTAATGACACGGGGCGGCGACGGTGATTTGCAATTGCATTGGGCCGGCGTGGATAGCGCGTTTGCCTATGCCACCTTGCCCGAGGGCGGCATGGAAGTGATGCTGGGCGGGCAAAGGCATACGGCACATGTCTACCTGCAAGGCAGCCAGGTGCATGTATTTACTCCGCAAGGCGCAAGACAGTTGCAAGCCATAGACCGGCTGGCGCACGCAGCGGTAGCCCCGGCTGATGTCGGGCGTCTGACCGCGCCTATGCCTGGCAAGCTGCTATCTTTTTCGGTGAAAGCTGGCGACACGGTACGCCAGGGGCAGGCGCTGGCGGTGATGGAAGCCATGAAAATGGAACACCAAATCGTTGCGCCGGCGGATGGTTGCGTGCAAGAGCTGCTGTTTGCGCCGGGCGACCAGGTGAGCGAGGGCGCGGAACTGCTGCGCATGCAAGCCGGGACGCTGACTAGCTAAGCAGACACTGCAAAACCCTAGGTGGCCTTTGCGCGGCCCAAGGCCGTGACAATCGCCGCACTAGGGCGGGTTTTCAGTAATCACCTTCGTGGGCCCGCCGAATAAATGCTATTTTTCAATCACGACAAGGACCTTTGGCATGCGTATTAGTTTTTGCGCGCAAACCGATCCCGCGCCCTGGATCGCGGCTTTAAACCAGCATTTGCCGCAGGCCCAGGTCGATGTGTGGCACAGCGGTGCTGCGCGCGCGGACTACGCCATTGTGTGGGCTGCGCCGCAGCAGTTTTTTGACGAACAAACCGCGCTGCAAGCCGTGTTCAATATGGGCGCAGGTGTCGATGCGCTACTGCAACGCCAGATGCGCGCCGACCTGCCCATCGTGCGCTTGAACGATGCCGGCATGGGCGTGCAAATGGCGGAATACGTGTGCCACGCGTTGATACGCCATACGCGCGACTTTGCGCTTTTTGAGGCGCAAGCGCAGCAAGGCCTGTGGCAGGAGCCGCCGGTGCTGGACCGCGCGGATTTTCCCGTTGGTATTTTGGGACTGGGCGTGTTGGGCGAACAGGTGGCCCGCGCGGTGCAGCACTTTGGTTTTCCGGTACTCGGCTGGAGCCGCACTGCACGGCAATTGGACGGGGTACGCTGTTTCCATAGCCAGGCCCAGCTAGCAGCGTTTTTGGCAGGCACGCGGGTGCTGGTCAATTTGCTGCCCCTGACGCCGCAAACGGAAAACTTGTTGAATAAAACCACCTTGTCGCAATTACAGCGCGGCGCCTACCTGATCAATATCGCGCGCGGTCGGCACGTGGTGGACAAAGACCTGCTGGCCTTGCTCGACAGCGGACACCTGGCAGGTGCGGCGCTGGATGTATTTCGCACCGAGCCGCTGCCCGCAGAACACCCGTATTGGCGCCATCCGCGCGTGACCGTTACGCCCCACATCGCTGGACGCACCGTGCTGCACGACACGGTGCAGCAAATTGTGGCGAAGATCCATGCGCTGCAAAAAGGCGAGCCGATTGAAGGCTTGGTGGACAGAGCACGGGGATATTGAGGGTCTGGCAGCGGGTTTAGCCCGCACGCGGCACCTATGCGTTATCGGTACAGCATCTGCCCGCTTTCAGCGCGGCAATCTCGCGAAGATGGCTCGGCACAACTGCACTTGCACCCACACAAACGCCCGCTTGCCGTGACAGCCTGATAGCGGCTAAGACCCGCCGGTCCACGTTACTTCTGCGCCGCGCAGGATAATCGGACTTAACTTACCCGACTTATGCATCTCCCCACTCAAGTTCAACTCATCGACGTCGGCCCGCGCGACGGACTGCAAAACGAAAAGCAGCCAGTCCCCGCCGCCGTCAAGATCGAGCTGGTGCATCGCTTGCAGGCGGCAGGTTTACGCGGTATAGAGGTGACCAGTTTTGTCAGCCCCAAGTGGGTGCCGCAAATGGCGGACAACGCGCAGGTCATGGCCGGGCTAGAACGCCAAAGCGCGGTGTGCTACTCGGTGCTAACGCCCAATCTGCAAGGCTTTGAAGCCGCACTGGCCTCCAAGCCCGATGAAATAGTGGTGTTTGCCGCTGCCAGCGAAACCTTCAGCCGCAAAAACATCAATTGCTCTATCGCCGAAAGCATAGACCGCTTTGCCCCGGTAGTGCAGGCAGCGCTGGCGGCGGGCATACGGGTGCGCGGCGCCATGTCTTGCACGGTAGGCTGCCCTTACGAGGGGGAAATTGCACCCGAACGTGTGGGCTATTTGGCCAGCCTAATGCGCGGCATTGGTGTACAGCACATCGGTGTCGCCGACACCATCGGCGTGGGTACGCCGCGCAAAGTGCAGGCTGCGTTTGAAGCGACTTTGCAGCATTTTTCTTTGGCCGATGTGTCCGGCCATTTTCACGACACCTATGGCCAGGCCCTGGCCAATACCCTGGCGGCGATGGAGCTGGGCGTGTACCAGTTTGACGCCTCGGTAGCCGGCTTGGGTGGCTGCCCGTTTGCCAAAGGCGCGACCGGCAATGTGGCCACCGAAGACGTGGTCTATATGTTGCACGGCATGGGCATAGACACCGGCATTGACCTGGATTTGCTGATCGATGCCGGTGTGTTTATCAGCGACTATTTGCAAAGACCTAGCGGCTCGCGCGCAGCGCGTGCCTTGCTGACAAGGCGCGGGGCAACAGCATGATGGAAGAAAACCGCCCCGCGCGGCCCGACCGGGCAGCACGCCGCCGCGATCCGGTGCGCATGTACAAAGAGTTGCTGGCCGCCCGCGTGCCCGAAGCATTGGCGTCCCGCTACGCGCCGCCATCGCCTTGCATATCGGTGTGCAAGATCGCGCCAGACAGCGGCCTGTGCTACGGCTGTTTGCGTACCTTGGAAGAAATAGGTGCTTGGGCAAATAGCGATGATGAGGACAAACGCGCCGTCTGGGGCAAGATCGCAGAGCGCCTGGAGGCATCGCCATGAAACACATCCGTTTTTATCTGGACTTTATTTCGCCGTATGCCTACCTGGCCTTTGTGGAGCTGCCGCGCGCCTTAGAAGGCTTGAGCTACGCAGTGCAATACCAGCCGGTGCTATTTGGCGGGCTGCTCAAACACAATAACAACCTGGGCCCAGCCGAAGTGCCCATGAAGCGCGAATGGGTGTACCGCCAGTCCCAATGGCTGGCGCAGCGCCAGGGCACGGTGCTGGACTTACCAGCGGCGCATCCCTTTAACCCGCTGGGCCTGTTGCGACTGGCTGTGGCTACCGACGCCAATGGCTACCCCAACCGCTATGTGTGCGAAACCCTGTTCCGCCACGTCTGGGAAGGTGGTGCAGACGCGGCCGATGCGCAGCGCTTGGAGGCCCTCACGCAGCAATTGGCGCCCGCACGCGATCCACGTTCGGATGAAGTGAAGCAAACACTGAGCGCGCATACCGCGCACGCCTTGTCGCAAGGCGTGTTTGGCGTGCCTTCCTACCAAGTCGATGACAGGGTGTTTTGGGGCATGGATGCCTTGCCGATGTTGCGCGCTTATCTCGAAGACCCCGCAAGCATTTCCGACTCCGCTTGGAATGCAGCAAAAGACCTGCCCTCAGGCATCACGCGCGCAAATCGCTAAATTGCCGCATCGCGAAAGCGAACGCAAGGGTTTGACCTTAGTTGGTCAGTATGGGGTAAGTTTGACGCAAGCCCCTGTTATTTTCACGTAAGAGCAGGGTCAGTGCCTTCTCCAAGAATACAGACAGCTCCCGGCGCGGGAGTTTTCAATGATTGGAGACACACATGGCTACAGCAGAAGCACGCCCGATGTCCGCGGAAGAGAAGAAAGTTATCTTCGCTTCCTCACTGGGCACGGTTTTCGAGTGGTACGACTTTTACCTTTACGGCTCTTTAGCAGCCATTATTGCGAAGCAGTTTTTCAGCGGCTTGGATGAAGGCTCTGCCTTTATTTTTGCGCTATTGGCTTTCGCTGCCGGATTCATCGTGCGCCCCTTCGGTGCGATTTTCTTTGGCCGCCTGGGCGACATGATCGGCCGCAAGTACACCTTCTTGGTCACCATCCTGATCATGGGCTCTTCGACCTTTTTGGTCGGCATCCTGCCCAACTATGCCGCCTGGGGCGCTGCCGCGCCCATCATCCTGATCGTCCTTCGCTTGCTGCAAGGCCTGGCACTCGGTGGTGAATACGGTGGTGCAGCCACCTATGTGGCCGAGCATGCACCGCATGGCAAACGGGGTGCTTACACCTCTTGGATTCAAACCACCGCGACTTTGGGCTTGTTCCTGAGCTTGATGGTGATTTTGGGAACCCGGACCGCCATCGGCGAAGAGGCCTTTGCCGATTGGGGCTGGCGCGTCCCTTTCATCGTGTCCATTTTGTTGTTAGCCGTTTCGGTGTACATCCGTTTGAGCATGAATGAATCGCCCGCTTTCGCCAAGATGAAGGCCGAAGGCAAAACGTCCAAAGCGCCTTTGAGCGAATCTTTTGGCGAATGGAAAAACCTGAAGATCGTTATCTTGGCTCTGATCGGTTTGACCGCAGGCCAGGCCGTGGTTTGGTATTCGGGCCAGTTCTATGCGCTGTTCTTCCTGACGCAGGCCCTGAAAGTGGACGGCCCCACCGCCAACATCATGGTGGCCATCTCCCTGATCATCGGTACACCGTTCTTCATCATCTTTGGCACACTCTCTGACAAGATCGGCCGTAAACCCATCATCCTGGCAGGTTGCTTTTTGGCGGCTGTGACTTACTTCCCAGTGTTTACCGCGCTAACCAAAGCGGCCAATCCTGATCTGGCCGCCGCCCAAGCGGCTGCCAAAGTGACGGTGACCGCTGATCCGGCTGAGTGTTCCTTCCAGTTCAACCCGACCGGTACCAAAAAGTTCACTTCGTCTTGCGATATTGCCAAACAGAAACTGGCTAACGCATCAGTCAGCTATGACAACATAGTGGCTCCCGCAGGTCAGCCCGCAGTCATCAAAGTGGGCGAGACCGAAGTGACTACCGTGGTAACACCGGAAGACATCGCTGCGGCCAAAGCAGCGGCACAGGCCAAGCTGGAAGCGCTCAATGCCGCAGATCCTAAAGATCCCAAGGCCATTGCAGCTGCCACCGCGAGCGTGAAGGCTTTGAGCGGCGAGAAGACCGCCAAGGACGCCACTTTGTCCGGAAAGCTGTCTGCAGCCCTGAAAGGTGCCGGCTACCCGGCCAAAGCGGATATGGCCAAGTTTGACAAAGTCTCTGTGGTCATGATCCTGACCTATTTGGTGATTTTGGTGACCATGGTGTACGGCCCCATCGCAGCGATGCTGGTGGAAATGTTCCCCACGCGTATCCGCTACACCTCGATGAGCTTGCCCTACCACATCGGCAACGGCTGGTTCGGCGGATTGCTGCCCACCACGGCCTTTGCCATCGTGGCGCAGACCGGCAATATGTACAACGGCCTGTGGTACCCGATCATCATCGCGGGCGCTACCGTGGTAATTGGTGGCTTGTTCATCAAAGAAACCAAAGACGTGGATATTTACGCCAACGACTAATCGCCTGGTGCTGACGGTGTTCCGGCATGGTGCCGGAACACCCTACGGGCCCCCAGGCTGGGGGCCTATTTTTTGGAGAAATAGGATGTGGAAAATCGTAGTGGGCTTTGCCCTGTTTGCGGCCTTGGCTTTGTATATTTTGAGTAAGGGCGGCGATATTGA
Organism: uncultured beta proteobacterium; assembly: GCA_903951445.1. GTDB lineage: Bacteria > Pseudomonadota > Gammaproteobacteria > Burkholderiales > Burkholderiaceae_C > Allorhodoferax. Next base: position 12,998 of record CAJBBZ010000051.1, read on the forward strand.
TTTGAGCGGCGAAAAGCATGGCGAGACCGCCCCACCCGCGGCTGAGGCCCCGGCACCCCAGGCCAGCGCAGCTAAATAGAAATTATTTATTGATTAAATATTTGATTATCAATACACTGGGGGCATGCCCTTTACTAAAACCGAGCTTGGTATTACCGCATTTCAGGAACGTTCTCCCCTAATGAACGCGCGCCAACGTGCGGTTTTTGTTCTCATTAACGGTGTACGCGATACCAGCACCATCTTGCGCTTAACCAGTGGCTTAAGCGTAGGGGTGGAAGACCTGGCCCATTTGTACCACCAGGGTTTAATAGGACGCGCCACGGTGCCACCCAGTGGGGCAGCCGTCATGGATTCGCAATTCCAGTCGGCCTTTGCCCATGTCCCGCAGCCTACGCAAAAGCTGAGCGAAGCCGAGCGCTACCAACTTGCTAAGTCGCTGGCGACCCAAATCAGTGGGTCGCTGGGCTTACTTGGCCTGCCCCTGAACCTCGCCGTTGATTCCGCCCCGGACTGCGAAGGCCTGCGCGCCTTGCTGCCCCGGCTGCGCAAAGCCGCTGGCCCGGAGCGTTGCCAGGAATTGGAGCGCGTCCTCACGCCCTAGGGCTGCCGTGCCTAGAATGCTGCTCCCCTACTTTGGAGCGCGTCACTATGTCCGAGGGCACCATCCGCATTCGCGGAGCGCGGCAACACAATCTTAAAAACCTGGACCTGGACATTCGCACCGGCGAATTGACGGTGGTCACAGGCCCCAGCGGCTCGGGCAAATCCAGTTTGGTCTTTGACACGCTGTACGCCGAAGGCCAGCGCCGCTATGTAGAGACTTTTTCCGCCTACGCGCGCCAGTTCCTGGACCGCATGGACAAACCGGCGGTGGACAAAGTGGAGGGCGTGCCCCCGGCCATCGCCATCGACCAGACCAACCCGGTGCGCTCCAGCCGCTCCACCGTGGGCACCATGACGGAGCTCAACGACCATCTCAAACTGCTGTTTTCCCGAGCCGGTCAGTTGTTTGACCGGGTCAGCGCCCAAGCGGTGCAACATGACACGCCCGAATCCATTTACGCCGAGCTGATGCGCCGCGCCGCGCAAGCGGGCAATCCGCGCCTGGTAGTCACCTTCCCGGTCGAGCTTCCGCTCTCCACCAGTGCCGAAGAACTAAGCCAATGGCTCAGCGCCAGCGGCTTTACCCGCGTCCATGGCGAGCGCGTGTCCAGCGAGCGCCGGGTGCTAGACGTGGTGGCCGACCGCTTCCGCATCGAAACCGCAGAAAAAGTGCGTGTGCTCGAAGCCCTAGAACTTGCCATCAAACGCGGCAGTGGTCGCGTCCATGTGCACCCAACGCCCGACAGCGATACGCCAGATAAATTGGGGTCAGACCCCCATTTGGCATGGTCTTTTTCCACCGGGCTGCATTGCCCGCAAAGCGACATCCGCTACCAAGAGCCGATTGCCTCGATGTTCTCCTTCAACTCGGCGGTGGGCGCGTGCGAGACCTGCCGGGGCTTTGGGCGGGTGGTGGGTGTGGACTATGGCTTGGTGATCCCCAATGACAAATTGACGCTGCGGGCCGGCGCCATCAAGCCGATGCAAACCCCGGCCTGGCAGGAATGCCAGGACGACTTGATGCGCCATGCGGAAGCCGAAGGCATTCCGCGCGACACGCCCTGGTACAAGCTAAGCGCGGCGCAGCAGCAATGGGTGCTCAAGGGTTCGTCGAAGTGGAATGGCAAATGGAACCAGCATTGGTTTGGCGTGGACCGGTTTTTTGAATACCTGGAGAGCAAGGCCTACAAAATGCACATCCGGGTGCTGCTGTCCAAGTACCGCAGCTACACGCCCTGCGGTGTGTGCGGCGGCGCTCGGCTCAAAACCGAAAGCCTGTTGTGGCGCGTGGGCAGCCAAGCCGATGCCGGCGCGGTGTTGGCACCCGCCAAGCGCTTTATGCCCCAGGGCGTGCAATGGACTGGCGAGCAGTTGCAAGCCCTGCCCGGTTTGTGCCTGCACGACTTGATGCTGTTGCCGCTAGACCGGCTGCGCCTGTTTTTCGACCGCTTGCAAGTGGGTCTGGAAGCGCGCGGGCCGGGTATCCGAGGCGGTGCTGCCACTGATGCGCAAGGCGAAAAGTCATTGCTGGCTGCCGATGCTATGCACGCGCAAAGTGCGGATGCGTTAGCCAAGCCAATCATCCACTCCGAAGCAGACAACAAAACCTTAAAACTGCTGCTAGATGAAATCCGCACCCGCCTGAAATACCTGTGCGATGTGGGCATCGGCTACCTGACGCTGGATCGACAAAGCCGCACTTTGAGCGGCGGCGAAGTGCAACGCATCAACCTGACCACGGCTTTGGGCACCTCGCTGGTCAACACCTTGTTTGTGCTTGATGAACCCAGCATCGGCCTGCATCCACGCGATATGCACCGCATCATCGTCGCCATGCAGCGCTTGCGCGATGCCGGTAACACCTTGGTGGTGGTGGAGCACGATCCGGCAGTGATGCTGGCCGCTGACCGCATGTTGGACATGGGCCCTGGCCCCGGCGAGAAAGGCGGCCAAATTGTGTTTGACGGCAGTACCGAAGACCTGAAAGCTGCGGACACCCTGACCGGCGCCTACCTGGGTGGTCGTAAGCAAGTGGGTATGGGCTTTAAGCGCATGGTGGGCGACAACACGCCGCGCCTGGTGCTCGAAGGCGTGCGCGAACACAACCTGAAAAATGTGGACGTGGAAATCCCCTTGCAACGCCTGGTCTGCATCACGGGCGTGAGCGGCTCAGGCAAATCGACGCTGGTGCAGGACGTGCTGGCACCCGCGCTCTTACGCCACTTCGGCAAAGCCACAGATACGCCGGGCATTCACAGCCGCTTGCTGGGCGCGGACATGCTGAGCGAAGTGGTGTTTGTCGACCAGTCACCCATAGGCAAAACTGCGCGTTCCAACCCATCGAGCTATGTGGGCGCCTGGGATGCCATCCGCGAGATTTTTGCCACCGCGCCGCTGTCGCAAGAGCGCAGCTACACCGCGTCCAAATTCAGCTCCAACAGCGGCGACGGGCGCTGCCCAACCTGCGGCGGCTCGGGCTTTGAGCACATTGAAATGCAATTTTTGAGCGACGTGTATTTGCGTTGCCCCGATTGCAATGGCAAGCGCTACCGACCTGAAATTTTGGAAGTGACGATTGAACGGCGCAGCGGCCCGGACGGCACACTGCGCGCATTGAACGTGGCCGATGTGCTGGACCTGACGGTGAGCGAAGCGGCATCCGTTTTTGCGCAAGACCGCGACGTGATCCGCGCGCTGCAACCGATTGTCGATGTAGGCCTGGAGTACGTGAAGCTAGGTCAACCGGTGCCCACGCTGTCCGGCGGTGAAGCGCAGCGCCTGAAGCTAGCTGGCTTTTTGGCCGAGGCCGCCAAAGCGGCCAGCAACAGCCGCCAACCTATGGCGCGCCGTGGCACTTTGTTCATGTTGGACGAACCCACTACCGGCCTGCATTTCGACGACATCGCCAAGCTAATGCGCGCACTGCGCAAGCTGCTAGACGCGGGGCATTCGCTGCTGGTGATTGAACACAATCTGGATGTTATTCGCTCCAGCGACTGGCTGATCGACCTGGGCCCCGAGGGCGGCGATGCGGGCGGCGAAATTGTCGCCTGTGGTACGCCGGAAGATTTGCTGCTGCATCCCACCAGCCATACCGGCAAAGCTTTGCGCGACTACGCGGCGAGTATGGGCTTGGTGCATGAGGTGGCGGAGCCTAGCGCCAGGTATTTGCTCAATGCCTTGGATGCAGAAGGCATGCTTATGGGGTCTGAGGCAGAACGTGCTTCTCTCGCGGGCCTAAGCCCGGCGGCTGGCTCCGCATGGCGCGGGCGCAAATTGTCGCCCGCCGCCGGGCTTACGCCCGGGTTATTGGAAGGTACGAAAAATAAGCCCGATAACAACATCCGTATCGTCAATGCGCGAGAACACAATCTGCAATCGCTGTCGGTGAATATCCCACGCGGTCAGTTCAGCGTGGTCACCGGTGTTAGCGGGTCAGGCAAATCGACACTGGCTTTTGATATTTTGTTTAACGAAGGCCAGCGGCGTTATTTGGAAAGCCTGAATGCCTATGCGCGCTCTATCGTGCAACCGGCGGGTCGGCCCGAGGTGGATGCGGTGTATGGCATTCCGCCCACGGTGGCGATTGAGCAGCGGCTCTCGCGCGGAGGGCGCAAATCGACGGTGGGCACTACGACGGAAGTCTGGCATTTTTTGCGCTTGCTATACGTGAAGTTAGGTACGCAGCATTGCATCAAAGACGGGGCGGCAGTTGCGCCGCAAAGCGCCGACAGTATTGCCGCGCAGTTGCTTAAAAACTACCGCGGGCAGCACATCGGTTTGTTGGCACCTTTGGTGGTCGGGCGCAAAGGCGTTTACACCGAGTTGGCCGATTGGGCGCGTCCGCGCGGCTACACGCATTTGCGGGTCGATGGCGAGTTTTTCCCCACGAATGGCTTTCCGCGTATTGACCGTTTCAAGGAACACCATATTGAGTTGCCGGTGCTCAGCCTCGATGTCAAAGCCGCTGACGAAGCCACGCTGCGCGCCGGCTTAGCGCAGGCGCTTACCCATGGCAAAGGGGTGGTGCATGTGCTGAGCGGTCTGGACGATTTAGGCGGCGCCATGCAGGCCGGTAGCAGCACGGTAGGCATAGGTAAGGTGGAAGTGTTTTCCACCAAGCGTGCCTGCCCGGTGTGTTCCACCTCGTACACCGAGCTGGACCCGCGCTTGTTTAGCTACAACAGCAAACACGGCTGGTGCCCCGATTGCGTAGGCACGGGACTGGCGCTTACCAAAGAGCAGCGCAAGGTGTTTGACGACACCGTGCGCGAAGACAACGGCGGGCGCGAGCATACCTTTGCCGAAGCCGATTTGGAAGACCTGGAGGACACCGCCTGCCCGCGCTGCCAGGGCACGCGTTTGAACGCCACCGCACGCGCTGTACGATTCGGCGGCGCGGGCATTGCAGACATTGCAGCACTGTCGGTGAGCGAAGTGCGCGCCTGGGTGCAAAGCCTGCAAGTGGGCGGCGCCATCAGCCAGCGCGAGGCCGACATTGCGCGCGACCTAATTCCTGAAATCCGCAGCCGTCTGGAGTTTTTAGAAGAGGTGGGCCTGGGCTATTTGACACTGGACCGAGGCGCGCCGAGTTTGAGCGGTGGCGAGGCGCAGCGCATCCGCTTGGCGGCGCAACTGGGCAGCAATTTGCAAGGCGTGTGCTACGTGCTGGACGAACCCACCATCGGCCTGCATGCGCGCGATAACAAAATCTTGCTGGGCGCTTTAAAAAGCCTCAGCGACAAAGGCAACACGCTGGTGGTGGTGGAGCATGACGAAGAGACCATACGCCACGCCGACCACATCATCGACATTGGTCCGAGCGCCGGTAAGCGCGGCGGGCGGCTGGTGGCGCAAGGCAGTATTGCCGATGTGCAGGCGCAGGCCGAGTCGCAGACCGGGCGCTATTTGCTCCATGCGATGTTGCACCCTTTGGAGCCCCGACGTTTTGTTGCAGCGTCGGGTGCGTCCGCGCTGCTGGCTTCTTCAGCATCCGCTGCGGCAGCCATCGCGGAGAAGAAAACCTCCGCCAAAGGCGGCGTTAGTGCGCCAGTCGCCAAAACCACCTCTAAAGCCAAGGCTGCAAAGGCAAAAGCATCAAAGCCAGAAATCAGTGTGCAAGCAGCACCTGCCGAGGTGCAATGGCTCACGGTACACAGTGCGCATCTGCATAACCTGCACTCGGTAACGGCATCAGTCCCTTTGCAGCGTTTGGTGGCGATTACCGGCGTCAGCGGTTCGGGCAAGTCCACGCTGGCGCGTGATGTGTTGCTCGCCAACGTGCAGGCGCTGGTGCAACAGCGCGCTACCAAGGCCGGACGCGATGCGCACGCCGCTGGACGCGCACCGGGCTTGATCGGCTGCGAAGCTATCAGTGGCTATGAAAGCGTGGACCGCGTGCTGGAAGTGGACCAGACGCCGATTGGCAAAACACCCCGCTCCTGCCCCGCCACCTACATCGGTTTTTGGGACACGATTCGCAAATTGTTTGCCGACACGCTGGAAGCGAAGGCGCGCGGTTATGCCGCCAACCGCTTTAGCTTTAACACCGGCGAGGGGCGTTGCCCCGGCTGCGAAGGCCAGGGCATTCGCACCATTGGCATGAGTTTTTTGCCCGATGTGAAAGTGCTCTGCGAAACCTGTAAAGGCGCGCGCTTCAACCCAGAAACCCAGGCCGTAACCTGGCGCGGCAAAAACATCGGCGAAGTGCTGCAAATGGAAGTGGACGAGGCGGTGGAATTTTTCGCCGCTATTCCGGTGATTGCACACCCCTTGCAATTGCTCAAAGACGTGGGCCTGGGCTACCTAACGCTGGGCCAACCTTCGCCTACTTTGAGTGGCGGCGAAGCGCAGCGCATCAAGCTGGTGACCGAGCTATCCAAGGTGCGCGACGACATCACCCGGCGCGGGCAAAAGTCGCCGCATACCTTGTATGTGCTGGACGAACCCACGGTCGGCCTGCATATGGCGGATGTGGAAAAGCTGATCGCTGTGCTGCACCGCCTAGTGCGTGCCGGGCATAGCGTGGTCGTTATCGAGCACGATTTAGATGTCATCGCCGAAGCCGATTGGGTCATCGACCTGGGCCCCGAAGGCGGCAAAGAAGGCGGCCGCATCGTGGCAGCCGCCAGCCCGGAGGAGGTGGTGCGCCTGGGTACGCACACCGGCGTGGCTTTGAAAGCGGTGTTGGGGCGTAAAAGGCAGCCGATTAAACGCTAAACAGCAAGATGAGATTTGACCTGGTCATCGGGAGAGCAGTTCAATGTAGGCTTGGTAGCTGAAGCTGCGGTTCTTTTTCTGGCCCGTCATTTCTACCGCGATGCCTAGGTCCACCAACACCTTCACGGCAGCTGTCGCGGTGGGAAAGCTAGTACCCAATTGCTGGCGAACGTGTTCAATGGTGAAGCGAGGCATCACCGGCAGCATCTCGAACAAACGATAACTGGTCGGACCTGCTTTAAGGGACTGCAACAGCCGTTTACGGTCAGAGGCAAGGAGGCTGGCGACTTCAATGATGGTTTTCTCTGCATCGCCAGCGGCGCTTGCCACCCCCTCCAAAAAGAAGGTCACCCAGGATTCCCAGTCGCCTTCGGTACGAATGGCCGACAATCGGCGGTAATACTCAGCCTGGTGCTGCTTTAGATAAACGCTGACATACAGCAAGGGCTCCGACAGCACCCCCCAATGTTCAAATAAAGCCGTGATGAGCAGGCGTCCGATGCGCCCGTTGCCATCAAGAAAGGGGTGGATGGTTTCAAACTGAGCATGGATGAGCGCCACTTTCACCAAGGGAGGCAAATCCGTCGTTGTATCGTGAATGAACCTCTCCATATCGGCCAGCAATTCGGCCACTCGCTCTGGTGGCGGCGGCACAAACAGGGCGTTGCCAGGGCGTGTTCCGCCGATCCAATTTTGCGACCGGCGCAGTTCCCCAGGCTGCTTCCCCGCGCCTCGCGCGCCGTCAAGCAGCCGCCGATGGGCATCGCACAGCAGCCGTACGCTGATGGGCAGCCCTTTGGGGTCACGCAGTTGCGCTTGAACCCAGCGGAAGGCTCGGAGGTAGTTCGTCACTTCTTCAACGTCGTCAGTGTTGCTTACCTTGAAACCAGCTTCTTCGTCGAGCAAGTCGGTCAACGTGGCCTGCGTACCTTCAATCTGGGAAGTGAGCAAGGCTTCCTTACGGATGGCGCTGTACAGCAGCCAGTCCACCGATGGCACCAACCCTGACACGCCACATAAACGTGCGAGCGCAAGTTCTGCCTGGCGATTGCGGCCAGCGAACGCAGAGGCTAACAATGCAGGGGCAGCCGGGGGCAAGGCATAAGGTACGAACGCGCGCACCGACTCGCCCAGAGTCGTCGAAATCGCGTAGTTGCCGGTGGTTCGGGTCATTGAAAGCAGACTTTGATATGAAAAATCACATTAAATCATTCTTTAATTTGACTTGCAAGAATTAAAGTGAGTTTTCATATTCCATTGCACGTCTGAATCTGTTGAACGCGCTAGGCAGATAAGGGCTCGTGCCTTGAAACAAGGTCACCGTCTGAAATCAGTTGATGCAATCAAAAAAACCGCGATGGCTTTAGACATGCGGTTTTTGAGGTGTTCCGACACGTTAAAAAACGGTCGCTGGCGGGGATCACATTAACCCTAAAAATTGCTGCAGAATATAGATTCTTATGTTTATACTTTTAAAAATACCAACATAAGTACCAACAGTTTTTTAAGTGTCTTCCTATGGTCGGGTTTGATACGGCCTGATTGGCTCTGAAGTAATTGGGCAATCTTCAACGCGGTTGGTTGTCGGTCATAAATCGGCTCAGCTCAGAAATGTCGGACTGATCGTGTTCATGCCGGAACGGTGACATGTCGGGTTGCACCGTACGAAAAAGATAGCTAGCTTGAGGATGCTTTGCGTCTTGCATTGACTGCATTGCCCACCAGAACTGACAACCTGAGAGCCCCACCGTACCCTCATCCCCCGCTTTGCAAGCTTAGTTCCTTCCGAGTACCGTAACAGTTGGATATGGACAAACGGCGAGTCGGTTTGGTGAAGTACTGAAAGGCAATGAGCAGGCCCCTGATTTCAACTTTAGAGACGGCCACGCTGGCGCATACACCCCAACGGCTTAGCGCTCATTCATCGCCCCAGCAAAGGCCTTGTAAACCGGTTTAGCCAAATACTGCAGCACTGAACGGTTGCCGGTGCGGATATCAACCGTGGCGGTCATGCCAGGCTTCAAGGCTACGTCCACCAGTTTGGGGTTGGGTTTCAATTTGGCGCGCACCGCATCCAAGCGCACCTGGGCTCGGTAGTAAGCGCTGGCCTGTCCGTTGGGGCTTTGCTCCACCAAAGTGTCGGAGCTCAAATACGTCAACTTGCCCTCAAGGCTGCCGTAGACCGAGTAGTCAAAGGTATCGAGCTTGATGGACACCGGTAGACCCACACTCAGCTGGCCAATATCGACTGGGTTGATCTTCACCTCAAAGACCATCTCGCCTTCGGTGGGCGATATCTGCATCAGCTCATCACCCGCGCGCAGCACGCCACCGATGGTGGTGAGCTTGAGGTATTTCACCACCCCGGCAATGGGTGCAGTCAACACTGTCTTGCCCAGTATGCTTTGTCGTTCGTCAAGTTTGTAGCGGTTCGAGGCTAAGTCTTCTGCCAGTTTGGTCGACTCGGCTCGCGCATCTTGCAGGTATTTATTGCGCGTGGCATTGATCTTGCCCTCCAACTCGCCCACTTGGCGCTTGGCGCGCATCACTTCGAGTTGGCTGATGTCGCCGGTTTTAAACAGCGCCTCGTTCATGCGTAACTCCACTTTGGCCATCTCCAGCGCGCCCGAAACAGTGGCCAACTCTTCTTGCAAACCAAGCCTGCGTTGTTCATAGAGTGCGCGCTGTACCGCCACAAATTCAGGATAGGCTTGCAGCTTGACACCAAATTCAGGCACCCGCTGCTCGGCCTCAGCCTGCGCACGAATGAGCGCGGCAGTCAACGCCGCCTGCCGGGCCCGGCTCTCGTCGAGTCCAGCCGTTGAACGCTCGCGCTCGAGCACCGCTAGCTGCTGCCCGGCCGTAACACTCTGGCCTTCTTCAACCAGTAGTTTCTCCAACACCCCGCCGTCGGCCGATTGAATCACCTGGGTGCGTGCGCTGGGAATGATTTGCCCTTGGGCGCGCACTGTCTGCTCAATCTCAAACAAAGCCGCCCAGGCCAGGAACGCCGAGAGTGCTGCGAACAATAGAGCCGTCATCGACACCGCACCACGGCTATGCTGTCGGGGGGAGCAGTAATGGGGCCTCATACGGTCCTGAGGTGGGGTGAGGCAACCGGCGGCGTTTGGAGTTTCTGCAAGACCAAGGCCTTGGGCCCGTCGATCATCACCTGGTGGTTAGCGACCACGATGAGGCGGTCTACCAGCTCGAGCATTTCGCCCTTGTGTGTCACCAATACCAGGGTGTCGGTGGGGCGAAACGCCGCTTTGAGCGCCTGCGTGACTTGCAACTCCAGTCCCCGGTCCATGGAGGCAGTGGGTTCATCGAGCAACCACAGCGTGGGTTGGCGCAAAAACGCCCTCGTCAGGTTAACGAGTTGGCGCTGCCCACCAGACAGGCCGCTGCCGCCCTCATAAATCTCTTGCTGCAAACCTTTGGGATGGGCCGCGATCACCGCCTGTAACAAACCAGTCTGGCGCGCAGCGGCCAAAATCGCATCATCGCCCGGATCGAGTTGTCCAAGGATCAGGTTGTCGCGCAGCGTGCCAGCAAACAGACGCCCGTCTTGTTGCACATAACCCATGTGTTGGGCCAGCACCGGCTTGGAGAGGTGGCCCAGATCGATGTCATCGAGCAGGATGCGCCCCTCTTGCGGCTTGTACATCCCCGACAACAGGCGCAGCAAGGTGGTCTTTCCAGCGCCGATGGGGCCCAGAACGCCGATTTTTTCTCCGGGGCGGATGACCAGGCTGGGCAAGGCCAGTGCCTTCTTTGCGCCGTAGCTTGCCACCACGCCCTCGAACCGATAATCACCACGAATGCTGGCAACCACCACCGGTCGCTCTTGACCGTGGTGATCGTCCTGCAGGGCCCAGAGGCGGTCAAGCCCCTGCAAAGCGGCTTTGGCATGGGCCCATTGCACCAGCTGTCCCGGGACCATCGAGACCGGCGCCAACACCCGGCCCGACAAGATCGAACAGGCAATTAACCCGCCCATGGTCATCTCACCCCGGCTGACCAGCAGGGCCCCCGCCGCAACCATCAGGGTGTAAGAGATTTGTTGCAGCGCGCCAGCCAGGTGTTGCGAGTGCTCGCTGATGTTGCGCATCTGCAGATCAAGGTCGCGCGCCTCATCCGTGGTCTTCATCCAACGCGAGAGCATGCGCCAGCCGCCCTGCCCGGACTTGATGCTCTCGGCCCCTTCAATGGTCTCCACCAGCAGGCCTGTTTTTTGATTGCTCGCGGCATTTGACTTACCAGCAAAGGCATCCACCTGTTTGCGGTAATACAGACCGACCGCTAAGCAAATTACAAAAAACAGCAAAGGCACCAGCGCCAATGCGCCACCGATCAAGCCGATGATCAGTAAAAAGAGCAGTGCAAACGGCGCGTCTACCAAAAAGTTGGTGGTGATAGACGTAAAAAACCCGCGCACCGTCTCATAGCCGCGCATCTGTGCGGCAAGTCCACCCACGCTTTGCGGCAACTGGTCCAGCCGGATTGACAAAAAGCGCAGGTAGACGGCGCGTGACAAGCGTTGATCCACCGCGTCAATCAGGCGCTCATACAGGCTGCTGCGCACGCGCTTGGTGATCAGCTCGAACACAATCGCCACCAGCACACCCAGGGTCAGCACCAGCAGGGTCTGGGCGGCATGGGTCGGGATGACGCGGTCATACACCTGCATGCTATAAAACGAGGTGGCTAAGGCCACCACATTGATCATCAAACCCCCGAGCACCGCCTCGCGTAACAGCTTGCGGTGGGCAAAAATCTCGTCGCGAATCAACCGATACACCGCGCTCTTGCTCGCCTCATAGGGGCGGGCGAGCTTGAATGTGGCAAACATGTGGTCAGGCAAAGCCGCATCGGCGCGCTCTTGCCAGCGCTGGGTACTGCTATCCCACCATTCGCTGATCCACTCGCCTTGCGCGTTTTGACCGCGCAGTACGCCCCAATGCCCCCCCGATTGGCCAAACGGGGCAAAAATCAGGGCGGGTGCGCGGCTAGCATCTGGCGCCTTGAGCCAGCGCGCCGCGCCCACCTGCAAGTGATCGGCTACGGTTTTAAGCTGTAGCCGTGGGTCATCGGCAGGCTGTTTTGAGGCAGCTTCTGCCGCCTCTTGCAAGGCCAGGCGATCAACGCTCTCGTGTTGCAACTGCGCGAGGCGCGCCAGGCAAGGCAATAGATGGGCGTTCGCCTCTGTCGCCTGTTCTTGGAGAAGAGGGTCTGCGTCCAGAGCTATCATTTTGTACTCTCGCTCAGCGCCTGAATACCGCGCGTGCAAGCGGCCAGACGCCAGGTCACCACCACCTGCATGGCCTGCAAGTCAGCCAATTGCGCCTCAATCTGCGCCAGTTCACGCGCAGCGTTCATCACATCAAGCCAAGACTTGCGTCCGGCCAAAAATTGTCGGTCGTAAGAGGCAGAGACATCTTCGGCAGAATTTAAGGAAGTCTGCATGGATTGCAAGCGGCTTGTCAAGGCCAGCGCCTGTGCATGATCAGTCAACACCTGTTCGGTGAGCGTACGCGACTGCACCTCAATCTCGCTCAGGGCGGCGGCGTACTGCGTCTGCGCGGCTTCGATGTTCGACAGCGTTGACAAACCTGCCCCAAAGCGGCTCGACAGGCCGATAAAGAGCCGCGACTGTGCCGCTGCATTGGCCTGGTTGTAATTGCCCGATTGATACTCGAGCCGAGCATAGACCTCGGGTAGCAAATCAGCTCGGCGCTCGGCGACGGTGGCCTGCTGCACCCGTGCCTGCGCCCGCGCCTTGGCAACCGTTGGGCTTGCGGCCAGAGCCAACTCCAGCAGGCCTGTTAAACCCGCCGGCCCCAGACCCAAGTCGCGCGGCAAAGCCAAGGTCTGCCTCAGCGCTGCTGCATCAATCTGTCGGCCCACCAGTTGGGATAGGCGTGCAATTGCGATATCGGCCTGCGAGCGTGCCGCCGTCACGTCCGCCGAGACGGCCTCCAGCCTCGTCAGGGCAAGTGTCAGATCACTTTGAGAAGACACCCCCTCAGTCAAACGGCGTTTGGTCTGCTCGCGCAGCCGCACATGGGTCGCTAGGCTTTTTTCATGAGCAAGCGCCTTGAGATCCGCCGACAGCCAATCACCATAGGTTTGTATCGCACGCAGGCCCAACTGCAATTTCACGTCGTCGAGCGATGCCTGGCTTGCCGTCAGCCCCGCTGCGGCTTTGTCCACCCCTGCTGCCAGGCGCCCGCCGGTCCACAGGGGTTGTTGCAGCCGGGCAATGGCTACGCGGTTGTCGCCTTGGTATAGCGTGTCATTGCCGCCGGTGCCGGCCGCCTCAATGGACAGCGAAGGGGTGGGGTAATACTGCCAACGCGCACTGTCTACGCCAGACTGGGAAGACTGCACTAAAGCGGTTTGCGCCTGCGCAGAGGGGTGTGAGGCAAGGGCAATGGCGATCAATTGCTCCAGGGGCTGGGCGCATGCCGGGTGCGCCAAAAACCAAAGCAACATAATGCCGCGGGTGTAGGTCAGGAACTCCATTGTCATAGACTTTTCTTGTTCCATTCGCGTCTCTTGCTCCTAGCGCATTAAGTTTGCAGTGGTCGCAGATTAGTTGAGCGATGCGGTCCAATATTTCTTGATATTTCAGCGGTGCGCACGCCATCCCGAACCGGCAAGGGGCTGGGTTGCTATCGCCCAGCGAGCGTGGCGCAGCGCGCTTACTGCCCGCTCGCCGCCGATGAGCCTGTCACCCGCCTTCGGACACGCATGGGCTTTGGTCTCGTTGCAGTTGCACCGGCACGCCCCCGGCCCCTGCCTATGGCAATGTCGCAATACAAGACCTGACCCCGGCCCCTGACCCCGGCCCCCAAAAAAAGCCCAACCCGATTACTCCGGTTGGGCTTTTTGCTAGGCCCCTGGCTTTAACGCCAAGGCCCGTGGCTTAAATCACCACATGGTTCGCATTCACCATCGCTTGCTCGATCAACAACTGCACCGCGCTGGTGTAGCTGTTGTACACCACCAAGTCGTGGCCGTTGTAGTTCACCACGGTGCCCGAGTTGGTCCAGCCGATGCCGATGTGCAGCGTGTCTTGCGCATCGCCCAACACCGCCAACTGCTTAGCCGAGGTGGCGCTAGTGCTGGTGCTGTTACTGGTGCCGCTGTTGAACAAATTGCCGCCCGACAAGTCCAGCACATCTTGCAGGCTCAGGGTCAGCGCATTGGCTGCGCTGTCAGACAACAAGTCCACCACCGCCACCGCGTGGCTGCTTTGCTTGCCCACTTGCGCCAAGTTCAGCGCCGCGCCATCGGCCAGCTTCAGGGTGCCCAAGCCAGCGCTGTCGCTGCCCATGGAGTAGCCCAAGCTGGTGTACTCAAAGCCCACGTCAGCCACCAGCACTTGCGTGCCGTCGGCGGCGGTGGCCGTGGTCTGGCCATACTCGGTCACGCCGTCTGCGGGTGTACGCACCACGTTGTCGCTGGTCAGCTTGATTTCGGTCAGGCCCAAATCGGCCAGGCTGCTCACTTCGCCCGCATCGCTCACGCCGTTTTGGTTGGCGTCTTGCCACACCATGAACTCGCCAAACTTCGCATCTTGCGCGTTGAATTGGCCGTCATGGTTGGTGTCAAACGCCGCCGCCAAGCCCTGCAAGTCGGTGTTGCCACCGTATTGCGTAAAGGCGTATTGGCTGTTGTTGTGCACCATGCCGTCGGCAAACTTGTCCCACACCAACACGCCGTCTTGCGCGCCGGCCCATGGGGTGGAGTCCATCACACCGTCGCCATTTACGTCCATCACCACACGGCCGTAGCTGATCGCACCGTCCCGGTTCAAGTCGACAACCACCGGGGCGGCATTGGTGAATAGCGGCGCGTTCACCACCGCATCGGTCGTCGCCACATTGCCCACTACATCCCTGGCAAAACCCGCTGCAATATCCAAGGTGTCCAGAGTTGCTCCACCATATCCAGTGACGGCCTCCAAGGACGTGCCTTTGCCGCTGGTCAAGACGATGGTCAGGGTTGTGCCATCGGTCACATTCACCGAACTGATATCCCCCAAGACAAAGCTGACATTGCCTGTCGTGTTGTCATCGCCATCTATGTCCCAGGACAACTTGGTCCAGTCGAGCCGGCCTTTGATGTTGGTGCTGGCCGTCTCACCTACTTCCAGCAAGCTGTTGTAATTCGTCCCCGTTAGCACCAAGGTGTTTGTGCTGGCCGAGTAATCACCACGGGTGTTGGTCACCGTAGGCGCAGTGGCATCCACCGACAAGGTGGCACTCGAAGCTTCTGAGACGTTGCCTGTACGGTCGACCACGAACAGCTTGTAGGAGCCCTCCGTTGCCGGCGCCAGAATAGAGTTCGCCTCGCCGTACGATGTCTCTGTCATAGTGGCGCCCGCTACAAAGCTGGTTGTACCGGCTGGCGCAAACCAGACGTTGTTGTAGGAATCACCCGAGCTGACGATCGTGACCGCACCTCCTCCGGCAACTTTGTCTACAGAGGTAGCGAACACAGCGTTTTGGTTGCTCGGGGCTGTGTTGTCAATCGTCAGGCCTCCAACCGGGACTGAGATGTTTCCCGCCGCATCGATCAGGTACAGCCGGTACGCGCCCTCTCTTGCTGGCGCCAGAATGGAGGTCGCCACGCCGTTAAAGGCTTTTGTCATGGTGTCACTCTCTGCAAAGCTTGTCGTACCCGCTGGCGCGAACCAGACATTGTTGGAATCGTCGCCCGAGCTCCCGATCGTGATCGCAGTACCACCGTTCGCGTAGAGGTTTGAAGAATATACCGTGGCTGGGTTGTTAGGAGGAGTGCTGTCCACTCTCACGGTGCTGGTCGAAGCGCTTGACACGTTACCTACCGCATCGATCAAGAACAGCTTGTAGTCGCCATCTGTTTCTGGCGCCAAAATAGAGGTCGCCACACCGTTAACGGCTTTTGTCATGGTGTTGAAAGGCACGAAGCTGGTCGCACTCGCTGGCGCTAACCAGACATTGTTGGAAGACTCGCCCGAGCTCCCGATCGTGATCGCAGCCCCACGCTTCACAGCCACGGATCCCGCCAATACCGTGTCCTGGTTGCTAGGGGCTGTAGTGTCCACCGTCAGGGTGGCAGTCGAAGCGCTTGACACGTTGCCTACCGCGTCGATCACAAACAGCTTGTAGGCGCCCTCTGTTGCCGGTGCCAGCATCGAGGTTGTCATAGTAGATGTTGTCATGGTGGCGCCAGCCACAAAGCTGGTCGTACCTTCTGGTGCGAACCAGATCTTGCCGTTTGATTCGTTCGGGCTCACGATCGTGACCGCAGCGCCCCCCTTTTTGGACACAGAGGCCGCGAATGCAGTGTCCTGGTTGGTCGGGGCCGTGGCGTCTACATTGAGGGTGGCATTCGAAGCGGCCGAAACGTTGCCGGCCGCATCGATCACGTACACCTTGTATGCGCCAGTGGTTGCGGGTGCCACGATCGTGGTTGCTACGCCGTTCACGGCTTTTGTCATGGTGTCGCTCTCCACAAAGGTCGCTGTGGTGAGCGTGCCAGAAGGCGCTAACCAGACGCTGTTGGGAGACTCGCCCGAGCTTCCGATCGTGACCGCAGCCCCACCCTTTACTGGCGTTGTGGTGATAGGGCTTCCAACAGCGGTGGCGCTGGTCGGGGCCGTGTTGTCCACAGTGAGGACGACTGTTGACCCGCTTGAGACGTTGCCTGCCGCGTCGATCACAAACAGCTTGTAAGAGCCCGCATTTGCTGGTGCCAGAATCGAGGTCGCCGCACTGCCGGCGGTTGTCATGGTGTTGCTGGCCGCAAAGGTCGCTGTAGTCAGCGTGGTGGATGGTGCAAACCAGACACTGCCGCCTACTTCGTTTGCAGCATTGATCGTGATACCCGACCCTCCTTTTTTACTCACGGCAGCAGTGAATACATCGTTTTGGTTGGTCGGGGCCGTGTTGTCCACCGTCAAGGTGGCAGTCGAAGCGCCCGAGACGTTGCGTGCCCCATCCATCACGAACAGCTGGTAGACGCCCTCTGTGCTTGGCGCAGTAATAGTGGTCGCCGTGCCGGTGTTGTATTTAATCGTGTCGCCCGTCACAAAATTGGTCGTACCGGCTGGTGCCAGCCAAACAGAGCCATTGGTTTCACCAGCGCTTGCGATCGTGACCTGAGTCCCAGTTCTTTTGCTGACGTTGGAGGCGAAGACGGTATCCTGGTTGACTGGGGCCGTGGTGTCCACCATAAAGGAAATATTGTCCGCAACAGCCGCGTGCGTGAGTGTTGCCGCATTGCCCGCTGCATCGCGCAGCGTTGCGCCATTGAGTGCCAGGCTGTTGGCTGCAATGCTGATACCGTTGGTGTCCGTTTGGTCGGCAAGAATGGTGTAGGTGAAGGTGAGATTACGGCTGCCACTGCCTGAGGCGTAGGCTGCTTGCACGGTGGTCGTACCAATTTGCAGCGCCAAGGTCGGCGAGCCGCCGGTGGTGTCAACGTTGATGGTCTCGCTCACCGCCATTCCGACTGTGAGCACATCCCCTGCGTTATATGTGTTACTGAACCAGCCCGTGCCGGAGATGCTAAAGGTCGAAAAGGTGGGGGCCGTGCCGTCCACTGTCAGGGTAGGCCCGGAAGCAGCTGAGACGTTGCCTGCTGCGTCAATCACGTACAGCTTGTAGTCGCCATCGGTTGCTGGGGCCAAAATGGAGGTTGCCGTGCCGCCCGCTGTTGTCTTGGTCGCACCAGACACAAAACTGGTCGTACCCGCGGGCGCGAACCAGACACTGCCGTTGACTTCGTTCGCGCTCACGATCGTGACCGCCGCCGAACCAGGCAAGATCGCATTGGCTGCAAATACGGTGGTTTGATTGGACGGAGCAATGGTGTCGACCAGATAGCCCGCGTCGTCCGCAACCGCGCTGAAAGTCGGCGTGACCAAGTTGTTGCCTGCCAGATCGCTGAGCGTGCTGCCATTGAGTTGCAGGTTGTTGGCCAAGATGCTGATGCCGTTTGTGTCGGTATCACCAGCTTGAATGGTGTACTTGAAGACCAACGCCGAGCTGTTGTTACCCGAGTTATAGGCCGCGCCCACACTGTTGCCGTTCAGGTTCAGCATGAGCTTAGCGTTGCTACTGGAGACGGTGGAAGCCTCACTCATCGTGAGCGTCACACTCACCACATCCCCGACGTTCAGGGTGTTGTTTTGCAGCCCCGTGGCGCTGGTGATGGCCACGCCACTGATGGTGGGGGCTGTGTTGTCCACCAGATAAAGCGCGTTGGCCGCAACCGCCGTGTGCGTGAGCGTTGTTGCTGCATTGCCCACTGCATCGCTGAGCGTACCGCCATTGAGTGCCAGGCTGTTGGCCGCGATGCTGATGCCGTCTGGGTCCGTTTGGTTGGCCAAAATGGTGTACGTAAAGACCAATGCCGTGGTGCCTGTGCCTGAGGCGTAGGCCGCTTTTACGGGCGTCTCGCCAATCAGCAAGTCCAGGGTTGGCCTGCCGCCGGTGGTCACCACGGTGGTGGCCTCGCTCATCGTGACCGTCACACTGACTACATCACCCGCGTTCAGTGTGTTGTTGAGACGCCCTGTGGTGGCTGTGGTGATCGCAATGCCAGATACTGAGGGGGGCGTGGTGTCGACTGTCAGACTGCTGGTCGAAGCACCCGAACGTGCGCCTGCAGCGTCGATCACGAAAAGTTTGTAGATGCCCCCTGTGTTGGGCGCCAGAATCGAGGTCGCCGTGCCACCCGCTGTTGTCATGGTGTCGCCAGCCACAAAGCTGGTCGTATCAGCTGGCGCAAACCAAACGCTGTTGCCCGCGTCTCCAGAACTCAAAATCGTGACCGCAGCCGCCCCTTTTTTGGTCGCAGCGCTCGAGAACACCGTGCTCTGGTTGGTCGGGGCCGTAAAGGTCAATGGCGCGTTGAGCGCTCCATCCGTCGTCGCCACATTACCCCATGTGTCCTTGGCAAAACCCGCTTGTATATCCAAGGTGTCCAGCGTTGCACCACCAAATCCAGAGGTGGCCTCCAGGGATGCGCCCTTGTCGCTAGCCAGCACAACCGCCAGGGTCGTGCCGTTGGTCACCTTGGCTGAAGTGATATCGGTCAAAGTAAAGCTGACATTGCCTGTCGTGTTGTCATCGCCATTGATGTCCCACGTCAGTTTGCTCCAGTCCAGCCGCGCCTTGATGTCGGTTGCAGCCGACTCGTTACTCTCTAGCAAAGTGCTGTAATTCGTGCCCGTCAGTACCAAGGTGTTTGTGCTTGACGCATAGTTGCCGCTGGTGATGGTCGCAGTTGGGGCCGTGGCGTCCACCGTCAAGGTGCCATTCGAAGCGGGCGAGACATTGCCCAGCACGTCGAGCAGATAGAGCTTGTAGGCGCCATCGCTTGCTGGCGCCAGAATCGAGGTCGCCGTGCCGCCAGCTGTGGTCATGGTGGTGCCAGCCACAAAGCTGGTCGTACCGGCTGGCGCAAACCAAATACTGTTGGCGGCATTGCCAGAGCTCACGATCGTGACCGCAGACGAAGCACCCTTGGTTACATTCGTTGAAAATATGGGCTGAATGTAGGTCGAGGTTGGAGCCGTAAAGCTCAATCCAGCGTTAGCCTTGGCATCTGTTGTCGCCGCGTTGCCTGATAAATCCCTGTCAAAACCCGCTGCAATATCCAAGGTATCGAGCGTTGCACCACCAAAACCAGAGGTGGCCTCCAGGGATGCGCCCTTGGCGCTGGTCAGCACAATCGTCAGGGTCGTACTGCTCGCCATGGCGGAAGAGATATCGCTCAAAGTAAAGTTGGCATTGGGTGTGGTGTCGTCATCACCGTTGATGTCCCACGACAGCTTGCTCCAGTCCAGCCGTGCTTTGATGTCTGTCATCGGACTCTCTCCTAGGCTCGCCGACTCCAACAAAGTGCTGTAATTCGCCCCCGTCAACGTCAGGGTGTATGTACTGGCCGAGTAAGCGCCAGAGAGGTTGGTGACGGTCGGGGCCGTGGTGTCCACAGACGTGGTTACCAACAGGCCGGCAGATGAGGAGCTCGAGACTTTGCCTACTGCGTCGATCACATACAGCTTGTAAGTGCCCAATGTTGATGGCGCCAGAATCGAGGTCGCCGTGCCGCCGGCTGTTGTCATGGTGGCACCAGCCACAAAGGTTGTCGTATTGACTGGCGCAAACCAGACATTGTTGGCAACGTCGCCCGTGCTAACGATCGATACCACAGCGTCAGGCGTCTTGATCGCACTGGACGCATAGACAGCGTTCTGGTTGGTTGGAGCCGTAAAGCTTAAAGCGGCGTTGACCGCAGCATCTGTCGTGACTGCATTGCCCGCTGCGTCCTTGTCAAAACCCGCTGTAATATCAAAGGTGTCCACAGTCCCTGTCGCTGTACCAGCAAAGCCAGGGGTGGCTTGTAGGGACAGGCCCTTGGCCTGGGTCAGAACAATCGTCAGGAGCGTCGTTGAATTCCCCGACCCGTAGGGGCTGCTCACTATGGCTGAAACGATATCTTCTAAAGCAAAACTGACATTTGCTGTGGTGTCGTTATCGCCATTAATGTCCCACGACAACTTGCTCCAGTCCAGCCGCGCCTTGATGTCGGTTGTAAGCGGCTCACCTGTCGCCAGCAAAGCATTATGGTTCTGCCCTGTTAACACCAGGGTATATGCGCTAGTCGAATAAGCAGCACTGTTGTTTTGAATGCTGAATACTGACAAGTAGTTATTTGAAGAATTTGAGACATTGCCGGCCGCGTCGACCACGTACAGACGGTATGTATTCGCTGCAGTTGGCGCCAGAATTGAGGTCGCCGTGCCGCTGGCTGTTGTAAAGCTGGGCCCAGCCACAAAGCTGGTGAGGTTTGGAGCAAACCAGACACTGCCGTTTACTTCGTTCGGGCTCGCGATCGTGACCGCAGTCCCCCCCAGTATGGTTAGCGATGCCGCTAATAAAGTGTTTTGGGTCGTCGGGGCCACGGTATCCACCAGATAGCCTGTATTGGCCGCAACATCCCTATGGGTGAGGCTTGCCGCATCGCCCGCCGCATTCTTGAGCGTGCCGCCTGCCAGCGCCAGACTGTTGGCCGCAATGCTGATGCCGTCTGTGTCCATTAAGTTTTGATTTGCGGGAATGGTGTAATTGAAGACCAAGGCCGTGCTGCCACTGCCCGAGGCGTAGGCCGCTTGTACGGTGGTCGCACCAATCAGCAGCGCCAGGGTCGGCCTGCCGCCGGTGGTATTGACGGTGGTGGCCTCGCTCATCGTGACTGTTACGCTGACCACATCATTAGCGTTCAAGGAGTTGTTGACTAGCCCCGTGGCGCCAGTGATGGCAATGCCAGTGACTCTGTAGCCCGTGCTGGCCACTGTCAGGGTGCTTGTTGAAGCACTCGAGACGTTGCCTGCCGCGTCGATCACGTACAGCTGGTACAGGCCATCGGTTGCTGGCGCCAGAATCGAGCTCGCCGTGCCGCCTGCTGTTGTCATGGTGGCGCCAGCCACAAAGCTGGTCGTCCCGGCTGGGGCTAAC
>CAJBBZ010000052.1 GCA_903951445.1 uncultured beta proteobacterium
CAAACTTAGCTTGGCTGCGCACGTCCTGGCTGCATAAGTTATAGCGGCCAATAATCTTGCGCGAATCGCGCACGCCCAAGGTCATGCCAAAGTTACGCAGCTTGGCGTTTTCAAAACCAGGCACTACTTTTTTGAGCGCCATCAACGCATGCAGCGCATCCTGGCGGCCTTGCATTTCCGCCCGCGTCAGGTCCATCACATCGGTCGGGTCAAAGCCGTACATATGCGCCAGATTCAAATTGGTGGCCTCACCGGCAGGCGTCAAAGCGGACCAGGAACCACCGATATTGGTGCTGTCTGCCGGTATCACGCCCAGTTCGCGGGCGGTATCAAACTCTTTATCCAAATAGGGGCTGCGCAGCGCGTCTTCTTTGCCCGTGGTTTCTTGCGCCCAGGTGCGGCTCCAGTCGGCGTAGGTGGCGGGCTGGCTTTCGGTGTAGTCCAAAAATGCCTGGGTATCCACGCCCGCTGCGTTAAACACCGTGGTCATACCCAGCATCTTGTCCTTGGGCGTTTTGCGGTAGCTGGCCCCGGCCAGGTGGGCGATATCTGCGTCGCCCGAGCAATCAATAATGCGTTTGGCCAGCACCACCTGGCGGCCCGATTTGCTCTCGGTCACGATGCCGCGCAAGCGCCTGCCGTCTTCTTCAAAAATCACGTCCACCGCCATGCAGTGCAAGATGGGCCGCACCCCGGCCTCGGTAATCAAGTGGTCGGCCACGACCTTGAAAAAATCCGCGTCCAGGCACTGGCTGTCGTTGTACGGCCACTTGATGGCGCCGCCCATTTGCGCGGCAATGCGTTCCATTTCGATGCCAATGCCCTCGCCTTCCACCGTGCCTTCATAGCGGTACCAGGCCAGGGTTTCCATGCCCACAGTGGTAATCACGCCACCCAGGCAGCCATAGCGCTCTAGCAATACCGTGTCGGCCCCAGCGCGGCGCGCGGCCAAGGCTGCTGATATGCCCGCAGGCCCAGCGCCCACTACCAGCACGTCGCAAGTGGTGAGCACCGGCAAAGCCTTGGCCGGTTCGTGATACACCTGCTGCGCAACATCGAGCGCACCCACGGCGGGCGGCGCATGGCGCAGCACCTCGCCTTCCGCGGTTTCGCGGCGGCTGACCGGCATGCGCTGACCAGACCAGCGGGTGATCATGCGCTGGGCGCGTGCTTCGTATTTATCCTCGTCTGTCATGGGGGTACTCCGGCAGCCATTGCGTTGGCAAAGTGGGCGCATTGTGGGTGCGCTGCCATTGGGCAATTTATAAAATTGCGCCTACCAATGGCGCCATCGCGGCAAGATGCGATTGTGCCCCTAGCCTGCGCAGACGCAAATAGACCGCATTTCCCCTCTATGCAAGGGCTTTTGGGCAGCGGCGCGCAAGCCTGCCAATAGGCGGCCAAGCGCGTGCGCAGGCGCCAAGCGGTCCTGCGACTTGGGCAAGCCCATGCCTTTTTCCTCGGGTGAACTGCATAGAATTGCTCGGCACGTATGCGGCGCGGCGCCCTAGGCGCGCAGACCCGACGTGCAAACGCACATTCCTGCATCGGTATTACGCGGAGACACCCCACATGACAGAAGAAGCAACAGCGCCCAGCTCGACGGTACGACGTCGCGCGGGTCGCGGCAGCGGCACCATCCGCGTTGCACCCTCCACCACCAAATACCGCAACTTAAAACACCGCTTGCCGCCCACGCCCATGGTGTCGGAAGACGAGTTGGAAGCGATCCACAACGCCTCGCTCACCATCCTGGAAGAAATGGGCATGGACTTCATGCACCCCGGCGCGCGCGAGATTTTGAAAAAAGCCGGGGCCGATGTGCGCGAAGGCTCCGAGCGGGTGCGCTTTGACCGCAATCTGATTTTGCAGAGCATCAAGTCCTGTCCCTCCGAGTTCACGCTGCATGCGCGCAACCCGGAGCGCAATATCCACATCGGCGGCAAAAACCTGGCGTTTGCGCAAGTGGCCAGCCCGCCCAATTGCTCGGACATGCAAGGCGGACGCCGCGCCGGCAACCAGCAAGACTTTCGCAACCTGGTGAAGCTGGCGCAGCGCTACGACATCATCCATTGCACCGGCGGTTATCCAGTAGAGCCTGTGGATTTGCATGCCTCGGTGCGGCACTTGGATTGTTTGTCCGATATCGCCAAACTCACTGACAAAGCCTTTCACGCCTATTCGTTGGGCAAAGAACGCAACCAGGACGCACTGGAAATCGTTCGTATCGTGCGTGGCATCAGCCATGCGCAACTGGAACGCGAGCCTTCGCTTTTTTCCATCATCAATAGCTCGTCCCCGCTGCGGCTGGACACGCCCATGCTGCAAGGCATTTTGGAAATGTCCTCGCGCAACCAGATCATCATGCTCACGCCCTTTACGCTGGCCGGGGCCATGGCGCCGGTGACGATTGCCGGTGCGCTGGCGCAGCAAAACGCCGAGGCCTTAGCGGGCATCACGCTCACCCAATTGGTACGCCCCGGCGCGCCGGTGGTCTATGGCGGCTTTACCTCGAATGTCGATATGAAAAGCGGCGCACCGGCCTTTGGCACGCCTGAGTACATGAAGGCGGTTTTGGTAGGCGGGCAACTGTGCCGCAAATACGGCATTCCCTACCGCACCAGCAATGTCAACGCGGCCAACACCGTCGATGCGCAAGCTGCTTATGAATCGGTGTTCTCCTTGTGGGCGCTGACGCAAGCCGGTGGCAACTTCATCATGCACAGCGCCGGTTGGATGGAAGGCGGTCTGACCGCCTCGTTTGAAAAATTTATCCTCGACTGCGACCTCTTGCAAATGGTGGCCGAGTTTCTGACGCCGCTGGACGTCAGCCCCGCCGGTCTGGCGCTGGACGCCATACGCGATGTAGGCCCTGGCGGCCATTACTTTGGCACGGCGCACACGCTGGAACGTTTTGAAACCGCGTTTTATTCGCCGATTATTTCGGACTGGCGCAACTTTGAATCTTGGGACGAAGGCGGTCGGCCCACAGCCTACCAAAAGGCCAACACGATTTGGCAAAAAGAACTCGAAGCCTACGAGCGCCCACCCATGGACGCGGCGATCGAAGAAGAACTCGATGCCTTTGTCAACCTGCGTAAATCGCAGGGCGGCGCACCCACCGATTTTTAATTTTTTGTTTTGCTCTGCAAAAAGGATTTACAGATATGAAAACAACAGCACGGGTAGTCATCATCGGCGGCGGTGTCGTCGGGTGTTCGGTGCTTTACCACCTGACCAAAAAGGGCTGGAGCGATGTGATGTTGCTCGAGCGTGACCAGCTGACCTCGGGTTCTACCTGGCACGCGGCAGGCGGTTTTCACACCCTCAATGGTGATCCCAATGTCGCCATGCTGCAAAGCTACACGGTGAGTTTGTACGAAGAGTTGGAACGCATCTCCGGCCAAAGCTGCGGCCTGCACAAATCGCCCGGCATCATGCTGGCCGACACGCCCGAACGCATGGAATTTTTGAAGATGACAGTGGCGCGTGGCCGCTACCTGGGCATGGAAACCGAAATCATTTCCATCAAAGAAGCGCTCAACTACTTCCCCTTTATCGAAGAGAAATATTTTCTGGGCGCGCTGCTAGACCCCAATGAAGGGCACTTAGACCCCAGCGGCACCACCTATGCCTACGCCAAAGCCGCGCGCCTGGGCGGCGCCACCATCGAAGTGCAAACCAAGGTGGAAAGCCTGGAGCAAAAACCCGACGGCACTTGGCGTGTCATCACCAACA
>CAJBBZ010000053.1 GCA_903951445.1 uncultured beta proteobacterium
AGCCATGGCGACAAGGTCACAGAAATGCCCAGCGGCTTCAAGCTGATGGCCAGCACCGATAGCTGCCCAATAGCCGGTATGGCCGATGAAGAGCGGCGCTTTTACGGTGTGCAGTTTCACCCCGAAGTGACCCACACCAAGCGCGGCGCGGCGATTTTGGAGCGCTTCGTAATCGACATCTGTGGCACCAAGGCGGATTGGATCATGGGTGATTACATCTCGGAAGCGGTCGAGAAAATTCGCACCCAAGTGGGCACCGAAGAAGTGATTTTGGGCTTGTCCGGCGGGGTCGATTCCTCGGTGGCTGCCGCCTTGATTCACCGCGCCATCGGCG
Source organism: uncultured beta proteobacterium (assembly GCA_903951445.1). Classification (GTDB taxonomy): domain Bacteria; phylum Pseudomonadota; class Gammaproteobacteria; order Burkholderiales; family Burkholderiaceae_C; genus Allorhodoferax. Next base: position 335 of record CAJBBZ010000053.1, read on the forward strand.
ACCAACTCACTTGCGTTTTTGTGGACCACGGACTCTTGCGCCTGAACGAAGGCGATGCGGTGATGGAAATGTTTGCCGGCAAGCTGCACGCTAAAGTGATCCGCGTGGATGCCGCTGATCTATTTTTGAGCAAGTTAGCAGGCGTGTCCGAGCCAGAGGCCAAGCGCAAGATTATTGGCGGCTTATTTGTCGATGTTTTCAAGGCCGAAGCCGCCAAACTCAAAGCCGGGCAGGGCGCTGCTGGCACCGTCGTTAAAGGCGCGACCTTTTTGGCCCAAGGCACGATATACCCGGACGTGATTGAGTCGGGCGGCGCAAAAAGTAAAAAAGCGGTCACGATTAAAAGCCACCACAACGTGGGCGGCCTGCCGGAACAATTGGGATTAAAACTGCTGGAGCCCTTGCGCGATTTGTTCAAAGACGAAGTGCGTGAATTGGGCGTGGCGCTGGGCCTGCCCGCGGCCATGGTCTATCGCCACCCCTTCCCCGGCCCAGGCTTGGGCGTGCGCATTTTGGGCGAAGTGAAAAAAGAATACGCCGACCTGCTGCGCCGCGCCGATGCCATCTTTATCGAAGAATTACGCAATTTCCGTGACGACGACAGCGGTAAAAACTGGTACGAACTGACCAGCCAGGCCTTTGCCGTGTTCCTGCCGGTGAAAAGCGTGGGCGTGATGGGCGATGGCCGGACCTACGACTATGTGGTGGCGCTGCGCGCAGTACAAACCACCGACTTCATGACTGCCGACTGGGCTGAATTACCTTACGCGCTGTTGAAAAAAGTCTCCGGCCGCATCATCAATGAAGTGCGCGGGATTAACCGCGTGACTTACGATGTTTCTAGTAAGCCGCCTGCCACTATTGAGTGGGAATAAGTCGGCTAACGGAGCGCAACACCATGTACTTACCCAGCCAATTCGACCCCAAAGACCCCCAAGTGGCGATCGACATCATGCAGGCGCACCCGTTCGCTAGTTTGATTTCTACAGACGATGCCGGCCTGCCTTTTGTGACGCATTTGCCGGTGCATTGGGAGGCGCAGCCGGGGCAGGGGGCTGAGCACGGGGCCATACTCGGGCATTGCGCTCGAGGTAATCCACATTGGAAATATCTGCAACAGCGCCCCCAAGCGGTGGTGACGTTTATGGGGCCGCATGCCTATATGTCACCCAAGGTCTATCCCGACCTGGTACGCGTGCCTACCTGGAACTACGTCGCAGTACATTGCGTGGTCGAGGCGTCTGTGTTGGACGGGCACGACGCCAAAGACGCTTTGCTCAAGCAACTGATTGCCGACCACGAACCCGCCTATGCCGACCAATGGCGCGGTTTGCCCGAAGATTACACGACAAAGATGCTGGGCGCTATTGTGGCTTTTTCTTTGTAAATCATAAGCATGCAATGCAAAGTTAAAGTGAATCAACATCGTCCGGAAGCGCATGCCCGCATGCTGGAAATTTACGATGCGGGCGGCCCGGACGACCAAGCGCTGGGGGCCTGGATGCGCAAAATGGGCCTCACCGGTACGCCGAAATAAGCCTTTGCCAATGGCCGACACCCTACCTGAAGACGCACATTGGATGCGCCTGGCTTTGGAGCAGGCGGCCTTGGCTGCACAAGCGGGCGAGGTGCCGGTGGGTGCGGTGGTGGTGCACCAGGGGCGCTTGATTGCCAGCGGGCACAACCGCTGCATCGCCGATAGCGACCCGACCGCCCATGCCGAAGTGGTGGCGCTGCGCGCTGCGGCGCAGGTGCTGGGCAATTACCGCCTGGAGGATTGCAGCCTTTATGTGACCTTAGAGCCTTGCGCCATGTGCAGCGGCGCACTGATCAATGCCCGCTTGCAGAAAGTAGTGTTCGGTGCAAGCGACGCGCGCGCGGGCGCTGCCGGTTCGGTGCTGGATATATTCGCTATTCAAGCCCTGAACCACCACACCAGCCTACAGCGCGGGGTGCTGGCCGATGAGTGCGCAGACATCTTGCGTGATTTTTTTAAGCCTAAGCGAGCCAATATGAGCCCTTTGCGTGTAGACGCCCTGCGCACCCCCGAGGCGCGGTTTGCCCATGTGCCAGATTACCCCTGGTCGCCCCGCTACCTCAGTGACCTGCCGACTTTGGACGGTTTGCGTATGCATTACCTGGACGAAGGCCCCCAAGACGCGCAGCTAACCTATTTATGCCTGCACGGCAACCCCGCATGGAGCTATTTGTACCGCAAGATGATTCCGGTCTTTACCGGGGCAGGGCATCGCGTCGTCGCGCCGGACCTGATCGGCTTTGGCAAAAGCGACAAGCCAAAAAAGGACAGCGCCCATCAGTTTGACTTCCACCGCCAGGTATTGCTGGAGTTCGTGGAACGCTTGGACTTGAGAAACGTGGTTTTAGTGGTGCAGGACTGGGGCGGCATTTTTGGCTTGACCTTGCCCATGGAGGCGCCGCATCGCTACGCTGGACTGTTGGCCATGAACACGCTGCTGGCCTGTGGAGATGTGCCGCTGTCCCCCGGTTTTCTGGCCTGGCGCGCCTGGTGCGCTAAAAATCCCGAATTTGACGTGGGTAAGCTTTTTGCCCGTGGCAACAGCCACATGGCAGAGCCAGAGTGGCAAGCCTATAACGCGCCATTTCCCGATGCGGGCCACCGCGCCGCCTTGCGTGTTTTTCCCAATATGGTGCCTGAATTTGCAGATAGTCCGGGTGCTGCGATTGCGCGCCAGGCCCGCGATTCTTGGAGCAACAAGTGGGCAGGGCGCAGCTTTTTGGCCATCGGCCAGCAAGACCCTGTCCTCGGCGAGCCGGTGATGCGCGTATTACAAAGCCAGATTCGCGGCTGTGAACATGTGATGCTGCTGCCCGAGGCCGGGCATTTTGTTCAAGAGCATGGGCAGGCGATTGCGCAAGCCGCTGTCGAATTCTTTTCCAAACCTCTACAGGCAAAGCCTGCTGTGGTTCTTTAGCCCAAGCAATGCAGCGATGGGGGGATGAATTAGTGAAAACTTTACGAGCCAACATGGATTGCTTCACTTCGTTCGCAATGAACTGTGCTCCCAGTCAAGCAAATTCTGCTGAAAAGGAGACATTTTTCGTCGCCACAGCATGCGCTTGGCGCAGCAATTTATGCGCGATGGCGAT
>CAJBBZ010000054.1 GCA_903951445.1 uncultured beta proteobacterium
ACACAGATGCTGACTTGGCGGGTTACGAGGTACGTGTGGGTTCGGGCTGGGACTCAGGAGTATTGGTTGGCCAAACCGCAGGCACGCAGCTTGTTCATGACCAAAGTGAATCTGGCCAGTACAACTACTTCATCCGTGCGTTTGATACCTCGGGAAAGTACAGCACGCATGTCACGACTTTTCAGCTGACTTTGCTCGCCCCATCGTCGGTGAGGCAGTTTGATGTGGTCCAGTCTGCGAACCGTCTTGAGTTTCGATGGCTGCCCAACCCAGAGCCTGAGGTTGTGGCTTACGAACTCAGGGAAGGGGGAGCATGGGACACCTCCATCTTCATTGCAGAGGTGAAGTCCAGTAGCTACACCTTGCCTTCGGGTTTCGATGGTGAGCGCAAGTTCTGGATCAAGGCGATTGCTTCTCCTGGCATCTACTCGGACGAAGCTACCTTTGTCTCGACGGTGGTGGCCCAGCCGCAAAACGCCAACTTACTTGTGACCATGGATGCGCAAGCGACAAGGTTTCCGGGAATCAAGCACTTTGCGTCTGTGGAATCAGTCAACAGCCTTGATGTCCTGCGCATGGACAGCGGAGTCAGCCAGTCAGAGTATCTGTTCGAGGTGAACCTTCCTACCAGTTACCGGGCGCAGAACACTTTGCTGGCCAGCATTGGCGCAACGCTGGATGACCGCGAGACATGGAGCACGGTCAACTATGCGTGGAACAGCCAAGCGGCCAAGCGTCAATGGACCTATGACGGTGCGCTCAAGAGCATTGAGGCGCGATTCCAAATAGCGCGTGAAGACACATTGCAGTCTGGCGAGATTTATGGGTGGCGTCTCAACGGGGTGCTGAGCGGCTACGGCAGTCCAACAAGTGTGGATGCCTCTGGCGTGAGCTACGGAGATGGCCGTTACGGGACGGGCGTCTTGATCAAGGACACCACCAAAGTGTCATGGGGCGTTCGAATACCGGGCGTGTTTCATGTGAGCTTTTGGTTCATCCCCAATCAAGTCACCACATCGGTGATCTGGAGCGCTTCTGGTACTGGGGTGAGTTTGTGCGTCGGATATGACGCTGCAAACCAAATGTTCTTCCTTGAAGATCACCTGTTCAATCGCATCCAAGTCCCATACCCCGTCAATGCGAGCGATCGCATTTGCATTGGGGTTTGTCAAACCGCTTTAGAGCGCAGGCTCTTTATCGGAAAGATGGGTGGGGATGTGCAAAGCGCTAGCAGCTCAATGACACCTACAGCGGGCTACACCGCACTCAAGCTTTACTGACCAAAAAACGATTCTCAAAAACCAGGCGTTGTACCGAAAGGTCCAGCGCCTTTTTCATTGCACAACTAGGAATTACTCATGATTGAAGAAGGCATGAACATCAAAGGCGCAATCACGCTGCTGTTGGCCAAGGCCAGTGGCGAGGTTGAGGTGGTCCACAAAGAGAACATCATCGTCAATGGAGGCTTTGACTTTGTAGCCGACGCCATTGGTAACTCATCCAGTCGCCCCGGCGTGATGGGGTGGATTGCCCTTGGAACAGGGACAACGGCAGCAGCGGCAACGCAGACTGCATTGGTCACAGAAATCAAGCGCAACGCTGCAACGTATGCCCATACGGCTGGCACTAAGGTTTTTACCTTCACCGCCAGTTA
>CAJBBZ010000055.1 GCA_903951445.1 uncultured beta proteobacterium
GCCCGGCCAGACTGATCATGGCTTGGCGCCTGGCAGTTGCTGCACCACCGTGACGCGGCTGTTCGCACCCAGCGCCTTGTGGCTGTACACCACGACTTGCTCGCCCCCGGTCAAACCCTTCAATATCTGAACTTGCCCGTTCAAATCGGTGGCGCCGGTCTGTATAGGCACAAAGCGCAGCGCCTCGTTGTCCAGCAGCCACACGCCGAGCCGACCATCGACCCGCTGCACACTGGCGTTGGGCACCACCGGCCCGGCCTGCAGCGCGGGCAATGACACCGTCACTTCGGCCAGTTCACCGATGGGCGGCATCGCGCCGGGGCGCAGGGCAAGCTCCACCTTGGCCAGGATCTCTTCGGTGACTGCGTCCGCGTGGGGATCCAACCGCACGATCCGGCCTGTGAGCGGTTCGCTGGCACGCGAGCGCAACACGACCTGCGCGGGCAACTGCGCGGCCAGCCCTTGCGCGCGCTGTTGGTCAAAGCGCACGCTGACCCACAGGCTGCCGTGCTCAATCACCTCGACCACCGTTTGCCCGGCTACTGCCGTGGTGCCCGGATCGGCATCGCGGCGCGAGACGATGCCGCTAACGGGTGATACGAAACGTAAATTGGCCCGCTGGCGCAGCAGCCCGTCGCGGTCGGCGCGGGCGCGCACAAGCTCTTGGCGCGAAGCGTCCAGATTGGCCTGCACCGCCGCCCAACTGGCTTGGGCGATGTCCAACTCCTGACGCTTGATGGAGGCCCCCTCTTCGCTCACCGAGCGGGAAACCAGCAACAGGGCATAACGCTTGTACTGCTGTTCGGCAAATGAGCGCCGGGCGCTGACCTCTTGGGTTTGCGCCTCCACCGCCAGCACGCTGGCCTGGGCGCGCTTGATGGTGGCTTCTTGGGCAGCGATTTTGTCGTCCAGGTCTACCGCATCCATCTCGCCCAGCACTTGCCCGGCCTTGACCGTATCACCAGTTTGCACAACCACCCGCTTGATGCGCCCGGCCACGGTAGGCCCGATCTTGTGGACCACGCGCGCCTCTACTGTGCCGATGCCAAACAAGGCGGGCTGGATTTCCTTGACCTGCACCGCCTCCACGGTGATGGGTATTGGCGCCAAAGGCCCTGCCCGCAAAGCGACATACCCCAGCAACACTGCAAGAACCAAGACCACGCTGGCCAGGGCTAAGGTTTTGCCATGGGTGAAGAAAAAGTTTTTCATGCCGTCCTTAAACCGCGTTCGTAAATGGCGTACACCGCTGCCGCCTCATGGCTCAGGTGCTGCAAATCGTTGGACAACGGGGACTGCATTACCAACCCTTGGATGGTTCCGATAAGCAAGGCGGCTGCAGCTTGGGTTTGTATCTCTGGTGCAATTCGCCCAGCACCTTGCCCGCGTCAATACGGGTGCGCAAAAATAGATTGCTTCGCGCTCCATGTACGCAATAACGGGTTTTGACTTATGCAGAAGTTCCTAAGGCGCTTTGTGGTTCTTTATTTGCCAAGTGCTTTGCCCTGACCAGCGCCCTGACCAGCGCCCGTTGCAGCGCCAGTACCTGGCCGGGTGCCATCTTTGGCATTCGGAGAAGGACGGGTATCGGGCGCGGTATTGGGTAAGGTGATACCTTGATCTGCGGCGCGCAATTTGATCAAATCGTGGTGCTCTACCCTAAATGCATCGCGTTCTTTGGTGGTTTTTAGTGCACGCATTTTTGTTTGGTATTCGATACGCTCTGCATCCGTCATCAATTGAGAGCCGTAAATTTGAATCTGCGTTTGAACCTTGTCCTGCGCCAGCGCCGTAGTGCTAAACAGACCTGGAGCGGCAAGCATTACTGCAAGCAATGCCAAAGTTGACGAGGTATTTTTATGCGCTTTCATAATTCATCCTGATAAGTGCACTTTAAAAAGACAAGCAAAGGTGATTCTTTGTGGATGCCGCAAACTCGTGCCTCTCAGTTGTCTGTAGTAGGAATAAAGTCAAAGTGCCAAGGGATCTTATGCGTCACCTCCATCTGCACATTGACGTATGTCAAGGAAGAAGTAACCAAACCACGCGCTGGCCTGCATTAATTTTTTGATAAACATCCTTATCAATTGCAATTTTGGGAACATCTGGATAAGCCCAAGGAAGACTCTGCATAAGTCCAAGCCCGTCATTGAGCGCAGCGAAGCAATCCATTGTGGCTTGCACATGTTGCACTTGTGGATCGCCGCGTCGCTGCGCTCCTCGCGATAACGATTGCATGAACAAGAAGTCCATGTGCTCAAAAAGGCACCATGCGATACGCATCGCGCATGGGCGGGGGTGGCACTCCTTAGCCCAGAAATTACGCGCTTACTGCGACCGCGCAAACGCTTGGCGAGAACCTTGGGCGCGCTGCATTTGCCGCGCGATATTGCCGCACACCAATTCACACAAGTCATACACCGCCTGGTCGGCAATCGAGTAATACACGCTAGTCCCACGGCTTTCGCGGCTAACCATGCCGTGCTTGGTCAAGAGGCTTAAGTGGCGCGACACATTGGCCGCCGTGGTGCCACACAACTGCGCCAACTCGCCCACGTTGCGCTCGCCGTCCCGCAAGATATTTAGCAACTGAAGGCGCGTAGGCTCAGACAGCGCCTGAAAGTAGGCGGCCACTTCGGGCAGGGCTTCGGGAGGTAGGTTTTCCATATTTTGGCGTCCTGGGCGCAGGGTTTAAAGGTCTTTTGTTGACGTAGCGCATTACCGATTCCTAATTTTAGTGTATTATTTAGCTAATTACGTTAATAGTTAAATATGAAAACTGAAATCCTTTCAACCTTGTCTCCATCTAGCCCGTGGAAGGCCCGACTACTGATCACAGTCGCCCTTTGCAGTGCAATGCCGCTAGCTGCCAGGGCCGCCGATTCGGCTGCTTTGGCCCCCAAGCCTACCCGCTTAGCCACTGCCGAAGTGCTTAGCAGCGCGCGCACAGATATGCAGAGCGTGGACGGCGTAATTGAGCCGATTCGACAGGCCACCTTAGCGGCGCAAGTCTCCGGTTCCATCGTGCGCATTGGGGCACAGGTGGGCGACCGGGTCCGCGCCGGTCAGGAACTGGTGCGCATCGACGCGCATGCCGCCGCGCAGGTGGTGCAGTCCAATGCGTCGCAGGTGGACGCCGCCCGCGCCAATCTGGCCGTAGCCGCCAAAGAGTTCGCGCGCCAGCAGCAACTGGTGCAACAGCAGTACATCAGCCCGGCGGCGCTGGAGCGCTCGCAAGCGCAATTCCAATCGGCGCAGGCACTGGTGCAGTCTTTGCAAGCGCAAACCAATGTGGTGCAAACCCAGAAAGGCTTTTACGTCATCAGCGCGCCATTTGCCGGCATCGTAAGCGAGCTGCCCGTCGCACTGGGTGACATGGCGATGCCGGGCCGCCCCTTGATCACGCTGTATGACCCGTCGCAATTGCGGGTAAGCGCCGCCGTGCCCCATAGCGCCCTGCCCGCCAGCTTGGAAGGCGCGCAATTCGAGCTGCCCACCAGCGCCAACGCTAAAGGCTTGATGCAAGCGCGCGGCATAACTGTGCTGCCGCAAGTCGATGCGGCCACCCACAGCGCGCAAATTCGCTTTCCCTTGCCTAGAACTACAGGTGCTTTGCCGGGTAGTTTTGTGCGCGTCTGGTTGCCCGCTACGCGCGCCGCCGCTACAGGAAGCGCAGAACACTTGCTTGTGCCCGCAAGCGCAGTGCTGCGCCGCGCGGAGTTGACAGCCGTTTATATGATCGATGCCCAAGGCCGCCCGACACTGCGCCAAGTGCGCGTGGGACGCAGCCAAGGCCAGCAGGTGGAAGTGCTCAGCGGTCTGCGCGCTGGCGAGCGCGTCGCCACCGACCCCCAAGCTGCCGCGCAGGCCCATTGATATGAAGAACCAAGCCCATCTAGGTGTTTCCGGTCGCATTGCGGCGCTGTTTCAGCGCGCGCACATTACGCCACTGCTGGCGATGTTGGCTTTGCTGCTGGGCGCGTTTGCAGTGCTGGTCACGCCGCGCGAAGAAGAGCCGCAAATCAACGTGACCATGGCCAATGTGCTGATCCCCTTCCCCGGCGCCAGCGTGGCCGATGTGGAGCAAATGGTTGCCATTCCCGCCGAGCAAGTGCTCTCGCAAATGGTGGGCACCGAGCATGTAATGTCGCTCTCGCGCCCCGGTCTGGCGGTGCTGACGGTGCAGTTCAAAGTCGGCGTGCCGCGCACCGAAGCGCTGGTACGTCTGCATGACACTTTGCGCTCTAACGCGGACTGGTTGCCCAAAGACCTGGGCGTGCTTGAGCCCATCATCAAGCCCAAAGGCATTGACGATGTGCCTATCGTCACCCTCACGCTGTTTAGCAAAGACTCGCAAACCGGCGCCTTTGATCTAGAGCGCGTGGCGCACAGCATGGAAGTCGAACTCAAACGCGTGCCTGGTACCCGCGAAGTGCAAACCCTGGGCGGCCCGGGGCGTGCCGTGCTGGTCGCGTTAGACCCGGCGCGCATGGCGGGCGCCAACATAACCGTGGCCGACTTGCAAAGTGCGTTGCAATCGGCCAACCTGGGCTTGCCAGTGGGCGAACTTTTGGGTGCTAACCAAACCTTGGCTATCGAGGCTGGCCCGTTTTTGGCTGAGGCGCAAGATGTGGCCGACTTGGTGGTCGGCGTCAAGCTGGGCCGCCCGGTGTTTTTGCGCGATGTAGCGCAGCTCAGCGATGGCCCGCTGGCGCCTAGCCGCTATGTCTGGCACGGCCAATCGCAGGCGCAAGGCGGCGGGCAATACCCGGCGGTGACGCTGAGCATCACCAAAAAGCCCGGCGAAAACGCCATCGATGTGGCCGATGCGGTAATGCAGCGCGTAGCCCAATTGCGCAACACCGTGGTGCCCGATAGCGTGCGGGTGGTGCAGACGCGAAACTACGGCGAATCGGCTAACGCCAAAGCACAAAAGCTGATTCAAAAATTATTGTTCGCTACCGCATCGGTGGTGCTCTTGGTATTTTTGGCGTTGGGCCGCCGGGAAGCGGCTATCGTGGGTGTGGCGGTGGTGTTGACGCTCACCGTCACACTGTTTGCCTCTTGGGCCTGGGGCTTTACGCTCAACCGCGTGTCGCTGTTTGCGCTGATATTTTCGATTGGTATCTTGGTCGATGACGCCATCGTCGTGGTGGAAAACATCCACCGCCACCAGCAATTGTTTTCGCACAAAACCCTGGCCCAACTCATCCCCGGTGCGGTTGATGAAGTCGGCGGCCCCACCATCTTGGCCACGCTCACCGTCATTGCCGCGCTGCTGCCCATGGCCTTTGTATCTGGCCTGATGGGCCCTTACATGAGCCCCATCCCCATCAACGCCAGCATGGGCATGCTGCTGTCGCTGGCCATCGCCTTTATGGTTACGCCGTGGCTGGCGCGCATTTGGATGAAGCCTTCGCCGCCCGCAGGAGAAGGGGCCCATGCCCATGCGCCACGCGGCTTGAGTGCGCTGCTAGAGCCGGTGTTTGCGCGTGTGTTCGCGCCCTTGCTACACGCACAAGCAGGCGCACGCAACCGCAGGCTGCTGGGCCTTGCAGTGGCGGCGCTGATTGCGATATCGGTAGCCTTGCCCGCTACCGGCTTGGTGCTGCTCAAGATGCTGCCCTTTGACAATAAATCTGAATTTCAGGTGGTGGTCGATATGCCGGTGGGCACGCCACTGGAGCAAACCGCTGCCGTGTTGCGCGATCTAGGCGCGCACCTGGCCAGCGTGCCCGAGGTGATCGACTACCAAGCCTATGCCGGCATGGCTGCACCCATCAACTTCAATGGTCTGGTGCGCCAGTACTACCTGCGCGCCGGGGCCGAGCTGGGCGACATCCAGGTTAACTTGGTGGACAAGCACGCCCGCAGCGCGCAAAGCCACGCCATCGCCACGCGCGAACGCCCAGCGCTGCAAGCCATTGGCAAGCGCTACGGTGCCAATGTCAAAGTGGTGGAAGTGCCACCCGGCCCGCCGGTGCTCTCGCCCATCGTGGCTGAAATCTATGGCCCAGAGGCGGCGGGGCGTCGCCAAGTGGCGCAAGCGGTACGCGCGGTGTTTGAGCAAACGCCGGGCATTGTGGATGTGGACGACAGCAGCATCGCCAACGCGCCACGCAAACTCTTGTTGGTCGATAGGCGCAAAGCCGCGCAAGCCGGTGTATCGCAGCAAGCCATCGTCACCACCTTGCGCGCCGGGCTAGCAGGGCAAGCTGCCAGCTACTTGCATGACGCCAGCAAATACCCCGCCCCCGTGGTGCTGCAACTGCCGCCCGAAAGCCAGGGCGATCTGGATGCCTTGCTCAGCCTGCGCGTGCGGGCGGCTAGCGGCGCGCAAGTGCCCATCCGTGAATTGGTCACTATCAGCGACACACTGCGCGAACAACCGATTTATCACAAAGATTTGTTGCCAGTAAACATGGTCGTGGCTGATATGGCTGGAAAGCTGGACAGCCCTTTGTATGGCGTGTTTCAGATGCGCAGCGCCATCGCCGCCATACCCACACCCGGCGGCGGCGCTTTGCAAGAATTTTTCATTCACCAACCGTCCGACGCGCTGCGCCATTACGCGCTCAAGTGGGACGGCGAATCGCAAGTCACCTACGAAACCTTTCGTGATATGGGTGCGGCGTATGGCGTGGGGCTGGTGTTGATTTACCTGCTGGTGGTCGCGCAGTTTGGCTCTTATCTGACGCCGCTGATCATCATGGCGCCGATTCCGCTGACCATCATCGGCGTGATGCCGGGCCACGCCATCCTGGGTGCGCAATACACCGCCACCAGCATGATCGGCATGATCGCGCTGGCGGGCATCATCGTGCGCAACTCGATACTGCTGGTCGACTTTATCAACCTACTGGTGCGCCAAGGCATGCCGCTGGAGCAAGCCGTGGTGCGCTCGGCCATCACCCGCGCCCAGCCCATCATGCTCACTGGGCTGGCCGCCATGCTGGGTGCCTTCTTCATCCTAGATGACCCCATCTTTAACGGGCTGGCCATCTCTTTGATCTCGGGTATTTTTGTCTCCACTATTTTGACCCTGGTGGTCATCCCCACGCTGTACTACGCCGCCAACTACAAGCACCCCGAGCGGCTGGCGCAGGTGCAGACGACGGTGTAGTGTTTGTTTATTTTTTTAAAAGAGGTTGGATATGTACTCATGGCAAATGGTTCGATTAGTAGCTGGCGTTCTCATCATGGGCTCCCTAGCCCTAGGCATCCCAGGCAGCATGTTTTTTGTGAGTGAATGGTGGCTGGCCTTTACCGCCTTTGTGGGGCTCAATCTGGCTCAAAGCGCAGTTACGCGCTGGTGCCTGATGGAGACGATCATGCGCAAACTCGGTTTCCCCGCCGGTGCTTGAAGAAAGGTGAGCCCATGCTTTTGGTCTGTCCCCACTGCGGGCAAAAAAACCGCGTCGCCCCTGACACGCTGCAAAACGTATTAGCCTGCGGCAGTTGCCGCGCCGACCTGCTGCCCGCTGCGCCCATGGTGATTGCAGATGCTGCCTTCGAGCGCTTTATCGCCAGCACCGAACTACCGGTGGTGGTGGACTTTTGGGCTGCCTGGTGCGGCCCCTGCAAAGCCATGGCACCACAGTTTGAAAACGTGGCGCGCGCGATGCCGCTGGTGCGCTTTGTCAAAGTCGATACCGACGCCGCGCCCCTGGCCAGCGCCAAGTACAAGATCCGCAGCATTCCCAGCCTGTTGCTGTTTGAAGGCGGTAAAGAAAAAGCCCGCATTGCTGGTGCGATGTCGGCGCAAGACCTCAAAGCTTGGCTGCTGGCCCACCTGGGTCCCGGAGCCCCCAAATGAAAAATGACCTGCCCTTATAAATAAAAGGATACAAAGCTATGGCCCATATCATCATCGTTGGCGCAGGCATCGGGGGTCTTCCAGCCGCCTACGAGCTGCGCGATCTGCTACCCAAAGAACACAAGATAACGGTCGTCAATTCGGTCGATTACTTCCAGTTTGTTCCAAGTAACCCTTGGCTAGCCGTGGGTTGGCGAAAGCGCGAGGACATTACGCTGCCCATCAGGCCCTACCTTGAACGCAAAGGGATTGACTTCATTGCGCAGCCGGTAAGCTCTATTGATGCGCAAGCTAGCACCGTAACATTGGGCGACGGCCAAAATTTGGTCTATGACTATCTGGTGATCACCACCGGTCCCAAGTTATCATTTTCTGAGGTACCGGGCGCCGGTCCGCTCTCGCACGGAGGCGGCGGGTTCACGCACTCCATATGCACGGTGGACCATGCAGACGCTTTTTGGTCGGATTACGATAAATTCCTCAAAAACCCAGGTCCATTGGTAATCGGCGCCATGCCGGGCGCGAGCTGCTTTGGCCCGGCCTATGAATTTGCCTTTATTTTGGATACCGACCTGCGCAAACGCAAACTGCGCAACAAAGTGCCAATCACCTACGTGACCAGCGAGCCCTACATCGGTCACCTGGGGCTAGGCGGTGTGGGGGATAGCAAATCGATGCTCGAGTCCGAAATGCGTAACCGGGATATGAAGTGGATCACTAACGCCAAAACCACGAAAGTCGAGGAAGGAAAGATATTTGTAACCCAGCTAGACGATCTGGGCAATATTTACAAAGAGCATGAATTGGGCTTCAAGCTGTCCATGATGCTGCCGGCCTTTAAGGGCGTGGATGCCGTCGCGGCCGTGCCAAAACTGTGCAACCCGCGCGGCTTTGTGCTCATTGACGAGTTTCAGCGGAGCACCGCCTACAAAAACATTTTCTCAGCAGGCGTCTGCGTGGCCATTCCCCCGGTGGAGGTAACGCCTGTAGCCACTGGGACGCCCAAGACCGGTTACATGATCGAGAGCATGGTGGGAGCAATTTGCCACAACATTGCCGATGAGTTAGCTGGAAAACCAGCGCACGCCAAGGGAACTTGGAACGCGATCTGCCTGGCCGACATGGGCGACACCGGTGCCGCCTTCGTCGCGCTGCCGCAAATACCGCCGCGCAATGTCAACTGGTTTAAAAAGGGTAAGTGGGTTCACCTGGCAAAGATTGCCTTTGAGAAATACTTCATGCGAAAGATCCGCAAAGGTACGTCGGAGCCCGTTTACGAAAAATACGTACTTAAAGCGCTAGGCATCGTCCGTTTGGCCGAGAGAAAACCTCACTAGAAGAGCCGCCTCAGGTCCACACCTGAACCTTTAATCTCCTGACCGATCGGAACATAATATGAGCGAATCCCTTGTAAGCATCAAGCTGCAACAAAAGCAGGATTACCAATTTGAAGTCAGCTTCGGGGACTTAATGCCGCCCTTGCTCGCTGACGAGCCCGCGCCTATGGGTAGCGGGTTGGGACCATCGCCAGTTCAATTGCTAGCGGCCGCGGTGGGTAACTGCCTGGCCGATTCGCTCTTGTTTGCGCTGCGCAAGTTCAAGCAAAAACCTGACCCGCTGCGCTGCGATGTACACGCGCAGGTCGGTCGCAATAGTGAAGGTCGCCTGCGAGTGCTGCAAATCCGTGCGGTGCTGACCCTAGGCGTGCCTGCCGCGTCCTTAGAACATTTGGACCGGGTGCTCGAGCAGTTTGAAAACTTTTGTACCGTGACCCGGAGCGTGGGCCAAGGGATTGCGCTTGTAATAGAGGTTTATGACAGCAATCAGCTTCGCCTAAAACCACGTTAACCAATTTCTTCGAAAGATAAAACCCATGAAAAATGCGCACGACCTAGTGGCCCAGGCTAAAGCCCAAATCCATGAAATTTCCATTGTCCAAGCTGATGATGCCGTTCGAGATGCAGACCTTCTGATCGACGTGCGCGAGGCCGACGAATACGCAGCAGGCCACCTACCAGGCGCTGTACACATGTCGCGCGGCCTGCTCGAATTTAAGATGAGTGGCAGCCCCGAGCTCGCCGCTCGCGACTTAAATATCGTTGTCTACTGCAAGACCAGCGGCCGCGCAGCCTTGGCCGCCGTCCAGTTGCACGCCATGGGCTACCTCAAGGTGCGCTCAATTGCTGGCGGCTTTGATGCATGGGTTTCTGCAGGCAGGCCAACAGTAAAACCTGCGGTACCAACGTTTGAATAGCACCAGAAGTTCTCCGATGATTTGCAGGGGAATGTGGATTACTTCGCTGGGCTCGCAATGATGGGTTTGGACGCAAGCAGAGCTTCACTCAACTATGTTTTTTGATTTATTCGTCCGCAAATGTCGATCACTCAGTGCTTGGTGTTGAATTTGTTGCGGAGTAATCTTATATTGTGCTTTGAAAACTCGATTGAAATGCGGCGTATCCAGAAACCCCCATTTACGCGCTACAGCCGCAATGGTCAGATGCCGAGAAGCTGGATTGACTAGTTCGAATTTGATGCGATCCAGTCGTCGTTGCCGAATATAGTCACCAACCGTCGAGCGTTGGCTTTGAAAAACTCGGTACAGCTGGCTCAGCGATAGTCCATGCGCTTGTGCTATTTCTATTGCAGAGAGCTGAGGATTCTGCAAATTTGCGCCTATATAGCCATTTATTCGCCTCAGCAGTACCTCGTTATAGTTAGGCGGTAACTCACAGTCGGTTAACTTGTGGTTGATGCAAAAGTCTAATATTCCCAGCGTGTGCTCTAGTAGCGGCGTATCGTGCTCGAAGGTTTGGTAGCGGGCCTCATCAGCGATACCCATGAGCAGTCTGGAGGCAATTTGGGTTACACCTTTTTGCCCATGCAACGTCAAGGCTGTAAATGCATCAATGCTTTTGGGACTGAAGGTAAATGCACTTCTTGGAAACTGAAACACCGCCATCTCCCAATCGCTTGGAAAATCAATGGTGTAGGGTTGACGTGTGTCCCAAAAAACGAAATCACCGGCCTGCAATTGCGCTTGTCTGGCGTGCTGCTCAATATTCGCCGAGCCCTTCAGTTGCAGACCGAGCATTAAGTACTCCTCGCTGTCCTGCGCGATGAGCTTGGGAGTGCGGGTTATGCACTGTGCTCTAGACCCCGAGGTGACAACGCGTACGCCGCCCAGTTGCGTGAGTGCGACTTGACCCGCAAAGTCATCATGCGGCGCGATTTTTATTTGCAAGGGCACATAGTTGCGCCACACCACTTCATTCCATACTGGGATGCGGTCACGCATTGGAAGTTCATTTGAACTGTAGATCAGCGTAGCATCCCCCTGGGAAGCCGCAGCGTGAACTTCAGACTCGGCGCCGTGCAAATGCAACATGGTCAATGTACTCCGATATCAAAACATGAACGATGCAGTAAAGGGGGGTATGCGGAACTTTTCTATGGACTAAAGGTAGAACATTTATGAATCCCAGTCAAGCCTTGGGGGAATGAACTTGATTTGGTTTTCTAAGATGGCACTTTCGTATCTTGGAGACGAAGGAAATCATCCGTTCACGGGTATGAACGGATGAACGAGGTCATGGCGCCGTATCAGCTCGGTATTTCGTTTTCCATAGGCGCATGTACCGAGGCCACTTTGGGTAATTGGAGACTAGGCGCCATGAGCGGTAAACCTGGGGCTGCCGCGGTTGCAGTGGGCAAAGCACGCTCAAACGATGATGCGTCAGCTATGTCCTTATTGCGCTTTACGGGACCCAAAGGCTGGTCGTTGAACAAGAGCGTAAATACGTCGCGCCGCGAATAATGGCCCACGGGATCAGCCGCTTGTTTTGCCATTGCAATTTCGGCAAGGTTTATGTCTGCATACAGTATGCCTTCTGCATCGCTTGGTAGTCGATCCGCTAAAGCCCGACCGTCTGGACCATATATCTGGGCAAAACCCCCTCCATATCCAATTAGTTTTTCATGCATAGGCGATTCGCAAAAGAATTGATGCGCGGCTTTTGTGACGACCTGGGTCGCGCACAAAACAAAGGTTTGCCCCTCCATGGCATACATTTGCGTCGCGACGGATTGCGCCTCTGCACTGAAGGCATAGACCTCCGGCTGGTACAGAGACATTCCGGGCCACGCGGCAATGTGCAATTGTTCGTGCATGGCGTACATGGCGTATTTGGTTAAGGTCTGAAAGTGCTCCCAGCAATTGAGGGCGCCGACGCGACCAATAGCCATTTCATACACCGCGATGTCTGACCCGTCGCCTTCACCGAAGACGGTTCTCTCCACATGGGTAGGTTTGAGCTTCCTGCGGTGGGCAACGATGTTTCCTTGTTCGTTGATGATAATTTGGCTCATATACAGCGTGCCGCCATCGCGTTCGCTAAAGCCCATGACAACGCTAATTTTGTTGGTACGTGCGGCATCTCGTAGTCGCACGATCAAGGGGCTGTCGATAGGCAGTGATTGCTCGTGGTAGCGCACTGCAAATTTCCCCATTCCAGCAAAAGGGCTATCGAGCCAAATATGGTAGGGGTAACCGGGTATGAAAACTTCGGGAAAGGCAATGATCTCGGCATTGTTGCGAGCAGCTTCCTGTATCAGTGCGATGGACTTTTCTACCGTTGCTGCTGCGTCAAACCAAATCGGCTCGGCTTGTACGGTCGCGGCCTTAAATTTATGGGTGTAGGTAACCATGATTGCGAACTCCTCTTTGTTTTGGGAAATTCACTTTAGCAATGCAGATGGCTTTTGAATTGTCAATTTTTCCGGGGGATATTGTTCAATTGTGGCGATATGCGCGTTAAAGCGTATGGTGGGGCTGCATGTCCGGCGCTCGCCAGGCCCCTCCAACTGACACCCCCCCAATCGCCGCTTTCCAAGCCAAACCTGGCGGCCTGTCCGCTCTGACAGCCCCTTTTCCGGCGCCTGC
Source organism: uncultured beta proteobacterium (assembly GCA_903951445.1). Classification (GTDB taxonomy): domain Bacteria; phylum Pseudomonadota; class Gammaproteobacteria; order Burkholderiales; family Burkholderiaceae_C; genus Allorhodoferax. The sequence goes on from CAJBBZ010000055.1 coordinate 12,759, forward strand.
CAACAAAAGGGCGCGCCGCACCAATTAAGGGCATAGAATGATTCGCTGCCTACAGCGTAGTTTGCGCAACCCGCCAGACTAATCCCAGAGATCGCCATGCTAAGACTATCTGCTTTGCTTTCGTTCTCAAGCGCACCCATTTCCCGAGTACCAGCGATGACGCGCAAGGCGTCATGCAGCATCCCTTAAGTGACCGCACTTTAGATAGTTGCCAGGTATTGGTGCTCATGGTCGGTGCACGTGCGTGCGCCTTCCCACTGCACCATGTGGCGGAAACCATGCGTCCGCTGCCTATCGAGCCCGTTGCCGGGACGCCCGGATTTGTGTGCGGCGTGTCCGTCACTCGGGGCCTTGCGACGCCGGTCGTGGACCTTCAAGCGCTCTTGGAAAATAGCGAAAGCAGCCCAAGTTTCGGCCGCTTTGTGACCCTGAAATTAGAGGATAGGCGGGTAGCCATCGGCGTCGATAGCGTGGTCGGCTTGAGAAATCTGGATTCGGCCCAGCTCGGTGCCTTGCCGCCCCTGCTGCACGATATCAACGCCGAGCTGATTAGCTCGTTTGGCACCCTCGACGCCCAACTTCTGCTGGTGCTGCGCGCTGCGCACATCGTTCCCGATGAAGTCTGGGCAAGCCTCGCAGCGGCGGAGACTGTGCCATGACGCCAGTCCCCGCCCGAACCGAGATCGAACTGTTTCGCACTACCCTTAGCTGTCATTTGGGCCTGCAGTACGAGGATGCAAAGCTCGACTACCTGGCCGATGTCATGCGTCAACGGATGCAGCCCGTGGGCCGCGCCCGCTTCGCGTCCTGCGCGGGCTACCTTGATCATTTGCATGCTTCGCCCAAGGGGTCTGCGGAGTGGCGCTCGCTTGCTGAGCAGCTCACCGTCAACGAAACCTTCTTTTTCCGCAATGCCGACAACTTTTTGGCGCTGGCCGAGAGGGTTCTTCCTGAGCGCATACGCGTCAAGGCACAGACCAAGCAACTTCGCATCCTCTCGGCCGGGTGTTCCTCGGGGGATGAACCGTATTCATTGGCCATCATGGTGCGCGAGGCCTTGCCCGATCTCGAAGCCTGGGATGTGCAGATCATTGGCATAGACATCAACCCGGCGATTCTCCTCAAGGCGACCCAGGCCCGCTACTCCGAATGGTCGCTGCGGGCGACATCGGATGCACGCAAACGCGGCTATTTTCAGCCCGACGGCGCGGACTTCGTGCTGGCGCCTGAAATCCAAAAAATGGTGCGTTTCGAGGAGCGCAACCTTGTCGATGACGACCCTTTGTTCTGGAAGTCGCTGGCCTGTGACCTGGTGTTTTGCCGCAATGTGTTGATGTACTTCTCCCCCGAAACAGCCCGTGGCGTGGTGGGCCGCATCCGCCAGGCACTGCTTCCAGGCGGATTTTTATTCCTCGGCCATGCGGAAACACTGCGAGGCATCACGCCCGAGTTTCACCTTTGCCATACGCATGACACCTTTTACTACCAGCAGCGTGATGCCTGCGACGCTGCCGCAAAACCATCTTGGGCCAACCATCCCGGCAAGCCCGCTGAAGATTTGCGACCCGCGGTCGCCGAATCGACGGCGAACTGGGTCGATGTCATTGAACAGGCCGCAACACGCATCGCTACGCTGACCGATGCCCGCACGCGTTCGACAGACCCGAGCGCGCCACCACTTGCGCCCCCCTTTCGCAGACGCAAACCGCCGCATTGGCACCCGCGCGCGCATGGGACTTGAGCCTGGTGCTGGAGGCTGTGCGGCAGGAGCGTTTTGCGGCTGCGTTAGAACTGATCGGCTCCTTACCCGCCGATGCGCACCAGGACCCCGACGCCTTGCTCCTGCGCGCTGTGCTGCTCACCAACCACGGCAGGCTCCAGGAGTCCGAAGAAGTCTGCAACCGTCTGCTTGGCCTGGACGAACTCAATGCAGGCGCGCATTACCTTATGGCACTGTGTTGCGAACATGACGGAGATGCAGGCCGCGCCATCGAGCACGGGCTGACCGCCATTTATCTGGACCCCGGTTTTGCGATGCCCCACTTGCACCTCGGAATTTTGGCCAAACGATCCGGGGACGACACCACTGCGCAACGTGAACTGGGCCAGGCGCTGGTGCTACTGGCCACCGAGGACGCATCGCGCATTCTGCTGTTCGGCGGAGGCTTCTCGCGGGACGCGCTGCTGCAGCTTTGCCGCACGCAGTTGCACGCCGCAGGGGGCCAAGCATGAACCAGCAACACAAGGACAACATAGCAGGCAACAAGGCGGCACAGCTTCGACAGGCCTTTGACCACAGCTTCGCTTTGCCACCCTCGGCCGATTCGCCAGAGGTACAAGACCTGCTCACGATTCGTGTGGCGGGCGATCCCTATGCCATTCGTTTAATCGATATCACAGAGCTTGTCACGGGCCGCAGCGTTGTTTCGGTCCCCACTGTCACGCCTGGCTTGCTGGGTCTGGCGGGCATCCGCGGAGGCATTGTCCCGGTGTTTGGCTTGTCATCGATGCTGGGCTACGGCCCCGATCCTGGCTCACCACGGTGGATGGTTCTTTGCGGCGCTGAAGAACCCATCGCCTTGGCCTTCACTGACTTTGAGGGCTACTTGCGATTACCCACATCCGCGCTCCATGCGGACGAAAACTTTTCCGCCACCAGCGAAAAAACCAAATACCTGGACCAGGTCGCGCGCACACCGGATGGCGTTCGCGCCGTGATCAGCATCACGCTGATCCTGGCGACCATCCGCAATCGAATCAGCCAGCATCGGCCGACAAAGGAGAAATAGCAATGCATCATTCCTGGACATTTGGAAGAAAAATAGCGGCCGGCTTTGCGCTGGCGTTTGTACTCATGGCCCTGATCGGCGCCATGGCCTATCGCAGCATCAACACGCTGGCCCATACCAGCCAGATGGTGGCGCACACCCACATTGTTCTTCAGCGCATAGCCGATGTACTCAACGTGCTGCAGGATGCTGAAATCGGAGGGCGCGGCTACATCATCACGGGCGATGAGCGCTTTCGCGAACCCTATCAACAGTCGGAGACCAAGATCGTGGCGGTCGTCAATGACTTGCGCGCTCAGGTTGCCGACAATCCCAATCAGCAAAGGCGTATAGCCCAGGCAGAACCCATCATCGCGGCGAAGATGTCCTTAACTAAGCGTCAGATAGAGATGCGAAAGGCCCGAGACCTTGAAGCGGTGACCAAGCTGGTGCAAAGCGGAGAGGGCCAAAAACTCATGGATGATCTGCGGCGCATCTTTGGCGATATGGAGCAAGAGGAACGCAATCTACTCAAGCAACGCGCTGCAGAAGTCGAGGCCGCAGTCAGCAGCTCGACTGTTTCCATCACCCTAGGAACCTTGCTATGCCTGCTGATCGTCAGCGCCGCTGGCATCCTCATCACCCGCTCCCTGACCAGCCAGATCGGCGCAGCGGTACAGCAAATGCAGAGTTCATCGAGCGAGTTGCAAGTCGCCTCGAATCAACAAACTATGGGTTCACGGGAGCAGTCCACCGCGCTGAAGGAAATCACGACGACGATGAACGAACTGCTCGTGACTTCGAGGCAGATCGCCGAGGGCGCCCAACGCGTGGCCCATATTGCCGAGGAAACGGCCATTGGTGCGCGCTCTGGAGAGCAGACGGTAACCATGGCCAATGACGCAATAGGCGGTATCAAACGACAGGTCGATTTGATCGTGACCCACATGCTCGATCTCGGAAAAAAATCGCAGCAGATTGGCGGCATTCTTGAAATCATCAACGAACTGGCTGAACAGACCAATATCCTGGCGATCAACGCAACCATCGAGGCGGCGGGCGCTGGCGAGAACGGCAAACGTTTTGCAGTGGTTGCCGACGAAATCCGCAAACTCGCCGACCGCGTTGGGGGCTCCACCAAAGAGATCAAAAGCCTCATCGATGACATTCGCGCCGCCGTCAACACCACAGTAATGACCACCGAGGGTGGCACCAAAGCGGTGGATGCGGGTGCGCAGCAGTTTTCGCAAGTGGCCATTGCCTTTCGGCAGATCGTCAGCCTGGTAAGCACCACCACCGAGGCCAGCCGCGAGATCGAGCTCAGTACCAAACAGCAATCCACCGCGGTGTCGCAAGTCAACATCGCCGTCGCCAACGTTGCGCAGTCCGCGCAGGAAACCGAGGTGAGTTCCAGCCAGACGCTTCAAACAGCGACTGAGCTCACCAAGCTCTCGCGCGAGCTGATGCGACTGATTCAGCCGCAAGCCAGCACCTAGCCCCATGGCTAAGGACCCGTACCAGTATTTCCGAGTCGAGGCGCGGGAGCTTCTTGATGGCTTGACAGAGGGAATCCTGCAGTTGGAGAAAGGCGACTTTGCGTCCGAGGGCGTGGTGCGACTGCTACGACTGGCGCACACGCTCAAGGGTGCGGCGCGTGTGGTCAAGCAGCCCGGTATTGCCGAACGGGCCCACATGCTCGAAGGCATTCTCAGCACCCATCGTGCGTCCGCCCTGCCCTTATCCAAGGCGCAGGGCAGCGCCTTGTTGCTGCTGCTGGACGAAATCAGCGCGCACCTTGCGGATATTGCATCGCTGGCACCGGCGGGCAATGAGAGCGCCCCTAAGCTTGCAGGCGCCATCGAGCCCGCCCGCTTGCCGCCAGACGAACCCCTTGAAACCTTGCGCGTCGAGGTGCAGGAGATGGATACCTTGCTGCAGACGCTCACCGAGGCCGGTGTCCACCTGGGCGCCCTACGCAAGAGCTTGGGCACCGCTGATCGCCTTCGGGACTTGAACAGCCTGCTGCTGGAACGCGTCGATGGCGCATTCGTCGCAATGCGCGACGTCACGCATCGACTTAGGCTGGTCCCCGCACAAACGGTGTTTGCAACGCTTGCGCGATCCGTGCGAGATGCCGCCCAGACGCTGGGCAAGCCTGTCGCTTTCGAGGCCTATGGCGGCGAGGTGCGCCTGGACGCGAACGTTCTTGCGTCGCTGCGCGATGCGCTCATGCATGTGGTGCGCAATGCCGTCGCGCATGGGCTGGAATCCGAGGCTGAGCGCATTGCGCTGGCCAAGCCACCGACCGGGCAAATTCGGCTGGAGGTACTGCGGCGCGGCAGCCAGGTGGTATTTATGTGTACCGATGACGGACGTGGCATCGCCGTGGACGCAGTGAAAAAGGCTGCGGTGGCCCGTGGGCTAGTGAGCAGCGCTGCGGCCAAGGCCCTGTCGGCGGACCAGGTGATCGCGCTGCTTGGCAGCGCTGGCACAGTCGGGCTCACGACCTCCAGCGAAGTCACCGAATTGTCCGGCAGAGGCATCGGCCTGGATGTGGTGCGAGCCACTCTTTCTCAGCTGAAAGGCGAAATGCACATTCACAGCGAGCCGGGGCGCGGGGTGCGTGTGGAGGTGCAGGTTCCGGTGTCTATCGCTGCGCTGCAGGGCCTCGTGGTCGAGGCGGGCGGCGCGCGGGTGTCGATCCCGCTGGACGCGGTGCAGCAGACGCTTCGGGTGCGCGATGGAGAGGTCTCGCGCTCAGCGGAAGGTGAAACGATTGTCCATGCAGGCAAAGTTATTCCTTTCCTGCCGCTTGCGCTGCTGCTGCGGCGCGAGGGGTCGGGTGGCTCCCACTTTAGTAATCGTGTCAACGCCGGTAATTGCTCGGCGGTCGTCGTTCAAGCCGCAGGGCGATCTGTCGCGCTCGGCGTGGAGCGCTTGCTCGGGTCGGCCAATATCGTGATGCGTGCGCTGCCTGGCGTGGTTCAAGCCGATCCCGTGGTCGCGGGCGCATCGCTGGATGCTGACGGCACACCACAGCTGGTGCTAGACCCCGCCGGTCTTGTGGCGGCTGCCGAGCGCTATCGCAGTGCGACATTGCCTGTGGCCACACAAGGCCCCGCGCAACGGGCGCCGATTCTGGTCATCGACGACTCGCTCACAACCCGCATGCTGGAGCAAAGCATTCTGGAAGCGGCGGGCTACCAGGTTGCGCTCGCCGTGTCGGCTGAAGATGGACTCGCAAAAGCGCACGCGCATCGCTACAGCTTGTTTATCGTTGATGTGGAGATGCCTGGCATGGACGACTTTGGTTTTGTCGCGCAGACGCGCGCCGATCCGGTGCTATGCGATATCCCAGCCGTTTTGGTGACCTCCAGGGATGCCGTGGATGACCGGCTGCGCGGACAGCAAGTGGGCGCAAGCGCCTACATCATCAAGGGTGAATTCGACCAAATGCAGCTCTTGCAAACCATTCATGCACTGATCGGCTAGCCGTGGCGAAGATACGTGTCTTGGTGGTTGAAGATTCCCTGACCATCCGCAAACGCATGCTAGAGGTGCTGGCGGCTGACCCTGGCATCGATATCGTGGGCGAAGCAGCCGACGGCCAGCTTGGCATCGACCTGTGCCAGCAACTGCGGCCCGATGTCGTCACGCTGGACATGATGCTGCCCGTGCTAAGCGGCTTGGCGGCTACGGAATTCATCATGGCCTACTGCCCGACACCGATTCTGATTGTGTCCGCCTCGATCAACCGGGGCGACTTGTTCAAGACCTACGAAGCGCTGGCAGCGGGCGCCTTGGACGCGCTGGACAAGCCCACGGGCGACGAACTCGACGATGCGTGGGACAAGAAACTCGTCGCCACGGTCAAACTCATTTCGCGTATCAAGGTCATCACCCATCCGCGGGCCCGACTGGGCCGCATGGGGCAGACACCGGCACCCACGCAAGCAGCCCAGGCGCTACAACCCTCAGGGCGTTTGCGCGCCGTCGCCATCGGTGTATCCACGGGCGGACCTGGGGCGCTCATCGAAATTTTGCGCGGCTTGCCTGCCGGATTTGCGCTGCCTATTTTTCTGGTCATGCATGTTGGCAAACTCTTCACGCCGGCGTTTGCCGAGTGGCTGGGCGCTCAGAGTTCTATCCCTGTGCGCTACGCCGTCGATGGCGATCCGCTGCCGCCTCACGGCCAAGGCGGTTTGCTGATGGCACCGCCCGACAGCCACTTGGTGATTAGTGAGGGTAAGCTCCGGCTCACGCAAGACCCAGAGCGAAACGCTTGCCGCCCCTCCATCGATGTCCTCTTTGAATCCTTCGCGCACGCGTTTGGTGCGGGCGGTGCAGGCTGCCTCCTCACAGGTATGGGCAAGGATGGCGCCGCAGGCCTGCTGGCGATTCGACGCGCTGGCGGAAGAACCATCGCCCAGGACGAAGCGAGCTCGGTGGTCTTTGGCATGCCCAGGGAGGCGATTTTGTTGGGCGCAGCCGAGCAGGTTTTGTCCTTGGACCAGATTGCACCCAGGCTTGGCGTGCTGGCCGAAGTCCCCGCCGGGAGGCCGGTATGAGGCCGCGGATTCTCATCGTTGACGACAGCATGACCTACCTGCAAGAGCTGGCCAGCCAGTTGCGCGAGGAGGACTATGTGGTGATCCTGGCAAGCTGTGGCGAGGAGGCGCTGGAATTGCTGGCAACTGAATCGGTGGACGGTATTTTGCTGGACCTCATCATGCCGGGGCTTTCTGGCCAAGAAGCCTGCAAGCGCATCAAGCAGCGGGCAGATTGGCGCGACGTTCCTCTCATCATGCTCACGGCGCACGACGAGCAGGATGCCATGATCGAATGCATCAACGCCGGCGCCGATGACTACATTGCCAAGTCGGCGGATTTTGAAGTGCTCAAGGTTCGTTTGCGCGCGCAGCTGCGGCGCAAACACTTCGAGGATGAAAACCATCGCTTCCGCGAACAGCTGGTACGCAGCGAGACCGAGGCCACCGCGCGCATGCAGATGGACGCGGAACGGGAAAAGCTCGACCAGCGCCTGCGCGATCAACAGTTCTACACCCGCTCGCTATTTGAATCCAATATCGATGCGCTGATGACCACCGACCCGGCAGGCATCATCACCGATGTGAACCATCAAATGGAGTTACTGACCGAGTGCACGCGCGACGAGTTGATTGGTGCCCCGTTTAGTCGCTACTTCACCGATCCAGAGCGGGCCGAGGCAAGCATCAAGCTGGTGCTGATCCATAAAAAGCTCACCAACTATGAGCTCACCGTGCGCGCCAGGGGCGGCAAGGAAACCGTGGTGTCTTTCAACACGGCCACTTTTTACGACCGCTACCGAAACCTGCAAGGCGTGTTTTCTGCGGCGCGTGATATCACCGAGCGCAAGCTTTTTGATCAAGTGCTCCTGCAAAAAAATGTGGAATTGGAAAATGCAAAGTCGGTTGCGGAAAAGGCCAACCTCGCCAAGTCGGATTTCTTGTCCAGCATGAGCCATGAACTGCGCACCCCCCTCAATGCGATCCTGGGCTTCACACAAATCATTGAACGCAGCGCGCCCTTGCCGACGCCCGCAACGCAGCAAAATCTGGAAGAAATTCTCAAGGCAGGCTGGTACCTGCTGGACTTGATCAACGAAATTTTGGATCTGGCACAGATCGAGTCTGGCCAGGGCAAAGTGTTTATGGAGCCGGTTTCCCTGGCAGCTGTCATGCTTGAATGCCAAGGCATGATGGAGCCACAAGCCAAGGCGCGTGGCATCCGCATGACGTTTCCACGCTTTGAGCTTCCGGCCGCCTTGGTGCATGCCGAGCGCACGCGGCTCAAACAAGTGCTGATCAACCTGCTGTTTAACGCTATCAAATACAACACGCCCGCCGGCTCGGTCGCCGTGGAGTGCATGCTGCACCCGCCTGATTCAATGCGAATAAGCGTTCGGGACACCGGCCAGGGCATGACTCCAGAAAAATTTACCCAGCTTTTTCAGCCTTTCAATCGGCTGGGCAAAGAAAGTGGCTCCGAGCAAGGCACCGGCATCGGCTTGGTGGTGACCAAGCGACTGGTTGAACTCATGGGCGGCACCATCGGCGCGCAAAGTACGGTGGGGGTGGGCAGCGAGTTTTGGTTCGAATTGCGTTTGGTGAACGCGCCTTTGCCCGCAGATTAGAGGCCCTACCAACAAGTACCTTTGTGTTCTCTGCACTCCGGCGCACTTGGCAGCACGGCAGTGCGCAAGTAAATCACGCCGCTGTCTTTCACCCGGTATACGTTCACCGGCGTACAGGCTCCGCAGTAACCTGCGACTTTGCTGGATTCTTCAATCTCTAAATGGCCTTGGCGCAGCTTGAACTCGAAGTTGCAGCCTTGGATATTGTTTTCCTTGCCGTGGATGCGCGTATAGGCTTTGCCGCAGGCCTGGTAGGCGAACAACTGCGTCTGGTAGCCAAACTCCATGCCCTTGTACTGGCCGATGCCGGTGCCCATGCCGTCTTTGAAGGTTTCGGTCATGCGCAAGGGCGGCTCTTTGGCCGTGGCAATGGTTGTGGCCAAGCACAGGGCTAGTAGTAAACATGGGGCAAACAGGGCGCGCATATCGAACGAGGATAGCCGCATCACACCCACCAGCCTAAATGGCTGCGAGGCTGCGTGAATACTGCAAGGAAAACGTTTCCAACCTGAACGATGCGAGCCCTCAAAACCTCTCCATATAAGGCCGTAAATCCAACTCATGCGTCCATGCGTCGCGGGGTTGTTGGTGCAGCATCCAGTAGGCGTCGGCGATGTGGTCGGGGTTGAGGATGCCGTCTTGCGCTTTGAGGGCGTAGCGCTCGGGGAACAGGGTGCGGATGAATTCGGTGTCGATGGCGCCGTCGATGATGGTGTGGGCTACGTGCACGCCCAGCGGCCACAGTTCGCGGGCCATGCTTTGGGCCAGGGCGCGCAAGGCCATCTTGCCGCCCGAAAAGCCTGCAAAGTTGGCGCTGCCGCGCAGCGAGGCGGTGGCGCCGGTAAAGATGATGCTGCCCTTGTATGCGACGCCCTGCCCGCTAGCGGCATCTACCCCGGCGCCGGCCGCAGCGTCTGGCCGCGCCACCATGCGCTTGGCTACTTCGCGCCCGGTCAGGAAACCGGCCAGGCAGGCCATTTCCCACATCTTGGTGTAGCGGCGCACGGTCTCGGTCAGGATGCTGCTCGGCGAATTGGCGCCGATGTTGAAGACCAGCACCTCAATCGGCCCGACCTGCGTTTCGATGTGCTCCACCAGCGCAATCACTTCGTCCTCTTTGCGCGCATCCGAGCCAAAGCCGTGGGCGATGCCGCCTGCGGCGCGGATGTCTTCCAGCAGGGGCTGCAATTTGTCCAGGCTGCGCCGGGTAGCGCAGACGGTGTAGCCCTCGCGGGCAAAGCGGCGGGCCACGGCGCCGCCGGTGGCATCACCCGCGCCGATTACCAAACATACTTTGGCTTGTGCCATGGTGCCGCCCTCAAGCTCGGGGCGGCAGGCCGCGCACCAGGGTTAAAAACTCCAGCGCAGTACCGGCGCGGCGGTGTGCGGATAAGGCTTGGTATTCGGGGTCGGCAAACCAGGCGCGGGCTTGGTCCTCGGACGGGAACTTAAAAATAATCATGCGCCCGCCGCGCGGCGCCGTGCCTTCCAGATGCACTGGCGCATCGTCAAAAGTGATGAACTCGCCGCCGTAGCGCTTCAGGATAGGGAAAAAACCTTTTTCATACTGGCGGTAAGCGCCCGCGTCGGTCACTTGCAGATTGACGACGGCATAAACAGCGATATCACTCATAGCTAGTTCCTTTGAAAAAAACTGGGTAGAAACCCTAGGCGCATTGCCACTTTGCAGGGCGTTGTAGCAGTGGGCTTGCGGCCCTATTGTCTTGCGCGCGACAGCAAGGCTATGGCCTTGCAGCAGACAAGCCCACAGCCCAGCGCGCAAGAGGCCGAAGCCCGCATGAATCTTATAAGATGCATTCAAACAGCGCCCACGGCCAGCGGCCCGGCGCCCACACATAACGAGGAGTTCGGACATGCCCGTGATAGAGAGCCAGGTGGATACCCTTGGCGAGGCCTTCGTGCGCAACCGCACAGACATGCTCAAAGCCCTGGCGGCGGTGCGCGCCGTAGAGGACAAGGTGCGCGCCACTGAGGCCGAAAAGCAGCCCAAGTTCCACAAACGCGGTCAACTGATGCCGCGCGAGCGGGTGAACCTGCTGCTCGATAGGGGCACGCCTTTTCTAGAAATCTCCACCCTGGCCGGTTACAAACAGCACGACGACAAAGACGGCTCGCTGGCCGGAGGCAATAGTATTTGCGGCATTGGCTATGTGTGCGGCGTGCGCACCATGGTGACGGCGTCCAACAGCGCCATCAAGGGCGGCACCATCACGCCTTGGGGTTTGCGCAAAAGCCTGCGCATGCAAGACATTGCCATGAAGCAAAAGCTGCCCATCGTCAGCCTACTGGAATCAGGTGGCGCCAATTTGCTCTACCAGGCCGAAATTTTTATCGACGGCGGCACCACCTTTGCCAACCAGGCCATGCTGTCGGCAGCGGGCGTGCCGCAAATTACCGTTGTGCACGGGTCCAGCACGGCGGGCGGCGCTTATGTGCCTGGCCTGTCGGACTACAGCATCATGGTGCGCAAAAACGCCAAGGTGTTTTTGGCCGGGCCGCCGCTGCTCAAAGCGGCCACGGGCGAAGTGGCCGGCGATGAAGAGCTGGGCGGCGCCGAGATGCATGCGCAGCTGACCGGCACCGCCGAGTTTTTGGCCGAGAGCGATGCCGACGGCATACGCCTGGCGCGCGAGGTGATGGCCAGCCTGGACTGGAACAAACACCGCCCGCATTTTGCCGACGCGCCGGTGCAAGCACCGCTCTACAGCCCGGACGAACTTTGCGGCGTGGTGCCGGTGGACTACCGCCAGCCTTACGACTGCCGCGAAGTGATCGCCCGTATCGTCGATGGCAGCGAGTTTTTAGACTTTAAAAGCGAATACGACAACCAGACGATTTGCGGGCGCGCCCGCATCCACGGCATGCAAGTGGGCATCTTGGGCAACAACGGCCCGATTACCGCCAAGGGCGCGACCAAGGCCGGGCAGTTCATCCAGCTATGCGACCAGGCCGATATTCCGCTGGTGTTTTTGATGAACACCACCGGCTATATGGTCGGCACCGAAAGCGAGCAAGGCGGCATCGTCAAACACGGCAGCAAGATGATTCAGGCCGTAGCCAATGTGCGCGTGCCGCGTATTACGGTGGTGATTGGCGCTTCCTTTGGCGCGGGCAATTACGGCATGTCCGGGCGCGGCTTTCGGCCGGACTTTATCTTTGCCTGGCCCAATGCACGCACGGCGGTCATGGGCGGTGAGCAAGCGGCCAAAGTACTGTCCATCGTTAACCGCGAAAAAATCTTAAAAGAAGGCCGCGAACCGACTGCCGACGAGGAAAGCAAATTTGCGTTTATGGAAGGCGCGGTCATCCACCAGTTTGACCGCGACTCGCAAGCGCTGTCGGGCACCTCGCGCTTGTACGACGACGGGCTGATAGACCCGCGCGACACCCGCCGCGTACTGGCCATGACCCTGTCCATTTGCCGCGAAGGCCGCACCCGAGCGCTCAAGCCCAACAGCTTTGGCGTGGCGCGTTTTTAACTGAGGTGGCCACACATGTTGTTTGACAAAGTATTGATAGCCAACCGGGGCGAGATCGCGGTGCGCATCATCCGCGGGTGCCAGCGCATGGGCTACCGCACGGTAGCGGTGTATTCCGAAGCAGACCGCGACGCGCCGCACGTGACCCTGGCCGACGAGGCGATTTGTATAGGCCCGGCGCCAGCGCAAGAGTCGTATTTATCCATAGACAAATTAATTGCCGCAGCCCAAAGCAGCGGCGCGGGCGCCATCCACCCGGGCTATGGCTTTCTGTCCGAGCGCGCAGCGTTTGCGCAAGCGGTGCAAGACGCCGGCTTGGTGTTTATCGGCCCAGACCCACAAGCTATTGAGGCCATGGGCAACAAAAGTGCGTCCAAGATCCGCATGCTGGCGGCGGGCGTGCCCTGCGTGCCGGGCTACCAGGGCGATGACCAAAACGACGACACCTTGGTGGCCGAGGCGCAAAAAGTGGGCCTGCCGGTGATGGTCAAAGCCGCAGCAGGCGGCGGCGGGCGCGGTATGCGCTTGGTACACGATGCACAAGATTTGTTGGCCGCCATCCAGTCCGCGCGCAGCGAGGCCGCGAACGCTTTTGGCGACGGGCAGTTGCTGATTGAAAAAGCCGTGCTGCATGCGCGCCATGTGGAGATTCAGGTCTTTGGCGACGGGCACGGTAATGTGGTGCATATCGGCGAGCGCGATTGCTCGGTGCAGCGGCGCAACCAAAAAGTGGTGGAAGAAGCGCCCAGCCCGGCGGTGAACGAAGCCCTGCGCGCACGCATGGGAGCCGCCGCCGTGGCCGCAGCGCGGGCGGTGCATTACGTGGGCGCGGGCACGGTGGAATTTATGCTGGCGCAAGACGGCAGCTTTTACTTTCTGGAGATGAACACGCGCTTGCAAGTAGAGCACCCGGTTACCGAAATCGTCTATGACCTGGACCTGGTGGAATGGCAATTGCGCGTGGCCCAGGGCGAGGCGCTGCCGCTGGCGCAAGAAGCCATCAACGCCAGGCGCAAGGGCTGGGCGATTGAAGTGCGTTTGTGTACCGAAGACCCGGCGAACAACTTTGTGCCGCAAACCGGGCCGCTGCTGGCTTGGCATGCGCCGCAAGGCGCGGGCATGCGCACCGACCATGGCTTGCGCCAGGGCGGCCTGGTGTCGCCCTATTACGACTCGATGCAGGCCAAGCTGATTGCCAGTGGCGACACGCGGGAGCAGGCCTGCCGCACGCTTTTGCACATGCTGGACCACACCGTGCTACTGGGCGTGACCAGCAACCGCGACTACCTGCGCCAGATCATTGCGCACCCGGTGTTTGCGGCGGGTGATTTTTCGACAGGCTTTATTGCCGAACACCTGAGCCCCGAAAGCTTTGCCGCCAGCCGCACACCCACTGCGCTGCATAACGCGCTGGCTGCTGTGCTGCTGTACCGCAGCCAGGCATTGGCCTTGCAAGCCGACGCCGGGCTGGATGCCGAACTGCTGGAGTGGCAAAGCTCGGCCCCGGCGCAAGTGCCGCTGCTGCTGCAATGCGGCGAGCGCAAGCTGCGCGTCACCGTGGCCGCGCTGGGCCGTGGCGCTTACCGCGTGCAATTAGACGGGCAAACGCTGGAGCTAGAAGTGGTGTCCATGCAAGCCCCTGCGCTGCGCTTTATGCACCAAGGCCTGGACGCCCAGGCCGACTATGCGATGGTGGATAACGATGTGCATTTGTCGCACGGCGGTCTAACCCTGCGCTACACCGATACCACGCTCGCTCCGGCCAGCAAAGACGCCGCAGGCAGCGACGGGCGCATGCTGGCGCCCATGGACGGCAAGATTTTGAAGGTGCTGGTGCAGCCTGGCGACACGATTAGCAAAGGCCAAACCCTGGCGGTGCTGGAAGCCATGAAAATGGAATTTGCCATTAGCAGCGGCGTCGATAGCAGCGTCACCGCCGTGGCCTGCCAAGTGGGGCAACAAGTGAAAGCGCGCCAGTTGCTGATCAGCCTGGCGCCCACGCAAACCGAAGAGGGAAGCACTGCATGATCAAGCTCTACCACTGCGTTGATGCGCGCTCGCTGCGCCCTTTGTGGGCTTTGGAGGAAATGGGCCTGCCCTACGAGTTGGAGGTGTTGCCCTTTCCGCCCCGCGTGTTCAAGAAAGACTATTTGGCTATCAACCCGCTGGGCACTATTCCGTACCTGGTCGATGGCGATACGCACATGACCGAGTCCAGCGGAATCTGCCACTATTTGGTGGAGCGCTATGGCAAGCACGCGTTTGGCCTTAGGCCCGACCACCCGGAATACGGCAGCTATACCAACTGGCTGTTTCATAGCGACGCCACCCTCACCTTTCCGCAAACCGTGGCCCTGCGCTACGGCATCATGGAGCCGCCACCGCGCAAGCTGCCGCAAGCGGTGGAAGACTACAAAAAATGGTATTTGGCGCGCTTACGCATGCTGACAGCCCATTTGCAAGGCCGCGAATTTTTGTGCGACGGGCGTTTCACCATCGCCGATATTTGTATTGGCTATGCGCTGTTTTTAGGCACCACGCCCGGCCTGGACCTGGGCGCGCAGTACGCGCCGCATGTGCAGGACTATTTGGCCCGCTTGCTGGCGCGTCCCGCCCTGTTACGGGCGCGTGCTTTGGGCGCATAAGCGTAGGCAAAGCCCTTGTTTGGAATACCCACTTAGCCCCGACCCTAGGATGCCCGCATGAACCCCGTGGACCCCGCCGAAACTGAATTGATGCTTGAGCAAGTGCGCCGCTTTGCACAAACCGAAGTGGCGCCGCACCTGGAGGACTGGGAAGCGGCGGGCGAATTTCCGCGCAGCATGTACAAGCGCTGGGCCGACTTGGGATGGTTGGCCATGGGTTACCCGGAAGAACTAGGCGGCATTGCCGCGCCCTGGACGCTGCGCAACGCCTTTGGGGTAGCCGCAGCGCGCTACACCGCAAGCGGCGGCTTGTTGGCCAGCTTGGGCAGCAACAGCATCGGCCTGCCACCCATCATCAATTACGGCAGCGCGGCCTTAAAGCAAGCCATCGTGCCGCCGGTATTGGCGGGCGACAAAATTGCAGCGCTAGGCATTACCGAGCCCGGCGGCGGCTCGGACGTGGCCAATCTGCGCACCACGGCGCGGCGCGAGGGCGATCACTACATCATCAACGGCGAAAAGACCTTCATCACCTCGGGCATGCGCTTTGACTGGATCAGCCTGGCGGTGCGCACCGATGCGGACAACAAAGGCGCAGGTGGTATTTCCATGATCGCGGTGCCGGGCGACGCGCCAGGCCTCTCGCGCACCAAGCTGCACAAAATGGGCTGGCATTGCTCAGACACCGCCAGCCTGTACTTTGACAATGTGCGCGTGCCGGTGGCCAATTTGTTGGGCGAGGAAAACAAGGGCTTCAAAATCATCATGACCAATTTCAATGGCGAGCGCTTGGGCATGTCGGCCACCGCCATCGGTATGGCCGAGGCCTGCTACGACGAAGCGCTGGCCTGGGCGCGCGAGCGCAAGACCTTTGGCCAGCCGCTCACCAGCC
>CAJBBZ010000056.1 GCA_903951445.1 uncultured beta proteobacterium
AAACCCGCCTTGCAACGCCCCGATTCAAAAACACCTCTCCGAAACAAAAAAACCAAATTGGGTATTCCAGCTCCCCTTCACCCCGGCGGGGGTGAAGGGGCGGGGGGGGAAGCGGGGGGCAAAAAGCGGGGGACAAGACAAAGGAGGACAAGCACAGCCCCGCAGGAAAAAAGTTTGGTAACCCTGCGGTAATTTTTTACCCAACTAGAGAAAAAATCTGCGTTACCATCCGTCATGTAATTTTGTTACATACTCTTGTTACATCCCCCGCCATGCCACTCCATCCCCGCATCCAATCCGTCACCGACAGCATCATCGCCCGCAGCGCCCCCACGCGCAGCGCGTACCTCACCCAGGTCGATGCCATGTCCCAGCGACCGCCAGGGGCGCAGCGTATGGGTTGCGCCAATGTGGCGCATGCGTTTGCCGCCATGGAGCCTACCGACAAGCGCCGCGCCAGCGCCCTGGACAATGTGCAAGTGGTAGGCCAGCGTGCGCCCAATATCGCCATCATCAACGCCTATAACGACATGCTCTCGGCCCATGCGCCTTTGCAGCATTACCCCGACATCATCAAACACGAAGCCCGCCAATGGGGCGCCACCGCGCAGGTGGCCGGGGGCGTGCCCGCGATGTGCGATGGTGTGACCCAGGGTACAGCTGGGATGGAGCTCAGTTTGTTTTCGCGCGATGCGATTGCCATGGCCACTGCGGTGTCGCTCAGCCACGATATGTTTGATTGCGCGCTGATGCTGGGTGTGTGCGACAAGATTGTTCCCGGCCTTCTTATCGGCGCTCTGCACTTCGGGCATTTGCCCACCGTGTTTGTGCCTGCGGGGCCCATGACTTCGGGCTTGCCCAATAAAGAAAAAGCCAAGGTGCGTGAACAAGCTGCGCTGGGGCTGGTGGGCCGCGCGGAGCTGCTGCAAGCCGAGTCTGCCGCCTACCATGGGGAAGGCACTTGCACCTTTTACGGTACCGCCAATAGCAACCAAATGCTGCTCGAAGCCATGGGCTTGCATGTGCCGGGTACCGCGTTTGTGAACCCCGGTGCCAGTCTGCGTGAGCAACTGACCCGCGAGGCGGCGCGTACGGTGCTCGGCCACAGCCAGAGTGCTGTCAGCCAGACCGCTTGCCCGCCGATTGGCCGCGTGGTCGATGAGCGCTGCATCGTCAATGCCATGGTCGCTTTGCTCGCCACGGGTGGCTCTACCAACCATTTGATTCACTGGGTGGCCGTAGCCCGCGCGGCGGGTATCGTGATCGACTGGGACGATTTTTCTGCGCTGTCCGATGTCGTGCCCACGCTGACCCGCGTCTATCCCAACGGCAGCGCCGATGTCAACCAATTTCAGGCCGCCGGTGGCCCCGGTTATGTGATCCGCGAACTGCTGGACGCAAGTTTGCTGCACGCTAATGTGTTGACGGTACGCCCCGGCGGGCTGCGCGAATTCACCTCTATTCCACACGCGGACGCCCAAGGCGCTCTGGCCTGGCGCGAGGCTGGTGTCAGTGGCGACCTGTCGGTGGTGCGGCCCGCTGCCGATCCGTTTAGCGTCAGCGGGGGTCTCAAGCTTTTGCAAGGCAAGCTGGGGCGCAGTGTGATGAAAGTGTCTTCGGTGCCCGAAGAGCGCCACATCGTGCAAGCCCCGTGTCGCGTGTTTGCCTCGCAAGAAGAATTACAGCTTGCTTTTAAGGCGGGCGAGCTAGACCGCGACATCGTATGCGTGGTGCGCTGGCAAGGCCCGCAAGCCAATGGCATGCCCGAGCTGCACAAGCTCACGCCGCCTTTGGCGATTTTGCAAAACAAAGGCTTTGAAGTGGCCCTGGTGACCGACGGACGCATGAGCGGCGCATCGGGCAATGTGCCCGCCGCGATCCATGTGTCGCCCGAGGCTGCAGCCGGTGGTCCCTTGGCCAAGGTGCAGGACGGCGACATCATCCGCGTGGACGCGGTGAGTGGCAGCTTAGAAGTTTTGGTGGACGCCGCACAATGGGATGCGCGGCCCGCCGCCACCATGCCCGCCGCGCTGCAAGCAGGCAATGGCATAGGCATGGGCCGCGAACTCTTTGCCGGTATGCGGCGCAACGCGTTGGCGGCCGAGCAAGGCGCTTGCAGCTGGCTTTAATTTTTTACGGGATACGGATATGACGCAAGCAGCTTTAACTTCCTTGCAAGTGATGCAAGACGCGCCGGTGATTCCGGTCATTGTGCTAAACGATGTCGCCCATGCCGTGCCCATGGCGCGCGCCTTGGCGGAAGGCGGTATCCGTATGCTGGAAGTGACGCTGCGCACCCCGCAAGCGCTGGCGTGCATCGAGGCGATTGCCAAAGCCGTGCCGCAAGCGGTGGTCGGTGCGGGTACTTTGCGTTCCAAAGCCGATGCGCAGGCAGCAGCGAATGCGGGGGCGCGCTTTGCGGTCAGCCCCGGCTACACCAGCGCCCTGGGCGCAGCCTGCCGCGACTTGGGTCTGCCTTTGCTGCCCGGCGTGGCTACCGGCGGTGAAATCATGGCCGCGCAGGAGGATGGTTTTACGGCTTTGAAATTTTTCCCCGCCCTGCAAGCGGGTGGCAGCGCCATGCTCAAAGCATGGAGTGGCCCGTTCTTTGACGTGAAGTTTTGCCCCACTGGCGGCATCAGCCTACAAAACGCCGCCGACTTTTTGGCACTGCCCAATGTGCTGTGCGTCGGCGGCTCCTGGTTGGTGCCCGCTGATGCGTTGGCGCAGGGCGACTGGGCGCGTATCACCATGCTGGCGCGGGAGGCGGCGGGGCTTCGGATGTAAGAGCTTGGTTGCCGGGCTTCTTGCTCCTTTGCCGGGGGCGGTACTGGGCACCGGTTAAATAGGTGAAGTTGCCCTTTATGCTATCAAATAGTGATTGCATATAGTGGCGTGATTGCTATACTTGCAAGCATGAACAGCAAGCAGTCCAAGACACTTAAGTCCTTGTTTGCAAAGCCAGTGGCAAGCAATATCAAATTTTCAGATATTGAGGCACTGATCATTGGCTTGGGTGGTGAAGTGCGAGAAGGAGACGGATCACGGGTGGCACTGCTGCTCCATGGCGGCGTGAAGCACGCCCACCGTCCACACCCGGGCAAAGAGGCCAAGCAGTACCAGATCAAGGCGATACAAGAATGGCTCACAGCAATAGGAGTAAAAGTATGAGCAGCATGAATTACAAGGGTTACACCGCCCGCATTGAGTTTTCTGAAACAGACGGCGTTTTTTGGGGCAAGGTGCTCGGCCTTGCACCTAGCACCAGCATCAGCTTTGAGGGAGAAACGGTGGCCCAGTTGACAAAAGACTTTCACAACGCGATTGATTTCTACATTGCAGACTGCGCAAAAAGCGGCAAAGAGGCATTGAAGCCCGCCAGTGGCAAGCTGATGCTGCGGGTGGCGCCCGAGGTGCACACGGCTGCTCTGATCGCTGCTCAGGCTCGTGGACTGAGCCTAAATCAGTGGGCGGCTGGCGTGTTGCAGGCGGCGGCGCGTGGGTGATACGCGGTCAGACTGCTTGTGCGATGTCGCGGGCCACGGCGACAAAAGTACCTAGCCCAGTGACCTTGAGATTCCAGAGGTGAGCGCTTGAGTGACGCCTGCTCTGGCTTTGGCCGAGACCGCGAATGTCATTTCGCGTGTCTTAAAAGTCGGCGTCATAACCCAACAGTAATGTTCATCGCGGCTTGATTTGCTTGGGGCCATGCAAGCAAGCGTTGATCAAATGGGATCCATAAACTCGGCAATGCCGCTGGCTATGAAAGCATTTGAAGATGGGCTTTCAGCCCACGATGCCAACTATTTGCGGTTAGCCAAAAAACTGGCTTGTGCGCTTGCCACGCTTGACAAGGACTTACGTCGGGCTGCCAAAAATAGTGGCGTTCCGATTGCCGGGGATCTTGCTCCCTAAGCCGATAGACAAGCAATGACCATCGCGCTTGCCCAGCGCAATCGCTCGCCGTCTTGCTTCTTGTGTTGTTAAAGCACTCGCGCTACTCGCAAACCATCCAGCACCGCCGCATGCGTATTGCGTGCCGCCACCGCGTCGCCGACGCGAAATAGCTGAAACGTTCCCGCCGGGTTGGGCCGCAAGGTTTGGGCTTGCAGCGCAGTCAGCGCCGCGTAGTCCGCCGCGCCCAGGTTGCTGGAATGCGGTTTAAGCGCAAAGTACAAATCGTCCAGCGGCAGCGTGCCATGGTTGACGATCACTTGGTCCACGATGCGTTCTTTATGCACGCCGCCGTAGTCGCTGCCGACCACGGCTTTGAGGCCTTCCGCGCAGCGCTCCACCGACAGCAGCCGGAAAGTGACGGTAAAGGTCACGTCCAGCTTTTGCAGGCTGCGCATATAGGGCACTAGGTTCATGGCCATCACCTCGGGCGCAAAGCTGCGGTCCGGCGTCATGATCTCTAGGCGCGCGCCGCTCTTTGCAATGATTTCAGCGGCTTGCAGGGCAGGGTGGTCACCCGCGTCGTCAAACAGCAGTACGTTTTTGCCCGGCGCCACTTCGCCACTCAGAATATCCCAGGTGGAGGCCACCCATTCGTTGCCGCTTTGCAGCACCTCGGTATGCGGCATGCCACCGGTGGCGATGATGACTACGTCAGGGTTTTCGGCCAGGACCATGGCTTCGTCGGCCAGGGTGTTAAAGCGGAAAATCACGCCCCGTTCTTCGCAACGCGCCATGCGCCAGTCGATGATGCTGAGCATTTCGCGCCGGCGTGGGCTCACTGCCGTCAGGCGGATTTGCCCGCCGGGCTTGGGCGCCGCTTCCAACACCGTTACCGCGTGCCCGCGCTCGGCACTGACGCGCGCCGCTTCCAGGCCCGCTGGCCCAGCGCCGACGATTAGCACTTTGCGCTTGGATGATGCAGGCTCAATCGCGTGCGGCAGCGTTAGTTCACGTCCGGTGGACGGGTTGTGGATGCAATAGGCTTCGCCACCGGCATAAATGCGGTCCAGGCAAAAGTTGCCACCCACACAAGGGCGGATTGTGTCTTCGCGGCCTTCCATGATCTTGCGCATGATGTGCGGGTCCGCCATGTGCGCTCGCGTCATACCCACCATGTCCAGCTTGCCGCTGGCAATCGCGTGGCGCGCGGTGTTCACATCCTGAATCTTGGCGGCGTGGAAGATGGGCACGTTCACGTGATCGCGCAAGCTGGCGGCAAAGTCCAGGTGCGGCGCGCTGGCCATGCCTTGCACCGGAATCACATCGGTCAGGCCCGCATCGGTGTCGATATGGCCGCGGATGATGTTCAAAAAATCCACCATGCCCGAGTTGGCCAGGTAGCGCGCGATGCCTATGCCATCTTTTGCACTGATGCCGCCAGGCCGCACTTCGTCGGCCACGCCGCGCACGCCCAAAATGAACTCCGGCCCCACGCGCTTGCGAATCGCGCGCACCACTTCCATGGCAAAGCGCACGCGGTTTTCTAATGCGCCACCAAAGGGCGCGTCCAGCGTGTTAGTGGAGGGCGACCAAAATTGGTCGATCAAATGCCCGTAGGCCTCCAGCTCCAGGCCATCGACTCCGGCAGCGTGCATGCGTTCGGCGGCGTCGGCATAGTCGCGGATGATGCGGTCGATATCCCAGTCTTCCATCTTTTTGGGGAAGGCGCGGTGCGAGGCCTCGCGCTCGTGCGAGGGCGACACCACTGGCAGCCAGTCGGCCTTGGACCAGCTGGTGCGCCGACCCAGGTGGGTAATCTGGATCATCACTGCCGCGCCATGTTCGTGGCAGGCGTCGGTGAGGTCGCGCATCCATGGCACGACTTCGTCTTTGTAAGCCAATATGTTGTTAAACACCGGCGGGCTGTCGCGTGACACGGCAGCCGAGCCTGCGGTCATGGTCAGGGCGATACCGGCCTTGGCGCGCTCTACATGGTAGGCGCGGTACTTGGCCTTGGGCATGCCGTCTTCGGGGTAGGCCGGCTCGTGCGAGGTAATCATCAGCCGGTTTTTTAGGCGCAGGTGTTTAAGCTGAAAAGGCTGAAGCAATGGGTCTTTGGAGGCGGTGCTGTTCATGGTCTTTTTTCTTGGCGCTTCAATGGCAGTTGAGGGTGATGCCTTTGGGGTCATGTGGCCCGGTGCTAGTCGGGCAAGGGAGCTTCTGGCTGGCGTGCATGCGGCTCACTACTGCGCGCTTGCGATGTGCTTGTGCTTAGTACCACTGGTCCGGCATAGACGCTTTGGTGCGGTCGATAAAGTCGCGTAGCGCTTCGTCCACCGCTTCGTCCATGGGCGGCGCCACGTATTCGGCCAGCGATTGCTTCCAGCGCTTGTTGGCGCGCGTGGCCGCGTCGCTTTGGCCCGCTTCGGTCCAGGTCTCAAACGGCGTGTCATCCGAAATGCTGGAGTCAAAAAACGCAGTGGTGTAGTTGGCCATGGTGTGCGCGCTGCCCAGGTAATGGCCACCGGGCGTGACCCCCTGAAAAGCGCTCATGGCCAGAGAGTTTTCGTCCACGGTAACGCCGTTGACATAGCTGTGCAGCGCACCGCAAAAATCGGCGTCCATCATGAATTTTTCATAGCTCATGGACAAGAGCCCGTCCAAAAATCCGGCTGCATGCAGTATGAAATTCGCGCCGCAATGGATGGCTGAGAGCATAGACATCACGCTCTCTTGCATGGCCTGGCCATCGGGCAGTTTGGAGGTAGTAAAAGACCCGGCGCAGCGCAGCGGCAAATTCAAGCGGCGCGCCAACTGGCCCACCACCATCGAGCCTATGGCCGGCTCGGGCGTGCCAAAAGTGGGCGAGCCCGAACGCAGCGACATGCTGGATAAAAAGTTGCCGTAAATCACCGGCGCGCCGGGCCGCTCCAGCTGTGTGAGCGCGCAGCCGACGATGGTCTCAGCATGCGCTTGCGCAATCGCACCCGCATTGGTCACTGGCCCCATGGCGCCGCCCAAGATAAAGGGCACGATCACCGCCGCCTGGTTGGCGCGCGCATAGGCGCGGGCCGACTTGGTCATGGTGCCGTCCCACAGCAAGGGCGAATTGACATTTACATTGCCCAAGACGACGCAGTTTTCATCGACAAACTTCTCGCCAAACAAAATGCGGCTCATGGCAATCGAATCTTCGGCGCGCTGCTCGGAGGTGATAGACCCCATATAGGCCTTGTCCGAATAGCGAATGTGCGAATACACCATGTCCAGATGGCGCTTGTTCACCGGCACATCGGTGGGCTCGCACACCGTGCCGCCGCTGTGGTGCAGCCAGGGGCTGCTATAGGCCAGCTTGATAAAGTTTTGAAAGTCTTCGATGGTGCCGTAGCGCCGCCCCCGGTCCAGGTCCATCACAAAGGGCGAGCCATAGGCCGGCGAAAAAACGATGTTTTTGCCGCCAATGGGCACGCTGTGCGCCGGGTTGCGCGCATGCTGGGTGAACTGGGCCGGCGCGGTTTTAAGCACCTCCTGCAAATGCCCCGGCTCAAAGCGCACGCGCATGCCGTCCACCTTGGCGCCAGATTTCTTGAACAGCGCCAGCGCTTCATCGTCATCGCGAATGTCCAGCCCGATTTCGGCCAGGATGCGAGCCGCCGTCGCTTCGATTTGGAGCAGGCTTTCTTCGCCGAGCACTTCGTAAGTGGGGATGATTCGCTTGATATAGGCCGGGCCGGTGGGCCGGGCGTTCGGGTCGCGCCGTTCGCGCCCGCCGACGCGGCGGTTGGCTCGGGCGGGAGCAGGTTCGGGCGCGCTCACGGGTTCGCTTATGAGGGCTGGGGCGCTGGCTTCTAGCGTGTTCATGGTCTTGTCTCCAATTCAGTGCCGTTTGTACGCTGGCTTGTTTTTTTGCGACATGCCGAGCGCGACCTGTGCTGCCACGCTGGCGTCGCCCAGCTTATGCGCTGCACTATAGCGGCGGGCCGGTCAGCGCGGCCTTGGGGTTTGCACACTTTGCAGGCCATGGTGGTAAAGCCGCAGCCGCAAGAGGCCTAGGCCAAAAGGGCGGGTATTCGGCGCATCCGGCTTGGGTGCTGCGGCAGGCGCCTTGCCCAAGCCTTTGCCCCGCTGGCGAGGCGCAGCCGGGGGTGGGCTGGCACTCAGCGTCGGCCACCACCCAAAATGCTGCCCAAAACGCCCCGGATGATCTGGCGCCCCACTTCGCGGCCAATCGAGCTGGCGGCGCTTTTGAGGATTTGTTCGCCCACGCTGGCCCGGCTGCGTCCGCGTCCGCCGCCCATGAGGTCGCCCAGTTCGTCCAGCATGCCGCGCTCGGGTGCTGCTTCGGGTGCGCTTGGCACAGGTGCTTGCTGACGCGCCGCCGGGCCGGATCCGGCAGCAGGCGCCGCAGCGCGGGCTTCTTTCTCGGCCAGCGCCTGAGCGGCGGCCTGGCCTTTGAGTTCTTCAAATGCCGAAGCGCGGTCTATCGTTTTTTCATACACCCCCGCCACGATCGACTGGGTTTGCAATTCGGCGCGCTGCGCCGAGCTGACAGGCCCGATCTGGCTGGCCGGGGGCAGCACATAGGCGCGTTCGGTGGGGCTGGGCCTTCCCTTTTCGTCCAGCAGGCTGACCAGGGCTTCGCCCACGCCCAGTTCCGTAATGGCGGCGGCCACGTCCAGACCGGCATTGCCGCGCATGGTGTCGGCAGCGGCTTTGACGGCTTTTTGGTCCCGCGGGGTAAAGGCGCGCAGCGCGTGTTGCACCCGGTTGCCCAATTGCGCCAGCACGCTGTCGGGAATGTCCAGCGGGTTTTGCGTCACAAAGAAAACGCCAACGCCTTTGCTGCGCACCAAGCGAACCACCAGCTCGATGCGTTCAATCAGCACCTTTGGGGCGTCGGCAAACAGCAAATGCGCTTCGTCAAAAAAGAACACCAGTTTGGGCTTATCCAGGTCGCCCACCTCGGGCAAGGTCTCGAACAATTCGCTCAGCATCCACAACAAAAACGTGGCGTAAAGCCGGGGCGCGGCCATCAGTTTGTCGGCAGCCAGGATGTTGACAAAGCCTTTGCCGTTGGCGTCCGTCTGCATGAAGTCGGCAATGTTGAGCATCGGCTCGCCAAAGAACTTTTCCCCACCCTGACTCTCACTCTGCATAAGCCCGCGCTGGATGGCGCCAATGCTGGCGGCGCTGATATTGCCGTACTCGGTGGTGAAGTCCGACGCGTTATCGCCCACGTGCTGGCACATGGCGCGCAGGTCTTTCATGTCCAACAGCATCAGGCCGTCGTTGTCGGCAATTTTGAAGACCAGTTGCAGCACACCGGCCTGCGTGTCATTGAGGTTGAGCATGCGCGCTAGCAGCAAGGGCCCCAGGTCGCTAATGGTGGCGCGCACCGGGTGGCCTTGTTCGCCAAATACATCCCACAGCGTGGTGGGGAAGGCGGCGGGGGCGCTCGGTTCCAGGCCGCGTTCGGCTAGCACTTTGGCTAGCTTCTCGCCCACTTTGCCCGCTTGGGAAATACCGCTCAGGTCACCTTTGACATCGGCCATAAAAACCGGCACACCCAAGCTGGAAAAACCCTCGGCCAGGGTCTGCAGAGTGATGGTTTTGCCGGTGCCGGTGGCGCCGGTGATCAGGCCATGGCGGTTGGCTTTATCGGGGCGCAAAAAACATTGCGCCGGGTTTTTGTCGGGCGGGCCTTGGGCGATCAGGATGCCAGCGTCTTCAGAGAGGGCCATGGATACCTCGAAAAGTACAATCGAAGGCTTAGGTTAACGAATTTTCAAAGGATTTCGCGTGGCAGGACATAGCAAATGGGCCAATATTCAGCACCGCAAGGGCCGCCAGGACGAAAAGCGGGGCAAGATTTGGACGCGCATCATCCGCGAAATAACCGTAGCCGCCCGTACGAGCGGGGGCGATCTGGGCATGAACCCGCGCCTGCGCCTGGCCGTTGACAGAGCCAAAGCGGCCAA
>CAJBBZ010000057.1 GCA_903951445.1 uncultured beta proteobacterium
CTGTAAGTACGCCTTGCAACACTAGTCCGATACTTAAAGTCGCGATTAGCGGACTGACGCCGAGGCGTGCGACCAACACGCCATTGATCGCACCGACTAGCCCTGCGATCAAAATCACACCGCCCACGGACGGCAGTATGAGCCCTGCGTCACCTTGCATGAAGTACGCGCAAAGTACAGCGCTTACGCTCACTAGGTTAGCGACCGAGAGGTCGATTGAGCCGGCCAACATCACAAAATTCTGGCCGAGAGCCACTAGCCCCAGGGCGACCATGCGCTGCAGTAAGCCCATGACACCGGCGAGCGAAAGCTGTGCCATCTGGCCAGTCCCGATCGCCGTTGCTGCATAGGCAAGCGTGGAGATAAAAACCAGTGCAAGGGGGATCCTGTGACGTGACAGCCAAACTTGGGCTGGAAAATGTGACGGTTGGACCATCGAGACATTTGATACGTCCTTCATGCCACAAGCTCCACAGCTGTCAGGTCGTCATGACGCAACGCCTGCGCGATGATTGCCTCTTCCGAACTACCGCGGGGCAGTTCGGCCACAATCTGTCCCAAGGCCATGACGTGGATACGATCACTCACCCCGATAATTTCTTGCACGTCTGATGAGACCATCAATACCGCCCCGCCGCTGTTGGCGAATTCACGCAAAAGCCGGTAAATCGCAGCCTTTGCGCCAACATCAACACCTCGCGTTGGTTCGCAAACGATCCAGACGCGCGGAGCACGCGCGAGCCAGCGAGCGAGAAGCACTTTCTGCTGATTTCCGCCAGAAAGCGAACCCACCTTCATGTCAGGCGTGGCACCGCGTACATCTACTTTCTTCAGCATTTCGTCCAGGTAGCGTGAACTGCACTCACCTGCACTCGCTCCGGCAAAAGTATTTGCCATGGCTCGCAATGTCAGGGCGACGTTGTCTCGAAGCGACTGACCCAGTCCGAGGCCTTCACGCTTGCGATCTTCCGGCACATAACCGATTCCGCGCTGCGCAGCCTCACGCGGGCTGCGCGACGCACCTCGGCGATCCCAGCTGCGAACTGCGCCGTGCGTAAATGATGTGTCACCGATGATGGCGCGTGCAAGGTCAAGTTTGCCGGACGTTTCCAGGCCAGCAATGCCTACGATCTCGCCGGCGTGCAGCAACATCGTAATCGCTTGCAGAGTTTCATTGCCACAGCCTTCGAGTGACAGCAGTTGTTCGCCAGGTGGCAGCGCAGCTGGCGGAGGATAGAAGTCCTGTAACTCTCGTCCTACCATCAGACGCACGATGCCGTCAACCGTCGCTTTGTCAACGGGCAAAGTGGCCATCAACTGTCCGTCCTTGATGATCGTGATGTTGTCCGCTAACCTCATGAGTTCGCCCATCCGATGTGAGATGTAGAGCATCGCCACGCCAGCCACCCGAAGTTGCGCAATCAGTTCGAACAGCTTTTCCGACTCGTGGTCATCAAGTGCGGCGGTTGGCTCATCCAGCACAAGGATTCGAGCGTTCAGCGATACAGCTTTTGCGATTTCCACCATTTGCTGCTCTGCGATGGAAAGAGTGCCGCAGAGAGCCTCTGGATCCAGGAGACAGCCAATCCGGCCGAGCACCGAAACAGCCGCGTCGTGCAAAGCTGCCCGATTGACCAACCCAAAGTGAGAGGGTTCACGGCCGAGAAATATGTTTTCCGCCACACTACGGTGGGGCAACAGCGCAAGCTCCTGATGGATTATGGCAACACCTGCATCACGGGCCTCTCCCGGTTCAGCAAACATGACCTCGTGGCCATCGATCAAAATTTGACCCTCATCAGCTACATATATGCCTGTGAGCACCTTCATCAGCGTGGACTTGCCCGCGCCGTTTTCACCGCAGATCACATGGACCTCGCCCGCACTGCAACTAAGGCTCACGTCATTCAAGACGGTTAC
>CAJBBZ010000058.1 GCA_903951445.1 uncultured beta proteobacterium
ATCTGGCAAACGCATCCTGGACGCCGGTTGCGGCACAGGCGCGCTGGCCGTGGAAGCAGCGCGCCGCGGCGCCCACGTGGTCGCGATTGACTTGTCGCCCACGCTGGTCAATCTGGCGCGTGAACGTATTCCCCAGGATGTGGCGCATCTGGTGGAGTTTCATAGCGGCGACATGCTGGACCCCGCGCTCGGTCACTTCGATCATGTGGTGGCCATGGACTCCATCATCCATTACCAAACCGACGATGCGGTGCATGCGCTTGCGCAGTTGGCTGAACGCACCAGCGGCTCTATTGTGTTTACCTTTGCGCCGCGCACCCCGCTGCTTGCGGCCATGATTTCGGTGGGTCGCTTATTCCCACGCGGTGACCGCGCGCCTTGGCTGGAGCCCATGGCCGAAGCGCGCATCGCACGTTTAATGAAGGCGCATAGCGCTTTGGATGGCTGGGCTTGCGCCCGCACCCAACGCGTGTCCAGCGGCTTTTACAAATCCCAAGCCATGGAGTGGCTGCGGTCATGAGAGCCAAGACCTTTGCCAAGTACGCCAAGCAAATGCCGGCCAGCTGGCTGCCGTTTGCCGACGTAGCCAGCGCCGGTTTGCCGCTGCCGCGCCTGCTGCGCCTAACGCTGTTTAAGTTCACCATGGGCATGACTACGGCCTTGATGATCGGCACGCTCAACCGCGTGATGATCGTCGAGCTGGGCGTACCGGCTTGGCTGGTGTCTTTGATGCTGGCTTTGCCTTTGGTCGTGGCCCCGTTTCGCGCCGTAACCGGTTACCAGTCGGATGTGCATGTATCGGCTTTTGGATGGAGGCGCGTGCCCTATATGTGGGGCGGTACGCTCATACAGTTTGTGGGCCTTGCGGTGATGCCGTTTGCGCTCTTGGTCTTGTCCGGGCGCGGCCAAGTGCCGGTACCTGATTTTGTCGGCCAAGCGGCAGCGGGCATGGCGTTCTTGCTGGTGGGTGCTGGATTGCAAACTTCGCAAACTGCTGGTTTGGCCCTGGCCACGGACCAGGCCAGCGAAGAGACGCGCCCGCGCGTGGTGGCGCTGCTCTATACCATGCTGCTGGTCGGCGCGGTAAGCGGTAGCTTGATATTTAGCGTGCTGCTCTCCGAGTTCACTCCAGAACATTTGGTGCAAGTAGTGCAGGGCAGTGCGCTGGTGGTGCTGGTGCTCAACGCCATCGCGCTGTGGAAACAAGAGCCACGCAACCCGCAGCGTGTAGCCGCACTTAAAAACCAGGTGCAGCCCAAGTTCAGAGAAGTATGGGCGCAGTTCATCGCCTTGCCCAATGCGCGCCGCTTTTTATGGGCTACAGCTTTGGGCACCGTGGCCTTCAATATGCAGGACATTATTTTGGAGCCCTATGGCGGCGAAATCCTCAAGCTCAGCGTGGGCGCCACCAGCGCGCTGACAGCCATGTTGGCCGCCGGTGGTTTGCTCGGCTTTTATGTCTCGGGCCGCCAATTAGCCAAAGGCATAGACCCGATGCGCCTTGCCGCCTACGGAACGCTGGCCGGTCTACCGGCCTTTTCAGCGGTCATTTTTTCTGCACCATTGGAGGCTGGATGGCTGTTCCGCGTGGGCGCATTAGGCATCGGTTTTGGCGGCGGTTTGTTTGCCGTTGGAACCCTGTTTACCGCCATGCGCATGGAGGGCAAGTTTGTCGGCCTGGCGCTTGGCGCCTGGGGTGCGGTGCAGTCCGCAGCCGCCGGTATTGCCATGTTTTTCGGCGGTGCCTTGCGTGATGTGGTCAGCGGCATCGCCACCCAAGGCCTGTGGGGCCCTGGCATGACCGACCCTTCTGTCGGCTACAGCATGGTCTATCACGTCGAAATGCTGTTCCTGTTCATCACCTTGATTGCGATTGGTCCCCTGGTCAAACGCAGCACGGTTTTTTCGCCCGTAGTCCCATCCACCCTCGGCCTGGCCGAGTTACGTACCTAGTCGTCATTGAAGGAGAAGTCGCCATGCAAACTGTCGGAAACATCACTGGCTACGTCGATCTAGCCCAAATACTGCTCTATGTATTTTGGATCTTTTTCGCCGGCCTTATTTATTACCTTGTGCAAGAAGGCCACCGCGAGGGCTATCCCATGGAGTCCGGCAGCAACGGGCGGGCCGTGATCAAAGGCTTTCCCATTCCGGAGCCCAAGACCTTTTTGCTCGCAGGCGGTCATAGCGTTACCGTGCCCGACCTGAGCCGCAAAGAGCCACCCTTTAGCGGCGCCTCTACCGGCATGGGTTCAGGATCGCCCATCGAGCCTACGGGCGATGCGATGACATCGGGCGTAGGCCCTGGTGCCTGGTCTATGCGTGAAGACGTACCTGAGCGCAGCCTCGACGGCAAGCCCTTGCTGCAACCCCTGCGTATTGCCAGCGACTACACCGTAGCCGAACAAGATGTGGACCCGCGCGGCCTGCCTGTCATGGGCGGCGATGGCAAACAAGGCGGTACGGTCAAAGACATCTGGATCGACGCTGCCGAAATGATGTTCCGCTACTTGGAAGTGGAAATCGCTGGTGGTCGCACTGTCTTGCTGCCCATACCGTTTTCGCTGGTGCGCCGCAACCAAGTGGAAGTGCATGCCATCTATGCCCGCCATTTCGCGGCGGTGCCGGCACTGCGCAACCCCGACCAGATCACCAAGCTGGAAGAGGAAAAAATCAGCGCCTACTACGGTGGAGGCACCTTGTATGCCGATCCCAAACGCGGCGAACCCCTGATTTAAGCGTCCACGTACCCCTATTGCAGACTGAGAAGGAAAGACCATGAGCGTAGAAAACCTCGGCCACGAATATGAGTTTGAACCGCAGTTCGGACTGCCCGAGCGTTTGCCGTCCGATGAGCACATTGTGTGGCAAGGCTCGCCGGACGTGCGTGCGCTGGCGGCCTCGGCCTTTCATACCCGCAAACTGGTCTTTTACTTCGGTCTGCTGGTGTTGGCTTGTGCATGGCCTACGCTGGAGTCCGGCGCCGGTCCTATGGCGCTGCTGCTCTCGGTCAAGTGGATTCTTCCGCTGTCCCTCACCGGCCTGCTTTGCGTCTGGACACTGGCCTGGATGACAGCGCGCACCACCGTCTATACGGTTACGAATAAGCGCATCGTGATGCGCCTGGGCATTGTGCTGACGGTGACCTTTAACCTGCCTTTAAAGCGGATTGCAGCCGCTGATGTGCGCAACTTAGACAGCGGTTTTGGCGATATCAGCCTGGCGCTGCAAGGTGATGACCGTATCGCCTGGGTGCACCTGTGGCCCAGCGTGCGCCCCTGGCGCATCAACCAGCCCGAGCCTACTTTGCGCGCCATTGCCGATGTGCAAACCGTGGCCGCCCACGTGCGCGATGCCTGGTCGCAAGCAACCGGCATGCAAGCCAAGCCGGTGGTGCAAGAAAGCGCCAGCCGCCATGCCAGCCCTGAGCTGCAAGTAAGCCCCACATGAGCAGCTATACCTTGGCCGCCAAGCCCGCCAACACCACGCCGGACAGCTTTCCCAAGTGGGTGTTGTACTGCGCCGGCGGCATCATTGCGTTTTCCTTGATTTCGGTCGGCTTAATCCGCATCACCGGCAACGGCCCGGACCAGCTTGCTGCTGCGCCCACCGTGCAGCGCTCCTTGCTGTTTCAAGACCAGAAAGATGGCGGTGTGCTGGTGGCTGATGGCCTCACCGGCGAGAAGCTGGCGGTGCTGCACGGCGAGCAAGGCTTCGTGCGCGGCGCGCTGCGCGCCCTGGCACGCGAGCGCTATTCGCGCGGCATCGGCTCGGACAAGCCCTTTGACCTGATAGCCCGTGTCGATGGCCGGGTCACTTTGATGGACCCCAGCACTGGCCAAAGGGTCGACCTAGAATCATTTGGACCGACCAATACGGCTGAATTCGCCCGCTTTTTGGCGATGCAGCCTGAATAACCATAACCCTGAACCGGAGCAATTTCATGCAAGCGACCCCGTCCATCGACTCGGCAGAAAAAGCCTCGCAAAAAGCCGTGGAGAGCACCATGCTCAGCCCGCGCTTTTACACCACGGACTTTGCAGCGATGGACCGTCTTGACGTCTCCTCCATGCGCACCGAGTGGGACACGATGATGGCCGAGTACGAGGGTGATAACAACCACGACCACTTCCAACGCACTCCCGAATTTGCGAAAGAAGTAGCCGAGCGCTTTTCGCAAGTCAGCCCGGAGATGCGCCAGGAGTTCTTAGAATTTTTGATCTCGTCTTTGACCTCTGAATTTTCAGGTTGTATTTTGTACAACGAGATTTTCAAAAACGTCGAAAACCCGGATATCAAGCAGCTCATGCGCTATATGGCCCGCGACGAATCGCGCCACGCCAGCTTTATCAACCAGTCGCTCAAAGACTTCGGCCTAGGCATCGACCTGGGCGATTTAAAGCGCACCAAGGCCTACACCTACTTCAAGCCCAAGTACATTTTTTACGCGACTTACCTTTCCGAAAAAATTGGTTACGCCCGCTACATCACCATCTTCCGCCAGTTGGAAAGGCATCCGGACAAGCGTTTCCACCCCATATTCCATTGGTTTGAGCGTTGGTGCAATGACGAGTTCCGCCATGGCGAGTCCTTTGCGCTCATCATGCGTGCCAACCCGCATTTGCTGCGCGGCGGTAATGTCTTTTGGATTCGCTTCTTCCTGCTGGCGGTTTACGCCACCATGTATGTGCGTGACCACAGCCGCCCCATGCTGCACCATGAAATGGGCCTGGAGTCCACCACCTACGACTACGAAGTGTTTCGCATCACCAACGAGATCACGCGCCAGGTCTTCCCGGTGAGTCTGGACATTGACAACCCCGCATTCCGAGAAGGGCTTGCGCATTTGTTCCATGCGCAAACGCAGATGGACAAAGCCAAAGCGCGTGGCGGCGTGATCGGCGCCTTGCAGCGTGCACGCTGGGCCGTATCAGGCGCGGCCACTTTTGTGCGCCTGTACTTCATGCCGGTGCTACACCATACGCTGCCCGCGCAAGTGCGCATGGTTCCGGCCTGGTAAAGCCTGCGGCTCGGCACCAAGAAAGCTGCGGATGAACGATGCCTCTGTTGCGCTCGGGTTTGCGATATTTATCTGGTGGTTTAGCACCGGCATCGTCATCCTGCTCAACCGTATGTCGCGCTCGACGGTTGCGCTTAGCCAGGCTTTATCGTCCTTGCTTGGGGTCGCTTCGCTGGTGGGCCTGGCCCACACCGCGCAGCAAACCGGAGTGGCTGGTGCCTACTGTGCATTTACCTGTGCGCTCTTGGCCTGGGGTTGGAATGAGCTGAGCTTTCTCACCGGCTGGATCACCGGCCCACGCACTACCGCGCTGCCACAGGGCGCAGTCGGTTGGCCGCGTTTTGTGCAATCGCTGCGCGCCGTGTTATGGCACGAACTGGCGATTTTGCTGGTCGGTTGCGCCATCGTGGCTATTACTTGGGATGCGCCCAACCAGGTCGGCACCGGCACCTACTTGGTGCTGTGGATCATGCGTACCAGTGCCAAGCTCAATCTGTTTTTTGGCGTGCGCAATTTAAGCGAAGAATTTTTGCCCGCGCACCTGGCCTATCTAGAAAGTTTCTTTCGCCGCCGCCGCTTCAACGCCTTCTTC
Source organism: uncultured beta proteobacterium (assembly GCA_903951445.1). Classification (GTDB taxonomy): domain Bacteria; phylum Pseudomonadota; class Gammaproteobacteria; order Burkholderiales; family Burkholderiaceae_C; genus Allorhodoferax. The sequence goes on from CAJBBZ010000058.1 coordinate 5,613, forward strand.
CCGTTCGCCGTGGTCTTGGCCAGTGTCTGTTTGTGGTGGCTGGTGGCTTTTGCATCCAGCCCGCTGACTAGCCAGGCACAGGCCGTGGGTGCGGTGTTGGTAGGCACCATGCTGGCCTTGGCGATTTTGGAGCACCTCATGCTGGTGCTGCCGCTGGACACCACCGCCTTGTGGCGTTGGGCATTGCGCAAGAAAAAAGACCAAACCGCCGCAGATACTTTTGATGCCCACGCCGCGCCCGTGCTGGCGCCCACTTTGGATAAGCATGACAAACTATTTCAAATCCATTGACGGCATCGGCGACGGTGGTGGCGATGCCGGTGGCGGTACGCACGGCCCCGCCTTGGTCACCGGCGGCAAAGCCCCGACAGCTATCGTCATAGGCACCGGTTTTGGCGGCTTGGCCGCAGCCATACGCTTGTCGGTCAAAGGCTATCGCGTGCAGATGCTAGAAAAGCTAGACGCCCCCGGTGGCCGCGCCTATGTGCACAAGCAAGACGGCTTTACCTTTGACGCTGGCCCCACCATCATCACTTTGCCGCATCTGATCGAAGAGTTGTTCACCTTGTGCGGTAAGCGCATGCAAGACCATGTGGACCTGCGCCTGATGGCGCCTTTCTACCGCATCCGCTTTGATGACGGCACGCACTTTGACTACAGCAATGATGACGAGTCCATGCTCGACCAAATTGCCGCGCTCAGCCCGGATGATGTGCAAGGCTTCAAAAACTTGATGCAGGCTTCCGAACGTTGCTTTCAGCTCGGCTTTCAAGAGCTGGGCATGATTCCTTTTGAGACACTGGGCGATGTGGTCAAAGCCATGCCCAACCTGGCGCGCATGCAAGCCTGGCGCTCTATTTACAGCCTGGTGGCCCAGCACATCAAGCACCCCAAGCTGCGCATCGTCATGAGCTTTCATCCACTGCTCATCGGTGGCAATCCGTATTCGGTCACCTGCGTGTATGCGCTCATCCATGCACTTGA
>CAJBBZ010000059.1 GCA_903951445.1 uncultured beta proteobacterium
GGTGCGCCGGGCTGAGTATCTAGAAATCTCTGAATCTTTGAGCATGGTGTCCACGATGGTTTGCGTGCACACGATCTTGCAAGACAACCGGCATCAATTCAATATGGGTTTGCTGGGCGCTTACGCAAAAAGAGCACGAATTACCTGCGGACTGTTGAAGTTGCTTTGCGCCGGCAGAATCTCGCCAGTTTCTGGATTGATTCCATTTGCAAGAGCCTCAATGATTTCTTTGGCTTCGAGTGGGAACATAGCTCAGTGCATCCTAAGTTGCGGCCTGCTCGACTTTTCGATCGGGTTGCGAGCAGTTTTCTTGTGTTTACTATAAATGCGAAATTAAAAATAGTTATCGATATAGCTTTATTTTTTAATCTAAGCGCCGCACCTTTGCGACAGCTTCTCTGCCTAGGCCAACGAAAGGGTTTCCCCCTCCCGTTACCATACCGCCGCTTAAAACAACTATCCCCAGCGGGAAGACTTCGTATGCAACTCCTGATCAACGGCCAGCGCACCCACGCCGACGCTGACCCTGCCACGCCCTTGTTGTGGGTGCTGCGCGACCAACTCAATCTGACGGGCACCAAGTTTGGCTGCGGTATCGCCGCCTGCGGCGCGTGTACGGTGCATGTGGACGGCCAAGCGGTGCGCTCTTGCGTGACGCCGGTGTCTACGGTGCAGGGTAAAGACATTCGCACCATCGAATCGCTGGGCAGCGCGGAAAAGCCGCACGCGCTGCAACAAGCCTGGATTGACGAGCAAGTGCCCCAGTGCGGCTATTGCCAAAGCGGCATGCTGATGACCGCCGCCGCGCTGCTGGCGCGTACGCCCAAACCAACTGATGCCGACATCGACGCGGCCATGAGCAACATTTGCCGCTGCGGCACTTACCAACGGGTACGCGCCGCGATCCACCGCGCAGCAAACAGCGTAAGTAGTGGCGCGACTAAGAGCGCAAGTAATAGCGCAGCCCCCAAGGCCACCGGGAGCGCAGCATGAAGCGGCGCACGCTATTGCTGAGCGCCCTAGGCGCAAGCGGCGCACTTCTAGTGGGCTGGGGCGTGGCGCCGCCCCGCAGCCGCCTAGGCAAGCCCGACAGCATGTTGCCCACGCAAGGCAGCGTGGGGCTGAACGGCTGGATCAAGATTGGCGAGGACGGCTCGGTGGCGCTGGCCATGCCGCGCAGCGAAATGGGCCAGGGCGTACACACCGCGCTGGCCATGCTGGCTGCTGAAGAGCTGGACATTCCTTTGGACAAGGTGCGCTTAGAGCAAGCCGGGCCCGATGCCCTATACGGCAACGTGGCCGCCGTGCTGGCCTTTTTGCCCTTCCATCCGCAGCAAACCGAAGAGGGTAAGCGCAGCGCGACGGTCAAAACCGCGCAGTGGCTGACGGCCAAAGTCGGGCGCGAGTTGGGCTTGATCATGACCGGCGGCTCGTCCAGCGTGGCCGACGCCTGGGAGCCGGTGCGCCTGGCCGCCGCCAGCGCGCGCGCCAGCCTGGCCCAAGCGGCAGCCGCGCAGTGGCAAGTGCCATTGGGCGAATTAGTGTTTACGCAGGGAAAAATTAGCCATGCCTCGGGCAAAGAAGGCCACTTCGGGCAATTTGCCGCAGCAGCGGCCAAGCTCAACCCCGGCGCTGTCAGCCCCAAGGCGCGCAAGGACTGGACGCTGATTGGCAGCCCTGCGCCGCGCACAGACTTGTGGGCCAAAAGCAGCGGCAGCGCCACCTTCGCCCTGGATGTGCGCTTGCCCAATATGGTGTTTGCCGCCGTGCGCCTGTGTCCCATGATCGGCGGCAGCGTGCAATCGGTGGACAGCGCTGCGGCGCTGGCTATGCCCGGCGTGCTGAAAGTCATCCCGCTCAAGCCCAGCCACGGCGCTAGCGCCGGTCTGGCCGTGGTGGGCAAAACCACCTGGCACGCCCGCCAAGGCGTAGAGGCGCTTCAAGTGCAATGGGCGCAGCGCCCGCAAGGCGCGCTCGACACCAAGCAGGCCGCAGAGCAACTGCAAGCCCAGCTGGCCAAGGAAGAGGGTTACACCTTCCACGAGCGCGGCACGCCGCCCACAAGCGGCGACACGCTCAGCGCCACGTACAGCGCGCCTTACCTGGGTCACATGACCATGGAGCCCATGAACTGCACCGCCTGGCTGCAAGACGGCAAGCTCAGCCTGTGGGCGCCCACCCAAGTGCCCGAGGCCGCGCGCGAAGCCGCTGCCAAGGCAGCGGGTTTGCCCTTGGCGCAAGTAGAGATACACATCACCTTGCTGGGCGGCGGCTTTGGTCGGCGCTTGGAGGTGGACTATGTGGTGCTCGCCGCGCAAGTGGCCATGGCCCTGCCCGGCCAGCCGGTGCAGCTCAGCTGGTCACGTGAAGAGGACAGCACGCACGACTTTTTCCGGCCCATGCATGTGGCCCAGCTGCAAGCCAGCCACGACGGACTGGGCCAAGTGCAAAGCCTGCAAATCAAATCCGCTGGTGACTCCATCAGCCCGCGCTGGATGGAGCGGGCGCTACCTGCGTTTGCCGGACCGTTTGACGCGCCGGACAAAACTGATTCCGAAGGCTTGTTTGATCTGCCCTACGGCTTTGCCCACCAAAAAATGGCGCATGTGGCCACCAAGGTGGGCATACCGGTAGGCTTTTGGCGCTCGGTGGGGCATTCGCACAACGCGTTTTTCTCGGAAAGCTTTATCGACGAGTTGGCCGCCAAGGCAGGCACCAACCCACTGACCTTCAGGCAGCAATGGCTGCAAGACGCGCCACGCCATTTGGCCGTGCTGAACCTGGCTGCCGAAAAAGCCCAATGGGGCAAAACGCTGCCCGAGGGGCAGGCGCAAGGCATCGCGCTGCACGAGAGCTTTGGCTCCATCGTGGCGCAAGTGGCGCGGGTGTCGATGGAAGACGGCGCCTTGCGCGTACACGACGTGTTTTGCGCCATCGACTGCGGCACCGTAGTGAACCCGGCCATCGTGGCCCAGCAAATGGAAGGCTCGGTAGTGTTTGCCCTGTCCGCAGCGCTATGGGGCGAAGTGGACATCGTGCAAGGCGAAGTGCAGCAGCGCAACTTTCACCAGCACTACGTGGTGGGCATGGCGCACGCGCCGCAAGTGCACACCTACATCGTGCCCAGCGAGCGCACGCCCGCCGGAGTGGGCGAGCCCGGCGTGCCGCCCCTGGCACCTGCCGTGGCTAATGCGGTTTTTGCGCTGAACGGCAAGCGGCTGCGCAGCTTGCCGCTGAAGCTTACTTAAGTGAACTAGCGCGAAATTGAACTCTTTGGTGTACCCATGCGTGCCGCGGCTACGTCTTGCGTCAAGCCAGCGTTCTCATGCGCTTTGAGCATCTGGCTTGCAACGGTGTATTCGAGTTCAAGGCTGTCGTAGGCATCATTAAATCCCGGGCGCTGCCTTGCCGCCGCCAAAAATTCAGCGTGATTATGAGGAACCGGTTTGTACTTCAAGTCAGCCATGCATTACCTCCTTCAGGCGCTTTCGCGCCATATTCAATTCCTTGTCAGGGGTCTACTGCGACTTCTTTATTAACGCATGCAGAACGACTACTCTCTTGCCCATCAAAAAATAATAAAACGCCCGACCAATGCCATATCGCCCACGCGGACGTAACTCAAACAACCCGTCACCAATGGCGCGTGAATGTTGCAATTGGATCGCGCGAATCCAGCTCTGACGGGTCCGCCAGGTGAAACCGTCCGATTGCCTTCGCTTGCTCTTTGGGAATTAACATGGCTCGTGGCACCTATCCTAGAAATGACCGGGCAACACAAACAGCTGCGAAATCTCAGACTGATGTCGTAGATCCCAATCAATTGTCATGCTAAAGGTGGCGATGCTATTTACCTTTCTTTGGCGGAGGCGACTTGGGAGGCGTCTTGATTGTTTCCACCACAGACCCCTTCTTGTCTTTTTGTGCTTCCTTCACCGGCTTGATTTGCCCGGAACCTGCGTCTCTGCCGATTTTCTTAGTTGTCATGGTTAAGCCCTCTAATGTTGTGCCCCTTCGGGCGGTTGAGAAATGAAAAAGTGATGAAGTTGGAATCCGACAAAGGTGGGTTTGGGGTTCGTTTCTTCTTCTGGCGTCACACCGAGCTCCCCTTCAGATATCTAACGCTTAAATTAAGAGGCGCCGTTAGAAGGCCCGCTTGAATGATGGGTTAGGCTTGCTAGGCAAGCCAGCCCGCAAAAAGAGTGGCGAGCACACCGGCCACAAATGCGACTACATAACCAACGACCCGCACCCAGCTCTGATAATTCTTTTCGTCTTTGTTTTGAATATCTTGAATGCGGTTACGTAATGCAATTCGAAAATCGGCATTAACGTCTCGATCACCAAGCGATTCATCTGCATGGAGTAAATTTTCAAGCGAGTAACGCTCAATTTCTGCTAAATCTCTAGATTTTATATATCGTTGAAATCTGGACATAACCTCTAAAGCATGTTTGTCTGCAGCCATGATTGAGCCTAAGGTAATGTAGACCGCAAAACCCGCTTGATACATCCTGACCAAGTCGATACATTTTGTTGTTGAAATGGCTGCAAACCTCTTACCCCATGGCTTGGACGGCCATATTCCGTTTTTCCACATAGGCATAAATTTCTCATGAAACCCGGCGCTCCTTCTTTGCAGTCCACCCGCTCGCTCGTTAGGTTCGCGCGCAGGTTCTATGCGTGCACTATATATTGAAATTTGTAACGATTAGCGTTATTCAATTTGTTTTTATCGCGATAGGGCGACACTCGCTTCGGCAGCATGGCCAGCGTTTACAAACCCTGCCGCTCAAGGCCTAAGCCCCGCCCCCGCCTGCCTTACAGCAGGCGCGCGACAATCGCCGCATGGAAATGTTTGATGTTGTCATCGTCGGCGCCGGTGCCGCTGGCCTGTTTTGCGCGGGCGTCGCCGGGCAATTGGGGCAAAAGGTCTTGCTGGTGGACCACAGCGACAAAGTGGCCGAGAAAATCCGCATCTCTGGCGGCGGGCGCTGCAATTTCACCAACACCGGCACCACCGCTTCCAATTTTTTAATCGACAACCCGCGCTTTTGCCGTTCGGCCCTGGCGCGCTACACGGCACAAGATTTTGTGGGCCTGGTCAAAAGCCACGGCATCGCGTTTCACGAAAAGCACAAAGGCCAGTTGTTTTGCGACCGCTCTGCCGAAGACCTGATCGCCATGTTGCTGGCCGAGTGCGACAAGGGCGGCGTCACGCGCTGGCAAGGCTGCGCCGTTGGGGCGGTGCGTTACAGCGACGGCGCGCAGGGTGGCATGCGCTACCAGATCGACACTGCCCGCGGCACAGTGCAGGCGCGCGCGCTGGTGATAGCCACGGGCGGCTTGTCTATTCCCAAAATTGGCGCTACGGATTTTGGCTACCGCATCGCCAAGCAGTTTGGCCTGCCGCTGGTGCCCACCCGCCCTGCCCTGGTGCCGCTCACCTTCAGCCCCGAGGTGTGGGCACCGTTTGCGGCCCTGGCTGGGCTGTCGCTGCCGGTGCAGATTGCCACCGGCGACAAGAAAAACGGCATGCAGTTTGCCGAAGACCTGTTGTTTACCCACCGGGGCCTGAGCGGGCCGGGCGTGCTGCAAATATCCAGCTACTGGCGCGAAGGCAATCCCATCCGCCTGAACCTGAGCCCGGAGCAC
>CAJBBZ010000060.1 GCA_903951445.1 uncultured beta proteobacterium
AGGGAAATTTGTCACGCTGGCCAAAGAAACCTTCAGCAACAGCCAAAACGCCAACACGCAAAAGTGGAGTGCGTACGTCAAGGGCAGTGTCATCCGGCAGGACTATTTGGAGTGTGCCCTGAAATGGGTGAGCAAGGGCGAAATCGGCCATTACATGAGCACCCACCGCAACGATGCAAACATCCATGAGCTTGTCAGCTATTTCAATAGCGTGATCGGTTGGGTATCTTCAGTATTCATCAGCGTTGAAAGTGAGATGCGATTACTGGATTGGGGCCGTTTGTACGAGACCTACCACGATCAACCGTACAACCCAACAGTACTTGCGGCAAGCGTGGCGCGGCTCTATGGCGATTCTTATGTCAAAAATCGCCGAGGGATTTTTGAGTATCTATTGGGCGGATCGAAAGACACCAAGTTATTGGAGTTGCGAATTTTCGACGATGCCACCAAGAAGTCGGTCTATGCGACACAAACCCAGAAGGCGAAGGCCCAAGACAAATCGAACTGCCCGCATTGCGCAATCGGCCATGAGTCCAATAACAAGAAAATCTGGCCCTTGCCAGAAATGGACGCCGACCACGTGACGGCATGGAGCAAAGGCGGTGACACGGCCATCAAAAATTGCCAATTGCTTTGCAAGACGCACAACCGCGCGAAAGGCAATTGCTGACGCGCAACAGAAGACGGCCCGTCGTGTTTGTGGACGACTCCGTGCCGTTGCATTCTCTCCACGGTATTTCATTAACCCTGCTAAAGTACGGGACGCCCGTACTTTCCATGCCATGTACACCGTGATCGAAACCCCAAGCTTTCAAAAACAAGCGGAGAAGATTTGGAATGAACCCGAGAGGATTGAGTTCATCAACTGGATCGCAGAAAACGCGCTCGCAGGTGATGTCATTCCTGGTGCGCAGGGCGCTCGTAAGGTGCGCTGGTCGGTCGGCGGCAGGGGCAAGCGCGGTGGAGTGCGTGTGGTGTATTTCAATCTGACCGAGCAGGGCGTCGTGCTTTTGGTCATCATTTACACCAAGGCAGATCAGTCCAACGTCGGGCCGAGTGACATTAAGAAAGCGATTTGAGATGAAAAAAATTGACATTGAAAAGGCCGCAAAGGCCATCGAGCTTGATGCCGGGATGCCCTTGCCAGACTTGCGCCAAGCGCTGGAAGAGGCCAAGGCCAGTGTGGGCCGAGTGACGACGCCCGAGCAGATACTGGTGCGCCAAGCGCGGTCTAGAACAGGTCTGTCTCAGCAGGCATTTGCCGAACGCATTGCCACGCCCGTTGCCACCTTGCGGGACTGGGAGCAAGGTAGATTCACCCCTCCAGGCGGGGTGCTGTGCTTGCTGCGGCTTATCAGCAAGCACCCAGAGCTGACGCAAGAGCTGGCTGCTGCGTAGCGTTGGCTATTTGGAACATTGCGGCTTGAAACCGATCGGCGCCGTTGGTAGTGCTGGCTGTTCTTACAACTCCCGCGCCAACCGCAACCCATCCAATACCGCCGCATGCGTATTGCGCGCTGCCACTGCGTCACCAATCCTAAACAGCTGAAAACCGCCGCCCGGGTTGCTGGCCACGGTTTGCGCCTCGCCCGCAATCAGTTGGCCATAGTCCACCGCGCCCAGGTTGCTGGAATGGGGTTTGAGGGCAAAGTACAGGTCTTCGAGCGGCAGCGTGCCGTGGTTGACTACCACCTGGTCCACCACACGCTCTTTGCGCACGCCGCCGTAGTCGC
>CAJBBZ010000061.1 GCA_903951445.1 uncultured beta proteobacterium
GGGCTGGCGCTTGGCGAAACGGGTCTTGACTCTTACCGCCTCAACGGGCGCACCGTGGCCGATATGCAGTGGCAGCGGGACCGCTTTAGGGTGCACATACGCGCCGCGCGTGCGCTCGGCAAGCCGCTGGTTATCCATACCCGCAGTGCCTCGGCAGACACTTTGGCTTTACTGGGCGAGGAGGGCGAAGACGGGTCAGAGGGTAGCGCCGGCGGCGTGTTCCACTGCTTTACCGAAACGGCTGAGGTGGCCCGGGCAGCCTTGGAGCGCGGGTTTTATATTTCGTTTTCCGGCATCGTGACCTTCAAAACCGCCCAGGATTTGCGCGATATTGCCGCCTGGGTGCCGCTGGATCGCTTGCTGATTGAGACCGACAGCCCCTATTTGGCACCGGTGCCGCACCGGGGGAAAACCAACAATCCCTCTTTTGTGCCCTTGGTGGCGCAACAGATTGCGCAGGTGCGGGGCTGTAGCGTGGAGGAGGTAGGCCAGGCCAGCGGAGACAATTTTTTCCGCTTATTTAGGCCTGAAGGCTTAGGTCAACCAGCAAATAGCGATTGAGATTCATTGTATGTTTAACTTTAAATATACGTTTTATCTTATTGTTTTGCTTTGGTTTTTTCCAGCCAGCGCAGGTTCTTACGACGATTTTTTCCAGGCCCTGAAAACTGATGAGGCCCAGGTGGCCGCCAAAGTGCTGGCGCGCGGTTTTGATCCCAATACCTTAAGCCCCGATGGCCAATATCCGCTGGTACTGGCGATCAAGCGCCCGTCGCCGGCGGTTTTGGACCTGCTGCTGCGCGCCAAAGGCTTACGCGCCGAGGTGCGCACCATCAAAGACGAGAGCCCCTTGATGTTGGCCTCGATGAGCGGCATGGTGGATGTCTGTAAGCGCTTGATCGCGCTGGACGCTGACGTCAATAAAACCGGCTGGACGCCTTTGCATTACGCCGCGTCCGCGGGGCATGTCGAGGTGATCAAGCTGTTGCTCAAGAATTCGGCGTATATCGATGCGGAATCGCCCAGCAAGACCACGCCCCTGATGATGGCCGCCATGTACGGTAACCCGCAGTCGGTGGAACTGCTGCTCGAAGAAGGCGCCGATGCCAGTCTGAAGAACGATAAGGGCATGACGGCGCTGGATTTTGCCGATGTGGCTAACAAGCAGGCTGCTGCGAAGCTGTTGGTGCGGCACATGATTTCCCGGCCGATTCCTTAGGGCGCCTATCATCAAAGTGTTTTATACTTTATACGATGTATATTATGTTAATAAACACAAGGCAATGTAAGCATTGACTACTTCGACAACCAAAATCAGGTAGCCCGAGCCCTACAAGTGGCCCCAGGCCATCAGGGCTTCCCGCCCTTGCAGCACCAAGTCCACTTTGGCACCCACCGGCAGCAGCACCTTGGTCGGCACATGGCCCAAAGGTAAACCAGTGACGATGGGAATCGAGACCTGCGTGCGCAGCCATTGCACCACGGTGTCCAATTTGAAGCCCTTATCGTGCGGCACCAGTTTATAGTTGGTGAACTGGCCCAACACCAAAGCCTTTTGCTGCGCCAAGACGCCGCTATGCAGCAACTGCGTCAGCATGCGCTCTAGCCGGTACGGGTGTTCACCCACGTCTTCCAAAAACAAAACGCCGCCGCGCACTTTGGGGAAATACGGAGTGCCCATCAGCGACACCAGTACTGATAAATTGCCGCCCCAAAGCTTGGCGCCATGAATTTCATGGTCGGCTAGCGATGCCTGTCCGCGTGGCAAGCGCCAGCCGACGCCTTCGCCCTGGGCCAGAAGTAAATCATCAAAACAGGCCTGCATGATCTCGTCGGGCTCGTCTTCGGTGCCGAAATCTTCGCCTATGCAGGGACCTTGCCAGGTGATCGCGCCGGTCTTGGCCATCAAACCCAGCTGCAAAGCCGTGAAATCGCTCAAGCCCACAAACTGGGTACCCGATTCAATCGCTTTGGCTAGCGCTGCATAAGGCAAGTCGGCCAGGATGCGGGTTAGCCCATAGCCGCCGCGCGAAATCATCGCCAGATCGGCACCGCTGGCCGCCGCCCGCCCAATCGCCGCCAAGCGGGTCGCGTCATCACCCGCAAAGCGCTGGTAGCTGGACAAGGCGTCAGCATCGATTTCCACCTCGTGGCCCAAGGCCCGCAAACGCTTCACGCCCCGGCGAAAAGCGGCTTTGTCGCGCACGGCGCTAGACGGGGAATAGATGTAAATATGGCTCATGGTGGGTATTGCGCGCTGGCGGGCGCTTGGTCTGAATGGCTAACTGTAAGGGCTTATTGGGGCCACAAGCTTAAGGTCGCTGAAGGCTGTCACCGCCCTCCAAAACTTAAGCCACTTTTGTATCCATCCAAACCCATCATCCTATGCTTGAGTTGTTTGTATGAAGTAGACGTA
>CAJBBZ010000062.1 GCA_903951445.1 uncultured beta proteobacterium
ATTGAGGAGAATGATTTAAAACAAGCTGACGCGGCTCAGATTCTGGGTGTTACACGCCCGCGAGTTTCTGATGTGATCAACAAAAAGGCTATCAAGTTCACCATTGATGCGTTGGTGGACATGCTGGCAAGAACGGGCAAGCATGTCCAACTATCAGTTCAATAAATGATTGAGTACCAATATCATTGAAGCCGATGGGATTGTTAAAGTATCAAAGTGTCCGGTGAATTAGGCCAACTACATTCCGAGCGAGTTACGGTTGATTTTTCCTGGGGTGGTTGACCTTACGCTCCCCCAAAACAGCCCTTCACCAAAGTCGCCACACTGTCCTCCAAGCTGCCACCGACCAAGCGGATATGCGCTTCTGCGGGCAAGGGTGCCTCATAAGGGCTGTTGATGCCGGTCATATTGGGTAGTTGCCCGCTGCGGGCTTTTTTGTACAGGCCTTTGGGGTCGCGTTGTTCGCACAGGGCTAGCGGGGTATCGACAAAGACTTCTACAAAATTTTCTGCACCAATCAGGCGACGCGCCATCTCGCGCTCGGCCCTAAAGGGGCTGATAAAGGCTGTCAGCACGATCAGGCCGGCGTCCATCATCAGCTTGGCCACTTCGGCCACGCGGCGGATGTTTTCTACGCGGTCGGCATCGGTAAAGCCCAGGTCTTTGTTCAGGCCTTGGCGCACGTTGTCGCCGTCCAAAATATAGGTGCGCATGCCTTGCGCATGCAGGGCTTTTTCCAGGGCGTTGGCGATGGTGGATTTGCCTGAGCCGGACAAGCCGGTAAACCAGATAACGCGGCCCGCGTGGCCGTTGAGGTGTTCGCGCGCACTGCGCGTGATGCTCAGCGCCTGGCGGTGTACGTTTTGTGCGCGGCGCAGGTTGTGCCGCACCATACCCGCTGCCACTGTGGCATGGGTGTACCGGTCCACCACAATAAAGCCGCCCAATACTTTGGATGCTTCGAAGTGGTCAAACACTACCGGCTTGCCCAGCGCCAGGTTACACACCGCAATGTCATTGAGCGCCAATTGACGGCAGCTTTCGTGGGCCAGGGTGTCGATGTTGATGCGGTGTTTGATGTTGGTGATAGACGCGCCCGCCCATTGGCTGGCCAGCTTGATTTCATAGCTGCGCCCGATCAGGCCGGGCTCTTCGTGCATCCAAATCAGCGTGGCTTCAAACTGGTCGGTCATCTGCAGGGGCGCATCTGCACCCGACAAGACATCGCCTCGCGACACATCAACATCGCGGTCCAACACCAGCGTGACGGCCCGGCCTGCGCTGCAATCTGCCAAGTCGCTATCGAAGGTGCAAATGCGCGCCAATTGCGCAATCTGGCCCGAGGCGGTAACGCGCAGCGCGTCGCCCACCGCCAATGCGCCTGCCACCAACGTGCCGTTCAGGCCGCGCGCGCCGTCCGGCAAACGCGTAACTGACTGGACCGGGAACACCGCGCCTGCTATTTCGCCATGCACGCTTTGTGGCAAGGCTACGGTCTCCAGATAGTCCAGCAGGGTGGGCCCTTGGTACCAGGGCATGCGGCTAGAGGGCCGTGTCAGGTTGTCGCCCTGAAGCGCGGATAAAGCGATCGCGGTGATGCTGGCAAAACCCAGTGTCTGCGCCATCGCGCCAAAGCTGCGCTCTATGGCATGGAACACGGCTGCATCAAAACCTACCAGGTCCATTTTGTTGATCGCCAGCACGACATGGCGTATGCCCATCAGCGATACCAGATGCGCATGGCGCCGGGTTTGGCTGAGCAGCCCCTGGCGTGCATCGACCAGCAGCAGCGCTACATCGGCAGTGGAGGCGCCAGTCACCATATTGCGCGTGTACTGCGCGTGGCCCGGCGTATCGGCCACGATAAAACTGCGTTTAGGGGTTGAGAAATAGCGGTAGGCCACGTCGATGGTGATGCCTTGCTCGCGCTCAGCGGCCAAGCCATCCACCAGCAAGGCGAAGTCGATCTGCTCGCCTTGCGTGCCGTGGCGCTTGGAGTCTTGTAGCAAGGCGGCCAGTTGGTCATCAGGCACTTGGTGCGTTTCCCAGAGCAAGCGGCCAATCAGCGTGCTTTTGCCATCGTCCACACTGCCGCAGGTGATAAAGCGCAGCAGTTCTTTGTCCGCCTGGCGGGCCATCCATTCGTCCACGGATACATTTATCCGCTGTGATCTTGGGTCTTTTATGGATGTCGATTTTTTCGGGCGTGCCATTAGAAATAGCCCTCTTGCTTTTTCTTTTCCATGCTGCCTGCGCTGTCGGTGTCTATCTTGCGGCCTTGGCGCTCCGAGTCGCGGGCGTTGAGGAGTTCGCCCAAAATGTCTTGCGGTGTTTGGGTCATGGATTCAACCGCGCCGCTGAGTGGGTAGCAGCCTAGCGTGCGAAAGCGCACGGTGCGGATTTCTATTTTTTCCTGGGGCTGCAAACGGCAGCGCGCGTCGTCCACCATCATGGTCATGTCGGGTCGCACCACCACCGCACGCGGCTTGGCAAAGTACAGCGGCACCACCGGCAGTTCTTCCTGGCAGATGTATTGCCACACATCGAGCTCGGTCCAGTTGGACAGCGGAAACACGCGGATGCTTTCGCCTGCGTTTTTGCGGGTGTTGTACAGATTCCAGAGTTCGGGGCGCTGGTTTTTAGGGTCCCAGCGATGGCTAGCGCTGCGAAAGGAAAACACCCGCTCTTTGGCGCGCGATTTTTCTTCATCGCGCCGCGCACCGCCAAACACCAGGTCAAAGTCGTGTTTGTCCAGCGCTTGTTTGAGGCCCTCGGTTTTGGTGATGTCGGTGTGCAGCGCCGAGCCGTGGTCAAAGGGGTTGATGTCGCGGGCAATCGCGTCCGGGTTGGTGTGCACGATGAGCTGCATGCCGCTTTCTTGCGCCACGCGCTCGCGGAACAAATACATTTCTTCAAACTTCCAGCGCGTGTCCACATGCAAGAGCGGGAAGGGCGGCGGCGCCGGGTAAAACGCTTTGCGTGCCAAGTGCAGCATCACGCCGCTGTCTTTGCCGATGGAGTACAGCATGGCCGGCTTGTCCGACTCGGCCACCGCTTCGCGCAGGATGTGAATGCTTTCGTCCTCCAGCCGCTGTAATTGCGGGGCTTTGGTCTGCAAGCTGGCCGTGTTGCGCAGGCGCTGGGGCGGTGAGGGCGGCAGTACCGGTCGATAGGCTTGCGGAACCAAATGGATGTGCTCATTGCCTGTCCAATCCCGCAACAAGGCTGTCAGTGCGCCGTGGGCAAACAAGGTGATGGCCTTGCCGATGTGGTTTTGCAGAGCCACCACGCCCTGCCAAATGCTGTCCGCATCGTCCTTATCCAGCGGCAGCCACCAACGCGCGCCACGGGCATCGTTGGCAAAAAGGCAGCTATCGCCGCTTGGTAGGCGGCCTAGTTCCGCAAACACCACCCGATGCCGCTGCTTACGCGCTTGGGCCAGCGCCCAGTCCAGCACCAGGCGGTTAAGCGCGCGGCCAAGCTCGTCGGCAAGATGGGATTCAGAGATTTCCGGAGGCAAAAAGCCAAGCGACTGAATGCGCCGCTCGGTAGCCCGTTTGTTGTTGACCTGGCCCAGGCTTTGGAGTTGGGAATGCGCCAGCGCCAGGTCCCACACCTGGGCGGCGTCTAGACCGAGCAAGTTGGGTTTGGGCTTTGTCGCAATTTGATTCATACTGGATATTTTGCATCAATATTCAAGAATATGATCGTGAATTTTAAAAAATATCCATATGCTTGCATTTAACGTCAATATAAGATCATTACGGAGGTGTTGAATGGCGCAAATCAATAATCAAGCGCCCAAGGTCGGCTGGACGTGCGATCCCAGGCGGGGAAGGGGACTTCGCCTAGTTCAGTTTTGGGTGCCCGGTACCAAAGCACCTTCATTTATCGATGGCCTACGCAGTAAATGCTTGGCCTTGCGTGGCGATCCCGCAGAGGCTGAGATGCTGAAGTTTTCAGAACAGGCGACCCAAAAAATGGAGGGCTGGTTGTAAGGCGCTAAGGCATTGGACGAACTTGTTCTTTCAGCTACCTAGCCTTGTTTTTACCAATCCTCCTTCACCGCCATCACCGCATCGCGCCCAGCGGCGGCGCGGCCCGCTACCCACGCAGTAAGAGTGCCGGCGGCAATAACGGCTGCGGCCAGAGTCAGCAAGCGCAGCACCGGTACTTGCATGTCCATGCTCCAGTGAAAGCTTTGCGGGTTGACCACATAGACCAACACTGCCGCGACGGCCAGGCCCAGCACCATGCCGGCGATGGCACCCAGCGTGGTCCAGGCGGCGCCCTCTAGGGCCAGCACTTGGAGCACTTGCGACCGCGTCAGGCCCAAGTGCAGCAGCAGCCCAAACTCTTTGCGCCGCGCCAGCACTTGGGCGCTAAAGCTGGCCGCCACGCCAAACAAGCCGATGCCGATCGTCACGGCTTGCAGCCAGTAGGTGACCGCGAAGCTGCGGTCAAAAATATCCATGGTGCGACTGCGAATTTCTTGCGCGGAGCCGAATTCCAGCAGGCTGGCGGGCGCGTCTTCTACGGCTGCGGCCTGGTGCACCGCCGTCGGCGCGCTATCGGCAAGCGGGTTTGACTGTTTCTGGGGGGTGAAATCCTCCGCATTCGGAGCACCGGCGTTTGCTTCGACCTGTGCTTGAGGGCGCTTTGTACTTGCCTCCTTGGCTGCCATCGCGTTGGCCAGATCGCGAATCGCCTGTTCTACCTGGCTGCTATCTGCGCCGTTTTGCAGCCACAGCGCCAGGTCGTTCACCCGCGCGTCATCGCTCAGGAGCGCAAAGTCCCGGCTGTCTATGACTACGGTGCCAAACTGCCGTGCATAGTCGCGCCACACACCGGCCACAAAAAAGCGCGGCTTATCTATGCCCGCACGGGTTTGCGCGGCCAGCGCTGTTGCCAGCGGCGCAAGTTCGGCGCCAGCGCGCGCGCCATACAAGTCCACCATGGCTTCGCTGACGTACACCGCAATAAAACCCACGGGCGCGGGCAGGGCCGGGGCCAGCAGCGGCAGGTCGCTAGCCAGCGTTGCCGCATCCGCGCTTTGTGTTTCACGCAAAGGCCGCACCAGCAGCGCTACCGGCGGGCGCGTGCTGTCGAATATCAAAGGCATGCTGCGCTGTGGGCGCAGCCGATCCACCCCCGGCAAGGCGCGAATCGCTTGTATAAGTTGCGGGTCAAAGTAGGCATGTTCGCTGCTGCCTGCGCTCCCCGAGGTGCGCACATACAAGGCCGCAGGCAGCACCGTGTCCAGCCATTGCAGCATGGAGCCCCGAAAGCTGCCCACCATGACCGTCAGCGCTACCGCCAGACTCAGCGACGCGACTACGCCGCTGACCGCAATCGCGGCACTCGCACGCATGCGCCGTGCGCGTTCCACCGCCAGCAGAGCAAGGGGCTTGTGCGCCACCAGGGGCGCGACCATGTCCAGCAGCCAACCGACCAAAGGGGGCAGGGCGACGATGCCGCCCAGCAGTATCAAAGCGACGCTGATGTAGGCCGCCAGCGGCACGCCGCCAATCGGCGGCAGCAGTGCCAGCACCACACCAGCGGCGAGCAAAGCCAGGCCTGCGCTGGCGTGCCCCGAGCCTTGCGCCGACAGCCCCAAGCCTTTGAGCGTTTGCGCCGGTGCCATACGCGCCGCCATGCGCGCCGGCCACCAGGCGCCGACCAAGGCCGCCAACACGCCTAGCCCGCCAAACAACAAGGCAGCGCCGCCACTCCATTGCAGCGCGGGCATGGCCCCAGAAAAATAGCCCCCACCCAGATCGCCGCCCAACATGCGCAGCGCCAGTATTGCCAGCCCGGTGCCCAGCGCAATACCGAGCACGCTACCCAAGAGGCCCAAAGTGCCCGCCTCCAGCAGGATCAAAGCCCAACGTTGGCGCGGGTCCAAGCCCAGCACCCCCAGCAAAGCCAATGGCTGCGCGCGCCGTGTGACGCTGAGCGCTAGTACGGAATACACCAAAAAGCCACCTGTAAACAAAGCCACTAGCGCCAGCACCGTCAAATTGACGCGATACGCGCGCGACACATTGTCCATACGCGCAAGGGCCTGACCGGGCTCGGCCAGCACCGCGTCCGCAGGCCAATCGGGCTGGGCTTGCAATTGCGCCATAAACGCAGCGCGGTCCACGCCGGGGCGTAGTTGCACATCCACGCGGCTGAGCTGGCCCAACAGGCCAAACAAGGTTTGCGCGCTCGCCACGTCCATGACTGCCAGCGGCGCACCCCCTGCCGCCACACGGCCGGCCAGGCGCAGGCTTTGCCATTGCATGCCTTGTTGCAGGCGCACGGCGGGTGCGGCGCTTGTTGGTATCAAAGCCACGTGCGCCGCGCTGTTTAAGAACACGGCGTCAGGGGCAAACACATCCAAGCGACCTGCATCGCTGTCCGGCAGGGGAAGCACCTCGGGCGTAATGCCGGCCACTTGCAGCGCATCTACCCCCAGCACGCGTATCGGCAGCTTGCTGCTGCCCTGCAAAGGCCCATCGCCGCGACTTTGCGGGAGCAGCGCATAGGTGTTGATTTCAATCAATGGCGAGGCGCTCTGCACATCGGGGTGACGGCTGAGGCGGCCATATAGCGCTTCGTCGATGACGGGCCGGCTGCGGCCTTGCACCTGCACATCCGCTTGCCCCGCCACGCTGCGCATGCCGCGCGCAAATTCATCCAGCGCCGAGGCATTGATCACATGCACCGCAAACGCCAGCGCCACCCCCAGCATCACGGCCACCACCGCCGCGCCATTGCGCCAGGGGTGATGGCGCAGTTCCTGCCAGGAAAAGCTAGTAAACAAGGGCCAGATTGCGTTGGGCATGGCCTGATTGTCGTAGGCGCGGGTATGATCGCCGCTTCACCGGGGGTGTCTAGCGCAAGCTGGACTGAGAAATACCCCATGAACCTGATCTGGGTCATGCCAGCGTAGGAAGTGTGATGGGGAAAATGCCGTGTTCTGTGGGCCTCTTTTTCGTTTCATACATCCATGCTGGATTGTTTTGAAACGTTAAAAAGGTATTCCATGCAACACGGCATTTTTTCATTTACACGGCGCAAAGCGCTGGCCACAACGCTGCTGGGCGGCGCATTAGTGGGCGCGAGTTTTGCCAGCGCGGCCCAAGAATTGCGGGTGCTGACGCATAGCTCTTTTGGTGTGCCCAAGCCTTTGCTAGCGCAGTTTGAAAAAGAGGCGGGCGTTAAGCTGCGTATTAGCAAAGCAGGCGACGCTGGCGAGATGCTCAACAAGCTGATCCTGACCCGCAAAGCGCCGATCGCCGATGTGGTCTACGGCATCGACAACACCTTGGCTGCCAAAGCGATTGCTGCGGATGTGCTGGATGCCTACAGCGGCCCGGCAAGCCAGCGCGCTGCCGCCCAAACCTTGCCCGCGCCTTTGGTCCCCGTGGACTACGGCTATGTGACGATCAACTACGACGTGCAATGGTTTGCCAAGCGTAAACAGACTTTGCCCAACAGCTTGGAGGACCTAGCCCAGCCCGCGATGTCTAGCTTGCTGGTGGTGCAAAACCCGGCCACGTCCAGCACCGGTTATGCATTCTTGCTGGCGACTATTGGCGCCATGGGCGAGGAAAAAGCCTTTGACTGGTGGGCGCGCATGCGCAAGGGCGGCGTTAAGGTGGCCAAGGGTTGGAGCGAGGCTTATTACACCGATTTCAGCCGTGCCGAAGGCGGCGCACGCCCCCTGGTTGTCAGCTACGCCACCAGCCCCGCAGCCGAATTTTTTTACAGCAAAGAAAAGCTAACCCAGCCACCTACAGGCAGCCTCAGCCTGCCTGGTGCGGTGTTTAAACAAGTCGAAGGCGTGGCTTTGGTCAAGGGCGGACAAGCTCGTCCTGCCGCAGAAAAATTTATTGAATTTATGCGCTCGGCGCAAGTGCAACAACAATTGCAAACCGAGATGTGGATGTACCCGGTGGAGCCCGGTGTGGCGCGCGCCGATGTGATGAAGTTTGCCCCCGAACCGGCCAAAGCCGATACGCCTTCGGACAAAGACATCGCCGACAAAGGCGCCGCCTGGGTGGCGCGCTGGACGCAAGTGGTGTTGAAGTAAGGCCTTTTTAGGCACCCCGCCTTGCTTGCTTCGGATCAACGCGCTATGACCCTATTGCAACACGCCAAGCGCGTCATTGCGAGGCCGCAGGCCGTGGCAATCCATGGATTCATGGACTGCCGCGTCGCTTCGCTCCTCGCAGTGACGGGCTGTCGCGAGGCC
>CAJBBZ010000063.1 GCA_903951445.1 uncultured beta proteobacterium
CCTCAGGGACATTCGCAAAACTGTCCGGCGCTTGCGGGCCGGGAATGAGGGTGACACGGTCAATATGACCGCCGTAACGGTACACCCCCCGGCCCTCACAGTCGGCGCTGACCTTGCGCCGACGATCCAAACCCACATCAATGCCTTCGCCAACCAGTCTGATGAACGTGGGCGTCATGGTCAAAATTTCGGTGGCCATGACGCCATTCAACACCAACTGCCCTACCCCTTCACGTTGACCTCGGGCACTGTGTTCAAGTCGCAGGAGTTGTGGGCCAGGGGTCAAGCGCATACGGCATTGCCGCTCGGCACCACGTGTGCCAACAAACGCGGCAACAACCTGATCGGCTTGGACAAACACGCACACACCGCCCATGTTGTCGCCAATAGAAAAAATCACCCCTTCAAAGCCAGATTGCCAATTGAAATGGGCCTCCAGGCAGTAATCCCGGTCTGACATCAAAGGCGCAAAGTTTTGCAGGGGGATCGTTTCAACCCCAGGATAAAAATGCAAGGGCGCAGAGAACTTTTTCTCTAAAAAGGGCGGTACCGCCAGTGTTTTTCGCAAGTCTCGGTTGTCCAGCGGATAAACCTGGTTGCTTTCGGCGTCGAGTTCGAATTCCGCAATCAATTGCTGCAGGATATCGGGGTGGCGCACAGCCAGGTTGTCGCATTCGGTCGGATCAGTTTCAAGGTTAAACAGCAGCCAGTTGTTCAAGTCAATGGCCTTGCTCATGGGTTGCAAGGACACCACTTTCCACGGGAACATGATCATGCCCCGATTGCCTTCAAGCTCAAAATGCTGGCGTGTCCGCTGGGCTGGCGCCTGAGCCTGCGTTAGCGTGTTCAGATAGCTGCGGCCATCCAAACCCCGCGTCGCGTGGCCGTTAAAACTTTGCGGGTAGCTCGCACCAACCATCTCCAACACGGTGGGCAAAGTGTCGGTGACATGAATCCACTGGGTCCGTACAGCCCCAGCATCTTTCACGCGCTTTGGGTGGCTCAAGATAAAGGGCACCCGTATACCGCCGTTCATGGGCGTACGCTTATAGAAACGAAACGGCGTGTTGGAGCAATTGGCCCAGCCCACCGGATAAGCCACAAAGGTGTCTGAGCCGCCCACCGCCCCCTGCTCAAAGGCTTGCTGCGCTTTTTGGGCCATTTCCGCTTCAGTGGCACGGGCTACTCTTTTTTCCATGGTGTTCACGGTTCCCTCAGGTCCGCCGATTGAATTGGCGCCGTTGTCTGAGGTGAGAACAATCAAAGTGTTGTCGTAAACGCCTAAGGCTTTGAGTTCGGCCACCAGACGACCCACCTCCTGGTCGACCAGTTCAACCATCGCGGCGTAGACCTGCATGTAATGCGCCATCAAAGGCCGCCTCTCGACGGGGACATCGTCCCAACGCGGCACACCAGGGTTGGCTTGTGACAGCCGCCAGTCCGGACCGATCAAGCCCATGGCACGCTGGCGAGCAAAGCGAAGTTCGCGCTGGCGGTCCCACCCCTGGTCGTAGACGCCGGCGTAACGGGCGATGGCCTCTGCCGGCGCTTGCAGCGGCACGTGGGGCGCGTTGTGGGCGAGGTACAGAAAAAATGGCTTGTCCGGCGTGCTGCTTTGATGGCCGCGCAGGTACTGAATCGAACGATCGGTCCAGTCCCGGGTGGCGTAGTAGTCGGGGGCATAGGCATCAATGCTCAAAAACTCATTGCCATCGATCAAGTGATGGGGCGAGAAGAAATGAGTCTCTGAACCCAAAAAACCATAAAAACGGTCAAAGCCGCGCTGCAATGGCCAGGCTTGGCGGTCACTGCCTGAGCCGATGTGATAGTCGGCCGTGTTGTGCCACTTGCCAACGCCATAGGTTGAGTAGCCCAGGCCGCGCAAGAGCTCGGGCATGGTGGGCGCATCAGGTGACATCTCACCGGCCTGATAACCCGGATAGCCCGGGTTGTTATGGGTCAGCCAACCACATCCAACCGCATGCGGATTTTTCCCTGTCAGCAAGGCGGCCCGCGCGGGTGTGCACATCGGGACCGTGGTGTACCCGGTAAAACGCA
>CAJBBZ010000064.1 GCA_903951445.1 uncultured beta proteobacterium
CGCTCGGGCGAAACCGAAGACAACACCATCGTCGATCTGGCGATTGGATGGAACGTAGGCCAGCTCAAAGTCGGCTCCTTCGCGCGCGGCGAACGCATGGTGAAGTGGAACCATGCGCTGCGCATTGAAGAGCAGCTCGGCGCGCAGGCGCGCTTTGCCGGGGGCGCTGTATTTCGCAGATAAAGCGTCGTTTGCCGGGTTCGCTCCAGCCCGGGCCTTGATGCACGTCAAGTCCTTGCGCGCCCGACAGCCTAAGCTTGGCAGCAGGCGCATACCCTGCGGGGAATGCGCGTTTAGCGTCCCCGAACTCTCCATGTCGGAAGTTCAGCGCACACACGAGACACAAGCGGTGCCGCTGCATGCAATTCACAGACTATTACGCCGTTCTAGGGCTCGCTAAAAACGCCGATCTGGACGCGATCAAAAAAGCCTATCGCAGCCTGGCGCGCAAAAACCACCCCGATGTGTCCAAAGACGCGGGCGCTGAAGAGCGCTTCAAAGCGGCAGCGCAGGCCTATGCGATTTTGAAAGATCCGGACAAACGCGCCGCTTACGATGCACTGGGAGACGGCAGCGCGCAGGGCGACTTTGTACCACCGCCCCATTGGCGCGCCCAATACCCAAGTGCGGGTCAAGGTTTGGAGGACCTGGATCTGGCGGACCTACTGGCCTCGTTACACGCGCGCTCAGGCCCCTCCGCAAGAGCCAGTACCCCACGGCCCGGACAGGACTTCGAAGACACCATCAGCATGGCCTTGCGTGACACGCTGCACGGCATGCAAGTGCCTATCACCTGGGTAGACGAAGGCCTGTCCAAAGACCTGATGGTGGATATTCCGGCGGGGGTGCGCCAGGGCCAAAGAATTCGGCTGCGTGGCAAGGGCGGCAAAGGCTGGCACGGCGGTCGGCCTGGGGACTATTACCTGCATGTGGTACTGGCACCTGACCCGGTGTTTACGCCGCTAGGCCATGACCTGCTGTTTCAATTGGATTTAGCGCCCTGGGAAGCCGTGTTGGGCGCCCAGGTGCAAATCGCCACCCTGCAAGACCCGGTGCTACTGACCGTGCCCCCAGGCAGCCAGGCTGGGCACAAGCTGCGCTTAAAAGGCCACGGCTTGCCCGGCCCCAAGGCCGTGCGCGGCGACATGTTGGCGGTGATTCAGATCAAGACGCCCAAGGCCATCACAGAGGCCGAACGTACCCATTACCAGGCGCTGGCGGACATCTCCAGCTTTCGCGCCCGACCACTACGCGATACGGAGGCCACCCATGGCACACATAGTTCATAGCGTCCATTCCATAGAAACACTAGACCACCTCAGCGGCTTGCAGCTTGCCAATTTATGCGGCCTGCAATTAAGCGAGGTACAAGACTTGGTGGATTACGGTGCCTTGCAATGCGCCTTTGCCCGCGAAGGATTGGACTATTTTGATGGCGCCAGCCTCAGCCATCTTCTGGTCGCCTGCAAGCAGCGGCGGGACTACGACTTAGACCTTTTTTCGGTGGTCATCGTGTTGCAGTACTTGCGCGAAATTGCCGATTTGAAGATGCAGCTAAGCCAGTTTCAGGCCATGCTGTCGCGATGACATCCACACCCCATCAACGTCTAAGGTAAGCCGATGCTCTGGCTCGATAAGGCTCAACGCTTTCTATTCTTTACCGGCAAAGGCGGCGTCGGTAAAACCTCTATTTCTGCCGCCAGCGCCATTGCCCTGGCCGACGCGGGCAAGCGCGTCTTGCTGGTCAGCACCGATGCCGCGTCCAACCTGGATGAAATGCTGGGCATCACCCTACAAAACGTCCCGGTGCCGGTGCCGGGCGTGCCCGGCCTGGCCTGTATCAACATCGACCCCGATGTCGCCACCCTCGCCTACCGCCAACGCGTCGTAGACCAAATGGGCGCAGTGGCCAGCGCGGCAGAAAAAGCGGCTGTCACCGAGCAGTTATACGGTGCTTGCACCACAGAGATTGCCTCTTTTGACGAGTTCTCCAGCCTGCTGGCGCAGGCCCACAGCCACTATGACCATATCGTGTTTGACACCGCGCCCAGCGGGCACACGCTGCGTTTACTCAGCCTGCCAAAAGCCTGGAGCGGCTTTCTGGCCAATAACGACCAAGGCGCATCCTGCCTGGGCCCGCACTCTGGCCTCAAAATGCAAGAGGCACGCTTCAACCAAGCCTTGGCTGCATTGAGCGATCCGGCGCGCACCGCCGTCATTTTGGTGGCCCGCCCCGAAACCAGCGCACTGCAAGAAGCAGCCCGCACCAGTGTGGAATTGTTGGCGCTTGGTTTGTCCAACCAGCGTTTGATCGTCAATGGTGTTTTTCACGCAAGCCAGCCCCAAGACCCGATTGCACGGGCTATCGAACAACAAGGCGCCAAGGCCTTAGCCGCGCTGCCGCAAGCCCTGGCATTGTTGCAGCGCGACGACGTGCCACTGCGCAGTTTTGACAGCGTTGGCCTTGCCGCGCTGCGCGCCTTGCTTGGCGATGGCGAGAACCTAATCACACCGCATTTGGACACGCTGCAGGTGCATGCGCAAAAGTCTATCGCTGCACTGCTTGATGACCTGGCGCAGCAAGACTATGGCTTGGTGATGGTCATGGGCAAAGGCGGCGTGGGCAAAACCACGATTGCAGCAGCCCTGGCCCTGGGCTTGCTGGCTAAGGGCAAAACCGTGCACCTCAGCACCACCGACCCGGCAGCCCACCTGGCGCAAACCTTGGCCCAAGAGGTGCCCGGACTGCGCGTCAGCCGCATCGACCCCAAGGCGGAGACCCAGCGCTATATCGACAAAATGATGGCATCCAAAGCCGCGTTAAGTGCGGATGAAAAAGCACTGCTCCTAGAGGACTTGCAGTCGCCTTGCACAGAAGAGGTGGCGGTGTTTCATGCCTTCTCGCATATCGTGGCACAAGCGCGCCATGGATTTGTGGTGCTCGATACCGCCCCCACCGGCCACTCCCTGCTCTTGATGGACGCTGCCGGCGCCTACCACCGGCAGATTCTCAGCACCTACCCCCAAGCGGGCGGGGCCGCGCTGAGTCTGATCACACCTTTGATGCGCATGCAAGACAAGAACTACACCAAAATTATTTTGGTAACCCTACCCGAAAGCACCCCGGTATCGCAGGCCGCAGCGCTGCAAGAGGACTTGCGGCGCGCCAAGATAGAGCCCTATGCCTGGGTGCTCAATCGCTCGGTGTTGGCGGCCCATCCCAGCGATCCCTTGCTGCGCGCCCGTCTGCAAGGCGAGGTGGCGCAAATAAGCCGTATCGAGGCGGGGCTGTCGTCCAACTTATTCGCTATAGCCTTCCAGCCCGAACCGCCGGTAGGCCTGCACGCACTGCGCAGCTTACTGGCGCAATAGGCCTGCCCTTGCATGCCCCAAGCTGCGCATCAGGCTAAGCAAGCGCGCCAAGGTTTGTCCAGCGCGCAAGCCGCACTGCGACTAGCCGCCGATGGGCCCAATGCCTTGCCCCCGGCCACAAAGAGTTCTTTAGTGGGGCGCATAGGCCACATGCTGCACGAGCCTATGTTTGTGTTGTTGCTGGTGGCAGCAGTGCTCTACATCGTGTTGGGCGATTTGAATGAAGGCTTGGTATTGGCGGTGTTTGTGCTTGCAGTGCTGGCGCTCACGCTGTACCAGGAAGGCAAGTCGGCCAACTCCATCGAAGCCTTGCGCGCCATGCACCAACACCAGGCACGCGTGCTACGCGATGGCGCGGCAGTGCGCATCCCGGCCAGCCAGCTGGTGGTGGGCGATCTGGTGCTGGTGGCCGAAGGCGACCGGGTGGCAGCCGATGGCGTATTGCTGGAAGCGGACAACATAGAGGTGGACGAATCGATGCGCACAGGCGAATCGATACCCGTGGCCAAAGCAGTCATGGCAGAGCCTGCGGCCCTGAAGGCGCATATTTTTTCGGGTACCCACCTGGTGCGCGGCCATGGCATTTTTTGCGTCACGGCCACTGGCGCCCACACCGAAATCGGCAAGATCGGTAGCAGCTTAAGTGCATTAGATTCCGAGGCAACACCGCTGCAAAAGCAAACCGCGCAGCTGGTGCGCGTGCTTGCCACGCTAGGCCTGGGTTTGTGTGCTGCCATGGTGCTTTTAATGGGCTGGCGCAACGGGCAGTGGCTGCCTGCTTTGTTGTCTGGCATCGCGCTGGCGATGGCCATGCTGCCGGAGGAATACCCGGTCGTGCTTGCCATCATCCCGGCGCTGGGCGCGCACCGCCTGGCGCAAGTAGGGGTGCTAACGCGCCATATCAACGCCATCGAAACTCTGGGCGCCACCAGTGTTTTGTGTACCGACAAAACCGGCACACTGACCCACAACCGCATGTCGGTGCAGGCCCTGGCTTTGGCGGCCCAAGGTGTGGTGCCGAGCGCGATGTTTACGCCAGGACACAGCGACACGCTTCCCGCAGACTTTGCGCCGCTGGTACAGCACGCAGTGCTGGCCAGTGCCCAAACGCCGACAGACCCGATGGAGATAGCCTTCCAAGCCTTTGCGGCCCTTCGGCTAGACCCGCTAGACCGGTCCAAGGATTTGTATGACGGATGGCACTTGGTGCAAAGCTATCCCTTGAGCACAGTGCTACGCGCCATGGCCCATGTGTGGCAACACCCGGACAGCGGTGACTATGCGATTGCGGCTAAGGGCGCACCAGAAGCCATCATGCACTTATGCCACATGGCAAGCGCTGAGCAAGACGCTTGCATGCAACAGGTGGAAGCGATGGCCGCCCAAGGCCTGCGTGTGCTGGCGGTGGCCCGAGGGCAGCACGCCGGTGGCCCTTGGCCCAAGGCGCAGCATGATTTTGATTTTCAATGGCTGGGCCTGATCGGCCTGGCAGACCCCTTGCGCGAGGAAGTGCCGCAGGCCATGGCGCAATGCCGGGCCGCTGGCATCCGGGTGATCATGGTCACGGGCGACCACCCCGCCACCGCGCAAGTGATTGCGCAACAAGCAGGCATGCTGCCCGGCGCACTGCTCACGGGTGATGCCATCGAACTGCTCAGCGATAGCGCGCTGGCCGATGCGCTGCGCTCGGCCCAGGTATGCGCTCGCATATCGCCGCACCAAAAGCTGCGCATCGTGCAAGCGCTCAAGCGCAATGGGGACATCGTGACCATGACCGGAGACGGTGTGAACGACGCCCCCGCCTTGCGCGCTGCCCATGTGGGCGTGGCCATGGGCGCACGCGGCACCGATGTCGCGCGTGAAGCGGCAGACCTGGTCTTGGTGGACGACAACTTCGCCTCTATCGTGCGCAGCATCCGCATCGGGCGGCGCATTTTTAGCAATTTGCAAAAGTCCATGGCCTATATTTTTGCCATCCATATTCCTATCGCCATGCTGGCGCTGGTGCCCATGCTGTTTGCGCTGCCGCCACTTTTTTTGCCACTGCACATCGCACTTTTAGAAATGGTGATTGACCCGGCGTGTTCGCTGGCCTTTGAGAACGAGCCCGAAAGCGCCAACGCCATGAGCAGCCCGCCGCGCGATACGCGCGCGCCCTTGTTCAGCACCGCTGCCATGGCGCGTGCCAGCGTGCAAGGGCTATGGGTTTTGTTGTCTGCGGCCTTGGCCTATGGGGTATCCACGCGCTTGCCACAAGCGGGCGATGCGCTAGGCCATTCGCGCACCATGGTCATGGTCGCCTTTGTGGTGGCCAACGGATGGCTGATCTTTATTGCCAAAGCCCAAGGCAGCCGCCTGCTGCATATCGGCAAGCCCACCAACCGCGCTGCGGTGGTGATTGCCATTGGCACCGTCGCGCTGGTGTTACTGGCCATCTATGTGCCTTGGCTAGCGGCCCAGATGAAGTTTTACCCGCTGGGGCCGCAGGCGCTGACCCTGGCCATGGCCTGCGGCAGCTTGGGGCTGGTAGCGCGTATCACCTGGGATGCCCTTGCGGGCCGCACAAAGGCCGCTGGCTAGAATGATTCGAGGCAGCCAGCGCTTGGTTGCCGCACACCCGCCCTGGCGCGACGTGCCCTTATTGCTTGCGGAGCCTTGATGAAACACGAACGCCAGGTCGCGCTGCTGAAACAGACTTTTGCCCATATTGACGCCAACACCACGCCTTTGTGGGACGCGCCCTATTGGAATCCCGCTTCCCGCTATACCTGCCCAGACCACTTCCAGCGCGAACTGAGCACGCTGTTTAGCGGCCAAGTGCCGCTGCTGGCCGGCTTCTCGCCCGACCTGCCCGCCCCCGGCGCCTGGTTTACCTGCGACCTGCCCGGTGCGCCCATTTTTTTGACGCGCACGGCGGACGGCAGCGTCAAAGCATTTTTGAACATTTGCCGCCACCGGGGCTCGCGCCTGGTGGGTTTTGCGTTAGATGCCCAAGGCCGCTTTGTCGAGCACCGCGGCCAGTCGCAGCACAGCTTTAGCTGCCCCTACCATGCCTGGACTTATGACAACAGCGGCACCTTGATTCGCCACGCCAACGACATGGGTGGCTTTGCCCAATTGCAAACGCGCATGGACTGCGGGCAGTTCAACCTGATCGAAGTGCCCTGCCTGGAAACCGGCGGCATGCTGCTGGTGCGCCCCCAGGGCAAGGAGCCCATAGACGCACAGCGCGACACCTTTGGCATGCACAGCCGCATGGACGAATTTGGCTTTGGCAATTTTCATTTTTACCAAGAGGTGTTTTGGGACTTTGCCGCCAACTGGAAATTGCTGCTGGAAACCTTTATGGAGGGCTACCACATCGCTGCCCTGCACCGCAACACGCTGGCACCGCGTTTTCGCTGCTACCCGGTGATTTACGAATGCTTCGGCCCGCACGCGCTGTTCCCGCTGCCGCGCAAAAGCATTAACGACCAACGCGACTTACCAGAGTCTGAATGGTCGGTGCTAAAACACGCCTCGACAATTTTTTCGGTGTCTCCGCATGCGGTGCTCAATATCCCGATGGACGGGCATATGGAGTTGTGGGATTTCCAGCCCTTGGACGTAGGCCGCACGCGGGCGCGGGTACGGTTTTATATTCCCGAGCCTATTGCCAGCGAAGCCGATGCGGCGCGCTGGAACAAGAGCTGGAAAGTCTCCACCGAGGTGATTTCGGGCGAAGACTTTACCCAGCAGCAAAACATCCACATCAACCTGGCCAGTGGCCGAATCCCCGGCGTCGTCTTCGGCCAAAACGAGCCCATGCTGTCGCACTTTCACCGTGAGTTGGGCAAGCTAACGGGCGTGCCGGATGCGCCTTTGCCAGAGTCGTTTTTTTAGGCGCTGCCTGACTCAATACGCAATAGGCACATGCATCGCCGGGTCCTGGTGCCAGGCCCAATAAGTATCCGATAGCTTGCGGGTGACCGGGCCGATGGCGCCGTCAGCCACGTTCTTTCCATCGACACGCGTCACCGGCAACACACCGCCGCCAGAGCTGGAGATAAAGGCTTCGTCTGCCGCGCGAAATTCGGTAGCGCTCACAGGCCGCACCTGCACTTGCAAGCCAAGGGACTGGGCAATCTCTATCACGGTGCGCCGGGTAATGCCTTCGAGCATGCCCTGGTCCGGGGTAATCAGTTGGCCTGCGTGGACACAGAAAACATTAAAGCCCGGACCCTCCACCACATGGTCTTTGTCGTCCACCAGCACCGCGGTATCGGCACCGCCGTCCAAGGCATCGAGCAAGCCCATGGTCATGTCATTCCAGTGGTAATTTTTGGTCGTTGGATCTACGGATGCCGCCGGGATGCGCTGCACATGGCTGATGCGCATATGCAGGCCGGTGGCGCGCTGCTGTTCGTTGGCGAGCCATACAAAAGGCACGGCAAAAGCATAAAACTGGTTCACCGCCTGGCGCGGATCGCGCGAGCCCCAGGGTGTTTGTCCGCGCGTGCACAGCATTTCTACATAGGAGGCGCGCAAGCCGCTGCGGCGAACGCACTCACTCAAGATGGCGGTAATCTGCGCATCGTCCACGCCCGGGGCCAGGCGCCAGCGCTGACAACTGCGGGCAAAGCGCTCGAGGTGCGCATCGAGGCGAAAGAAAGCACCGTCCCATACGGAAACCACGTCGTAAGTGGCATCCGAATGCAAAAAGCCCAGGTCGGTAATCGGAATACTGGCCTGCGCAATCGGCACATACTGGCCGCGCACATAGGCGCAGCCCTTAGAAAAATCGGGGGCTTGGGCATCAGACATGGGGCACTCCTGCTTGTAATTCTCGGTCCGCGCAGTGTCGCCGAAAAAAGGCTTCTCTGACTATCGTTTCCCACACTATGCCCTCAAAGGGCGCAAATCGGGATACCAAAATTCGGCTTTAAACCTTGTTATTTGTTGATTTGCCCGCAATTAATAAAAGTTTCGTCGGAAACAAAATAAATCAAAGGATTACCCATGCTTTTTGAGAGTTACTCGGCGGGCAAGCTGCCGCTTGCCAACCGTATCGTGATGTCACCCATGACGCGCAGTCGCGCCGTAGACAACAACACCCCCAACGCCCTGATGGCCACTTACTATGCGCAGCGCGCCAGCGCCGGGTTGATCATCACCGAAGGCACCTCGCCTTCCGCTAATGGCCTGGGCTACGCCCGCATCCCCGGACTTTTCAACCAAGCGCAGGTCAAAGCCTGGAAAGTGGTCACAGACGCGGTGCACGCCAAGGGCGGAAAAATCATCGTACAGCTCATGCATTGCGGCCGCGTGGTGGGCGAGGCTAATTTGCCCGCAGGCGCCAAAGCCGTGGGCCCGACCGACCAAGTACTCGAAGGCGAGATGTATACCGACGCCAAAGGTATGCAGCCCCATATGCAAGCGCACGCGCTGTCGACAGACGAAATTGCCGAAACCGTGGCCGAATACGCCCACAGCGCGCGCTTGGCCATCGAAGCGGGCTTTGAAGGCGTCGAACTGCACGCCGCCAATGGGTATTTGATCGAGCAATTTCTCAATGCCAAGGTCAACACACGCGAGGATGCCTATGGCGGCAGCGCCGCCAAGCGCAACCGCTTTGCGCTGGAAGTCATGCGCGCCACCGTGGCCGCCATTGGCGCAGAGCGCGTGGGCATGCGCATTTCTCCATTTGGCGTGTTCAATGGCACTGGCGGGTTTGAGGGCGTAGAGGCCCAATAC
>CAJBBZ010000065.1 GCA_903951445.1 uncultured beta proteobacterium
GAACGGGTTTGAATTTCATATTGAATACTCCAAAAAACAGGGGATGCTCCAGGATTTAGGGCCTGATAGCGCTAGGGAAGCGGAGCCGCCATTGTGCCCCACCGCCCGAATATAACTTTACAAAATTGCGTTTGGAGGAGAAGGGGGAATAAACCGGCTTTAATGTGGCCGTCCCTCGCGTGACAGCCGGCATTGCCATCAGGCACCGCGCGCCTTATCGTCGGGCCGTCTTCGCAGCAGCCCGGTGCCTGCGAATAATTGAACCAAAACTGCAGCAAAGGCTCGTGCATGGAAGATTCTGTTGACAAAGCGCATTACCGTTTTTGGCCCAAGCGCCTTCCCAAAAACATCACTGCGCCGCAAACTACTTTGTGGGACAACTTGGCCACCAGTGCGCGGCGCTATCCAGGCAAAACTGCGATCAGTTTCTTTGGCCGGCAAACCAGCTATGCGCAGCTGATGGCGCAGGCCGAGGCTTTTGCAGCCTATTTGCATGGCCTGGGCGTTCAGCGCGGCGACCGCGTAGTCCTGCTCATGCAAAACTGCCCGCAATTGGTGATTGCGCATTTCGGCATACTGCGCGCCAATGCGGTAGTGGTCCCGGTTAACCCCATGAACCGGGCCGAGGAACTGAAACACTACATCTTGGACCCCGAGGCCCGCGTGGCCGTGACTACGTCTGACCTGGCCGGCGAACTGGCCAGCGCCAGCAATGCGCTGCCAACAGGCCAAGGCTTGGCGCACTTGGTCGTCGGCCATTTCACCGATGCCTTTGACCCGGCACAGGGTGAAGATGCGCCGCCCGCCGCCTGGGCCGATTGGCTGCTCACTCGCCATGCCTTACCCGCATTAAGCGGTGGCCAGGTGCATGCCTGGGCCAATGCTTTGGCCTGCACGGCTGCGCCGCCGACATCGCAAGTAGGCCCGGCCGATTTGGCCGTTTTGCCCTACACCAGCGGCACGACCGGTCTGCCCAAAGGGTGCATGCACACGCATGCCAGCATCATGCACAACGCTGTTTCCAGCGCCATGTGGGGTAACGGCAGCATGGAGAATATGACGCTGATGGTGGTGCCCAGGTTTCATATCACCGGCATGGTCAGCCTAATGCACGCCAATATCTATTGCGGCGCGTCCCTGGTACTGATGCCGCGCTGGGACCGCGAACTCGCTGCGCGCCTGATTGCGCAATGGCGCGTCACCCACTGGACCAATATTCCGACTATGGTGATTGACCTGCTCGGCAGCCCCAACCTAGACAGCTTCGATTTGTCCAGCATGGTCTATATCGGCGGCGGTGGAGCGGCCATGCCGCAAGCCGTGGCGCAGCGCTTGCTGGAGCAATACGGCCTGCGCTATGCCGAGGGCTACGGCCTGACTGAAACCGCGGCGCCTTCACACAGCAACCCGCCCGATGCACCCAAGCAGCAATGCCTGGGCATACCCTTTATCGGCGTAGATGCGCGCGTGGTGGACCCCGAGACGCTGCGCAACATGCCGTTGGGCGAGTCCGGCGAGATCATCATGCGTGGGCCGCAAATATTTAAAGGCTATTGGCGCA
>CAJBBZ010000066.1 GCA_903951445.1 uncultured beta proteobacterium
GGGGCAAACGATGCCTGGACGAACGGATTGAACTGTGGAGGAATTGCCGGAGAACTTCAACTACACAAGGCGTCGAAGCATAGGCGCAGGGATGGTAACGAGGGGATGCGCTTGGCACTTGGCCAAGGTTTTAAACAGCCGACGCGCGCCCAATAGCGGAACGCTAAGGCTCCGCAGGCACAGGTTTATCAGTTGCATCAACACAAACATCTCGTTGCATTCCACCCCCAGAAAAATGGATCTGAGGGTTTGGGGTATTCCGATTCAGTGGTTCAATTCGTAGGCTTGACCCCGCTGCGCGCCGGCCACCACACGCAGCTGAGCGGTGGTTTGCGGGCTATGCGGCAGGGCGGCATCGACCTTCTAGCGGGGCTATTTGTGGGGGTGTGGACTAAACTCCAACCAAATCAACCACTTACAGCAAGTCGCTAGTGAAACACATTATAGGGGTCAAACCCGAAGCGCCCGCCGGGCCTGCGGCGACTTGCGCAGCGCCCGCCGCGCAGTGGCTGACAGTGAGCGATGACGAGGCCGATCAGCGCCTGGACAATTACCTGATGCGCCAGCTCAAAGGCGTGCCCAAGACCCATGTTTACCGGATCATCCGCAGCGGCGAGGTGCGGGTGAACAAAGGCCGGGCTAGCGCCGATACCCGCATCCAGGCCGGCGATGTGGTGCGCTTGCCGCCGGTGCGCGTGTCGGAACGTGCGCAAGAGAAGGCGGCCACCATGGCGACGCTGTCGGCCCAAGTGGCGCCCAGCCGCAGTTTTACGGTTTTGCATGAAGACGTGGCTTTTTTGGCGCTGGACAAACCGGCAGGGGTGGCCGTGCACGGCGGCTCGGGGGTGAGCTTTGGCGTCATCGAGCAATTGCGCATGGCGAGGCCGCAAGCGCGCTTTTTGGAATTGGTGCACCGCCTGGACCGGGAAACCAGCGGTATTTTGCTGGTCGCCAAAAAGCGCAGTGCGCTCAAAAACTTACAGGAACAGTTCCGCCAGCGCCAAACCGGCAAGACGTATTTGGCTTTGGTGGCGGGCGATTGGCCCGCGCATAAAAAAGTGCTGGACAAGCCGCTGCATAAATATTTGCTCGACAGCGCGGATGGCACAGGCGAGGGTGAGCGCCGGGTCAAAGTAGTTCCCCGCGACGACCCGGACGGGCTGCCTTCGGTGACCTTGGTCAAAGTGCTGGCGCGCAGCGCGCCGGGCGCTGCGCAGGCCATGAGCTTGCTGGCGGTGACCATCAAAACCGGCCGCACCCACCAAATCAGGGTGCATTTAGCCTCTGAAGGCATGCCGATTGCGGGCGACGACAAATACGGAAATTTTGAGGACAACAAAGCCTGGGCGCGCGCTGCGGTGCCGCTCAAGCGCATGTTTTTACATGCTTGGCGTTTGCAAATCGCCCATCCGGTCAGCGGGGAGGCGGTTGCCTTACAAGCGCCCTTGGCCCCTGAATTGCTGCCTTTTTTGCAAGCACGCCTGCCCGCTGCGCTTGCTACCATCGACGCCTTCCCGACCGCTGCCAAGCAGATAGACGACCTATGACTTCCCTACCCAAACGCCGTTTTGACCTGATCGCTTTTGATTGGGATGGCACCCTGTTTGACTCCACGGCCATCATCGTGCGTTCGATTCAGGGCGCGGTGCGCGATGTGGGTGGCAGCGTACCCAGCGACAAGGATGCCGCGTACGTGATCGGTTTAGGGCTGGGCCAGGCTTTGGCGCATGCGGCGCCGGATGTGCCTAAGGAAAAATACCCGCTGCTGGGTGAACGCTATAAGTACCACTATGGGCGCGAGCAAGACCAGATTAGCCTATTCCCCGGCGTGCTGGAAATGCTGGCCGAATTAAAGGCGCGTCAATACTTTCTAACCGTGGCCACCGGCAAAAGCCGTTGGGGCCTGGACCAGGCCTTGGCCCATGTGGACCTGAAAGACCTGTTCCACGCCAGCCGCACGGCGGACGAGACCGCAGGCAAGCCGCATCCGCGCATGCTGCATGAACTGATGGCGGAAATGGGCGTGTCGCCCGAGCGCACGCTGATGGTGGGCGATACCACGCACGACTTGCAATTGGCGGCCAATGCGGGTTGCGCCAGTGTGGGCGTGAACTACGGCGCCCATGACGAAAGTGCCTTGGCGGCGCTACAGCCTTTGTATATTGCCGATTCGGCGCAGGCATTGCACCGCTGGATGCTGGACAACGCATAAAGCCTCGTCCTTTGGCCTATAAGATTTTTGAAATCGAAGACCTGTTCGTTCCATGACTGCCGAAAGCACGCTGATCCCGCTGTGTCCTTCCGCCGACCTGCAAGAAGGTGGGCTGGCGGTGCCCTTTGATGTGCTCTACCAAGGGCAAAGTTGCTGGGCATTTGCCATTCGCTTTAAGGGCGAAGTGCACGCCTACCTGAACCGCTGTAGCCACGTCGCCATGGAAATGGATTTCCAGGCCAACCGTTTTTTTGATACCAGCGGCGAATGGTTGATTTGCGCCACCCATGGCGCTTTGTACGCACCCGATACCGGGCGTTGTATGAATGGCCCCTGCCGTGGTGCGCTGGTAAAAATTGCCCTTTCCGAGCAGGACGGCTTGGTGGGCTGGCATACTGCCCCGCAATTACTACCGCAGACTTTCTAATATGACAGAGCCCGTCTTTACCGATCCCGCAGCGCCCGCCCCGGCCCCGGCAGATGCCGCAGCGCCAGCAGCAGCGAGCCAATCCAGCGTGGCCAGCGGGCCCGCCTGGGAGCGCAGTGTGATCGAGAAATGGATGCAAGACAGCCTGGCCGAGCAGCGCGCAGCCCGGCGCTGGAAATACGGCATGCGGCTAGCCTGGCTGTTGTTTTTTGCGACACTCATCTGGCTAGGCATGGACCGTTCCGTCGGCATGCACAACACCGATGTCAGTCGCCCGCACACGGCGGTGGTGGAAATCCAGGGTGAGATTGCGCCCGGCGCCGATGCCAGCGCGGAGGCAGTGATAACTTCCCTGCGCAGCGCCTTTGAAGACGAGGGTGCGCTAGCGGTGGTGCTCTTGATTAATTCGCCCGGCGGCAGCCCGGTGCAAGCGGGCATCATGAACGACGAAATTCGCCGTTTAAAGGCTTTGCATAAGAAGCCGGTCTATGTGGTGGTGGAAGAAACCTGCGCTTCGGCAGCCTATTACATTGCGGTAGCTGCCGACCAGATATTTGTGGACAAGGCCAGCATCGTGGGCAGCATCGGCGTGCTAATGGATGGTTTTGGCTTTACCGGCTTGATGGACAAACTGGGCGTGGAGCGCCGCTTAATGACCGCAGGCCAGAACAAAGGTTTTCTGGACCCCTTTAGCCCGCAGACAGAAAAACAAAAAGAGTTCGCGCAGTCCATGCTGAACCAAATTCACCAGCAGTTCATCGGTGCCGTGAAAGACGGACGCGGAGACCGTTTAAAAGAGACGCCTGAGACTTTCAGTGGTTTGTTTTGGACTGGCGATCAGGCGGTCAAGATGGGGCTGGCCGACCATCTGGGTAACCTCGATTACGTGGCTCGGGAAGTTGTGAAGGCACCTGAAATCATCGACTACACCCGCCGTGAAAACGTGGCCGAGCGTTT
Source organism: uncultured beta proteobacterium (assembly GCA_903951445.1). Lineage (GTDB taxonomy): Bacteria > Pseudomonadota > Gammaproteobacteria > Burkholderiales > Burkholderiaceae_C > Allorhodoferax. Next base: position 3,597 of record CAJBBZ010000066.1, read on the forward strand.
GGTCAAGCGCTTTGGTGCATCCATGGGCGAATCCATGGCCAGCGCCTTGCGCTACGCGCCGGGCTTGCGTTAAGGCGCAAGCCCCAAGCCCATTTCAAGCCGCTGGCCTACCCGCCTGGGCCTCAGGGGCCAATCGCAAATACCGCCGGAGTTTGCTTGTTCAAACCCCACTTGCCGCGTTTCCATTCCTGCGGTGTGCCGCTGTAGTGGCGGCATGTTTCTAGAGTCAAGCCCATAGACACCGCCAGGCGCGTGCCCGCTTGCAACACTTCCAACAGCGTGCGCAACAGGGCTTCATTGCGGTAGGGTGTTTCAATAAACAATTGGGTTTGCCCGGTCTTGAGCGCAAGCGCTTCCAGCGCCTTGATGCGCTGGGCGCGTAAGGCCGGTTCGCTGGGCACATAGCCCACAAACGCGAAGTTCTGGCCGTTCAGGCCACTGGCTGCCAGCGCCAGCATCAGCGATACCGGGCCAATTAAGGGTTGCACTTCGATGCCTAGCGCATGGGCAGCGCGCACCACCGAAGCACCCGGGTCAGCAATCGCAGGCATACCAGCCTCGCTGAGCAAGCCCATATCCAGCCCTTGCAAGGCGGGTGCGAGCAAGCTGCGTGCATCAAAGCCGGTATCGCCTTTTTTATGCACCTCGCGCGGCAGTTCCTGTAATTGCTGTTCCTGGATGCTGACGCACAGCGGGCTGACTTCACCCACGCGCTTGAGAAAGGCGCGCGCCGATTTGGCGTTTTCGCATACCCAGTGTTGGAGCGCGGCGGCGCGCGCGATGGTGGCTTGCGGCAGCACCTCGCCCAAAGGGCTGATGCTGTCGCAGCCAAAATCCAAAGGCGTGGGAACCAGATACAGCGTGCCCAAGCGCTTTGCGCTTATGGCACCGGCAGCCGGGTTCACGCAGACCCCAGTACGGGTAGGCCAGCCCGGCGTAGTAGGGCGCTCAGGCGAATCAGCGGCAGGCCGATGAGCGCCGTGGGGTCGTCGTTGTCGATGCTGTGCATCAACGCGATGCCCATGCCTTCGCTTTTCACACTGCCCGCGCAGTCATAAGGCTCTTCGGCGCGGAGGTAAAAATCAATTTCCGCGTCCGTTGCATCGCGGTACGCAACCCGCACCGGCACCAGCACTTCTTCGCAAAACCCGCTGGCCCGGCACAGCACCGCCATGGCGGTTTGGAAAACCACCGTCTGGCCGCGCATGGCGCGCAGCTGGCTGACAGCGTTCTCGTAATTACCCGGCTTGCCCAAGGCCTGCCCCGCTAAGTCCGCCACCTGGTCGCAGCCGATCACCACGGCATGGGGCGCCGCGTCGGCCACCGCGGCGGCTTTGGCCAGGGCCAGTCGGCTGGCCAGTGCCGCCGGCGCCTCACCGGCCAGGGGCGTTTCGTCCACACCGGGCGCTTGCACCGTAAAAGGCAACTGCAGGCGCTCTAGCAGCGAGCGGCGGTAGCGGGAAGTGGACGCCAAAATCAGGGCGCGGGTGGCGGGGCTTTGCATGGGCTGATTCTCTTACACTGCACGCATGGCCACTTCCACCTCGTACCGCAAGCTATCGATTGCAGCCTTCGCGCTCGAAACAGCACCCCTCCAAGGCCAGTCACCTTTGGCCCAATTGCCCCGCTTGGCGGACGAAGCAGTGCAGGCGGTGGCTGAGCGCACGGTGCATTTTCAGGCGCTGGGCAGCATGCGTAGCGACTCGGCGGGTGCGCCTGTGCCGTGGTTGCAGCTGAAAGGGCAGGTGGAGATTGACCTGGTATGCCAGCGCTGTCTGGAGCCGGTAACTTCCCAGGTGCAGTTCGATCGCGAATTTCGCTTTGTGGAATCTGAGGAATCTGCTTTAGCGCAGGATGAGGACTCGGAGGAAGACTTGCTGGTCAGCTCGCCTCAGTTTGACTTGCTGGAATTGGTGGAAGACGAGCTGCTGATGGCCTTACCGGTCTCGCCCAAACATGACAAATGCCCCGGCGACCTGAAGTTGTCTGCGGTGGACGCTGATTTTGAAGCGACGAGCGAGCGCCCGAACCCCTTTGCCAAGCTGGCGCAGCTCAAGACGCCCAAAAGCTGAGCGCTCTTGCAAATGCGGCCAGACGCTATAATGGAAGGCTTGGGTGCAAACCGTGTGATTTGCACCATCCGATTAACCGACGGCGCTGCCTCGCCTGCAGCCACTTTGACCAGGAGCCAACCATGGCAGTTCAGCAAAACAAAAAATCCCCCTCCAAGCGCGGCATGCACCGTTCGCACAATGCACTGGTTGTGCCCGGCATTGCCGTGGAGCCGACCACCGGCGAAATCCATTTGCGTCACCACATCAGCCCCACCGGCTTTTACCGTGGCCGCAAAGTCCTCAAGACCAAATCAGAAGCCTGACCTCCGCGGTCGGCACCAAGCCCGAAGCTGCATCGCCTGTAGCCTCGGGCTTTTTTCATGTCCACGCGCTTGAGTCCCGTGAAACTTCTTTTTCTCCCGTACGCTGCATGATTACCATTGCAGTGGACTGTATGGGCGGGGATTTTGGTCCCCCGGTCACCCTCCCAGCTTGCCGCGAATTCCTGGCTTCGCGCGCGGACGCCCACTTGGTATTGGTCGGTTTGCCGCAGGCTTTGGCCGATTTTTCGCATCCCCGTGTTACCAAGGTATTCGCCAGCGAAGTGGTGGAGATGGACGATGCCTTGGAAGTCGCCTTGCGCAAGAAAAAAGATTCGTCTATGCGCGTTGCCATCGAGCAAGTGCGCGACGGCTTGGCGCAAGCCGCAGTCTCGGCGGGCAACACCGGCGCGCTGATGGCGATTGCCCGCTATCTGCTCAAGACGCTCGAAGGCATTGAGCGGCCCGCACTCGCTGGGCAAATCCCCAATGCCAAGGGCCATGCCACCACGGTGCTGGATTTGGGTGCCAATGTCGATTGCACGCCTTTGCACTTGCTGCAATTTGCGGTGATGGGCTCGGCGCTGGTCTCGGTGACTGACAACGTCAGTGCGCCCTCAGTCGGTTTGCTCAATATCGGTTCGGAAGTAATCAAGGGCAATGAAACGATTAAAGAATCCGGCGAATTGCTGCGCGCTGCAGCGGCCAGCGGAGATTTGAATTTTTTCGGCAATGTTGAAGGCAATGACATTTTCAAAGGCACGGTGAACCTGGTGGTGTGCGACGGTTTTGTCGGCAACGTGGCCCTTAAAACCAGCGAGGGCCTGGCCGGGATGATCGTCGGTTTCCTGAAAGAGGAATACGGGCGCAATCTGTTTACCAAGCTAGCGGCGCTGGCCTCGGCATCGGTTTTGTCGGCACTGAAGCGGCGCATTGATCACCGGCGTTACAACGGCGTGGCCTTGCTGGGTTTGCGTGGACTGGTATTTAAGAGCCACGGCTCAGCCGATGAACTGGCGTTTTCTAGTGCCTTAGGCCGGGCGTATGATGCCGTCAATAACAACTTGTTAGAGCGCGTGCGAACGCGCATTGCGCATGCGGCGCCTCTGCTCAATGCGCAAGTTCCCGCCCCCACGCAGGGCTAAGTTCCCGATCCGGATTTTTCATGAGTAGCTATTCACGTATTACGGGCACCGGCAGTTATCTCCCGCCCAGGCGCCTGAGCAATGCCGATATGGTGGCGCGACTGGCCCAGGACGGCATTGAGACATCGGACGACTGGATCGTCGAGCGCAGCGGTATCAGCGCCCGCCACTTTGCCGACGATGGCATGTTTTGTAGTGACCTGGCTTTGCATGCTTGCCAAGCGGCTTTGCAAGCGGCGGGGCGCTCGGCCAGTGAAGTCGATCTCATCATCGTCGCCACCTCCACGCCGGATATGGTGTTTCCTTCTACGGCCTGTATTTTGCAAGGCAAGCTAGGGGCCATCGGCGGCGCGGCGTTTGATGTGCAGGCCGTATGCAGCGGATTTGTGTATGCGCTGACCATAGCCGATGCGCTGATCAAGACCGGTAGCGCCCGTTGCGCGCTAGTGGTTGGCGCAGAGATTTTCTCGCGCATATTGGATTTCAAGGACCGGGGCACTTGCGTGCTTTTTGGCGATGGCGCTGGGGCCGTCGTGCTGGAAGCCTCTGAAACGCCGGGCATTTTGTCCACCGATTTGCATGCAGACGGGCGCCATGTCGATATTTTGTGTGTGCCCGGCCATGTGCAGGGTGGCGCGGTTAGCGGCGTTCCATTGCTCAAAATGGCAGGCCAAGCGGTATTCAAGCTGGCGGTAGGCGTGCTCGAAGACGCAGCCCGCGCGGTCTTGTCCAAGGCCGGGAAAACCGAGACAGACATCGATTGGCTGGTGCCGCACCAGGCCAATATCCGCATCATTCAAAGCACGGCTAAAAAGCTCAAGCTGCCCATGGAGAAGGTCATGTTGACCGTGGACCAGCATGGCAATACCTCGGCGGCCTCGATTCCGCTGGCGCTCGATGCCGGGGTGCGTGGCGGGCGTATCCACAAGGGCCAAACCGTGTTGCTCGAAGGCGTGGGCGGCGGCTTTACCTGGGGCGCGGTCTTGCTGACGCTCTGATCTTGGTGCGCTGCTGCTCGTATCGCTTTTCATTTTGTTTTCATTAATTAGACGCTTGAACCGATGAAGCCATTTGCTTTTGTTTTTCCCGGCCAGGGCTCTCAGTCCGTGGGCATGCTGGACGCATGGGGCGATCACCCGGTGGTGCGCGCGGTGCTGGACGAGGCCTCGCAGGCTTTGCACGAAGATGTGGGTGCCTTGATCCGCGAAGGCAGCAAAGAGGCCCTGGCCTTGACGACCAATACCCAGCCGGTGATGCTGGTGGCTGGTGTCGCCGCTTACCGGGTGTGGATGGCCGAAGTGGGTGTTGCGCCGCAGGCAGTGGCCGGGCATTCCCTGGGCGAGTACGCGGCTTTGGTGGCAGCGGGCGCTATGACGCTGGCCGATGCGGTGCCCTTGGTGCGTTTGCGCGGTCAGGCCATGCAGGAAGCCGTGCCGGTGGGCAAGGGCGCGATGGCCGCTATTTTGGGCATGGACCCGGCGCGTGTGGCGGATTTATGTGCCGAAGTAGCGGCAGAGTTTCCTCCTGAAAGCGGCGAAGTGGTGGAGGCGGCTAATTTCAACGACAACGCCCAGACAGTGATTTCCGGCAGCAAAGCCGCGGTCGATCGCGCTTGCGAAGTACTCAAAGCCCAGGGCGCCAAGCGCGCTTTGTTGCTGCCTGTATCGGCCCCATTCCATTGCGCCTTGATGCAGCCGGCGGCCCTGATACTGCGCGAACGCTTGGGCCAGATTGCGATTGCCAGCCCGCAGATTCCCCTGATCAACAATATCGACGTCGCGGTGGAAACCGCGCCAGACCGTATTCGCGAGGCTTTGTGCCGCCAGGCCTTCGGGCCGGTGCGCTGGGTGCAAACCGTTCAAGCTCTCAAAGCGCGGGGCCTGGAGCAAATTGTCGAATGCGGCCCTGGCAAGGTATTAAGCGGCATGGTCAAGCGCATTGATGCGTCTTTAAGTGCGTTTGCGGTTTTTGATCCGGCCACTTTGGCCGAAACACAGGCGGGTTTGCAATGAGTGCTAACGAGTTTGCGGGCCAAGTAGCCCTGGTCACCGGCGCATCGCGCGGCATTGGCGCGGCCATCGCCCTCGAATTGGCCCGCCAGGGCCTGCGCGTGGTCGGAACGGCGACCAGCGAAGCGGGTGCGAAAGGCATTAGCCGGGCCTTGGAGGCCTATGCAGGCTGCGCCGGGCGGGTGCTCAACGTGACGGATGGCCCTGCTTGTGACGCGCTAGTGGATTCGGTGATCAAGGAGCTAGGCAGTTTGCAGGTGCTGGTGAATAACGCCGGCATCACGCGCGATAACCTGGCCATGCGCATGAAAGATGAGGATTGGGATGCGGTGATTGATGCCAACCTCAAAGGCGTTTTCCGCATGAGCCGAGCGGTAATGCGGACCATGATGAAGCAGCGCTATGGCCGCATCATCAACATCACCTCGGTGGTGGGCGCCTCTGGTAATCCCGGGCAGGCCAATTACGCTGCGGCCAAAGCTGGTGTGGCGGGTATGACCCGCGCCTTGGCCCGGGAGCTGGGTTCGCGGCAGATCACCGTCAATTGCATCGCGCCGGGCTTTATCGCCACCGACATGACGGCAGCGCTGAGCCAAGAGCAGCAAAATGCCTTGCAAACCCAGATTCCCTTGGGGCATTTGGGCCAGCCTGCCGATATTGCACATGCGGTGGTCTATCTGGCCTCTCCGCAAGCGGCCTATGTGACGGGCCAGGAATTGCACGTCAACGGCGGCATGTATATGTAAAGTAGTATCCGGTTTGACGCCTTTGTGTCCGCGAGGCGGCCACTGCGAGCGCAGATCGCTCGCACTGGTAAAATTGCGGACTGTTTCACAACCCTTAGAGGGAACCCATGAGCGATATCGAAGTACGTGTCAAGAAAATCATCGCCGAGCAACTCGGTGTAGAAGAGTCCCAGGTCACCAACGAAAAAGCCTTTGTGGCCGATTTGGGCGCTGATTCGCTGGACACGGTGGAACTGGTGATGGCTTTGGAAGATGAGTTCGGCATCGAAATCCCCGACGAAGACGCCGAAAAAATCACCACGGTACAAAACGCCGTGGACTACGCCATGACCCACAAAAAGGCCTGATAGTCCTGGCCTAACACCCCGCCTTTGCGGTCGGGTGTTAGAAAAATTCCCGGCGGCAGGCCTTTGCGCAAGCCGCACGGTGCCTCAGGCGGCGCAGTCGCTGGGCGCAGTTTGTCATTGACGAAACGTTTTATACAGGTGAGTATGTCCCGTCGTCGCGTTGTAGTTACCGGTTTGGGCTGTGTCAGCCCGGTGGGCAATACGGTAGATCAGGCTTGGGCCAATCTGCTGGCGGGCACATCAGGCATCAGCCAAATCAGCAAATTTGATGCAAGCGCATTTTCCTGCCGCATTGCCGGCGAAGTGCGCGATCTGGACTTGGACCGCTATATCAGCCCTAAAGACGCGCGCGCCATGGATACTTTTATCCATTACGGCATCGTCGCCGCTGCGCAAGCGGTGGAAGACGCGGGACTGGCCACCGGTGATGCGCTGGGCGAAGAAGAAGCGACCCGCATCGGTTGCGTGATCGGTTCGGGCATTGGCGGCCTGCCCATGATTGAACATACCAATATCGAATTTACCGCGCGAGGCCCACGGCGCATCTCCCCGTTTTTCGTCCCCGCCTCGATCATCAATATGACAGCCGGCCATGTGTCCATGCGCTTTGGTTTCAAAGGCCCCAATATCGCCATTGCTACCGCCTGCACCACGGGCTTGCATTGCATAGGCGAGGCCGGTCGCATGATTGAGTATGGAGACGCCGATGTCATGGTGGCGGGCGGATCGGAAGCGGCGGTTTCCCACTTGGGTGTGGGCGGCTTTGCAGCCATGCGCGCCCTGAGCACCCGCAACGATGATCCGGCCACGGCTTCTCGCCCCTGGGACAAAGACCGCGACGGCTTTGTGCTGGGCGAGGGCGGGGGCATCATGGTGCTGGAGGAATACGAGCATGCCAAAGCGCGCGGCGCCCGCATCTACGCCGAATTAGCCGGGTTTGGCATGAGCGCCGATGCCGGTCACATGACGGCCCCGAATATGGACGGCCCGCGCCGCGCCATGCTGAGCGCCTTGCGAAACGCGGCCCTTAATCCTGATGATATCGACTACCTCAATGCGCATGGCACCTCCACGCCCTTGGGGGATATCAACGAAACCAATGCCATCAAGGCAGCGTTGGGCGAGCACGCCAAGCGCATCGTGATCAGTTCCACCAAATCCATGACCGGGCATTTGCTTGGCGGTGCCGGTGGGCTGGAGTCGGTGTTTACCGTGCTGGCGCTGTACCACCAGAAGTGTCCGCCGACTATCAACTTGCTCAACCCCGACCCGGAATGTGACCTGGACTACTGCGCCAACCAAGCGCGTGACATGCCGATCCGGGCCGCTTTGAAGAACAACTTCGGCTTTGGCGGCACCAACGGCGCATTGGTGTTCAAACGCGTTTAAGGCGTTTCCGTTAGCCGTGAGGGTGGGCAATAGACCGTGTTGAGCCAGGCGCCTCCCGTTTGTTTGCACTTTGGCCGTAGTTCCAGCCATGCGGGTGTGCTGCTGGGGCTGGGTTTGATCAACCTATCGTTGTTAGTGATGCTCGGCCTGCATGAAGTGTATGCGAGGTACTTGGCCTTATTGGCGCTGCTTTTCTGCGGCATATGTATCCTTGCCGCCCGCGCCTGGTGGCAAACGCCCAGCGGTACCTTGGAGTGGGACGGCAATGCCTGGCGCTGGTCTGCGTGGCCGCAGGACGAAACCTGTCAGATACAGTGGACTGTAGCCCTACCCGGTTTTTCGGTGCTTTGCTTGTCCGCTGGAGCCGGGGACGTGCAATGGCTGCTGACCGGGCCCGCGCTGGAGCGACAAGCACAATGGACTGCATTTCGTCGTGCCTTGGTCGCCCATGTGGAGCGTGGCCACGGCATAGCGCCCGAGCACCTCAGGGTTTAATTGCTAAATCGGGCTGATGCAATTCCGGGTTCATGTAAAGTATTTTTAATACGCTTTGATTTTTTGCCAACGGGCCACATATAGCCTGGGCTGCGGATATGCGTGGGTTGCACTGTGGTGCGCACTGTTTGTATGGGGAGTTTGAGGATGAGATATATGTTCGTATCACCTGTTTCTAGTCGCTTGTACGCCTGGCTCAGCGGCTTGGCTGCAGTTCTGCTGGCGCTGAGCCTGGTGGGCCTGCCCGTCCAGCATGCCCAAGCCCAAGCGCGCGCGCTGCCGGATTTCACCGACCTGGTCGAGCAGGTCGGTCCCTCAGTGGTCAATATCCGCACCATACAAAAAGTCTCCAGCCGCCAACAGCCCAGCGGGCCGGGCGACGAGGAAATGATGGAGTTTTTCCGCCGCTTTGGTTTGCCTACGCCCAATATGCCCAGGCAGGCGCCGCGCTCTAACCGTGGCGCACCCGAAGAAGAGGTGCCACGGGGCGTTGGTTCGGGCTTTATCTTTTCGCAAGATGGCCTGATCATGACCAATGCGCATGTCCTCGATGGGGCGGATGAGGTGTTGGTGACGCTCGCTGACAAGCGCGAATTCAAAGCCAAGATCATTGGTGCGGACAAGCGTAGCGATGTGGCCCTGGTCAAAATTGAGGTAGGTGGTCTGACGCCTGTAAAGGTGGGCGATGTCGGGCGGCTCAAAGTGGGTGAGTGGGTGATGGCCATTGGCTCGCCGTTTGGCTTTGAAAACACGGTGACCGCCGGTATCGTCAGCGCCAAGCAGCGCTATACCGACGACACCGATTACCTGCCCTTTATCCAGACCGATGTAGCCATTAACCCTGGTAATTCGGGTGGCCCGCTGATCAATATGCGGGGCGAAGTGGTGGGTATAAACAGTCAGATTTACTCGCGCTCCGGCGGCTTTATGGGTATTTCCTTTTCGATACCGATGGACGAGGCGGTGCGCGTGGTGGAGCAGTTGCGCAGCCAGGGCCGGGTGTCCAGGGGGCGTATCGGCGTGGGCATTGCGCCGGTGAGCAAAGAGTTGGCGGAGTCTTTGGGCCTGCCCAAGGCGCAGGGCGCGCTGGTGACCAGCGTGGAAGCGGGTGCACCGGCGGACAAGGCGGGCGTAGAGCCGGGCGACATTATTTTGCGTTTCAACGGCAAGCCCATTGAGAAGTCGATTGACTTGCCGCGCATCGTCGGCGAAATCAAACCAGGCACCAAAGCAACGGTTACGGTGCAGCGCCGCGGCGCGAATAAAGAACTGAATGTGACCGTCGCCGAGATTGAGGCCGAGAAAACAGCCGCCAAACCCGGGCCGGCCGAAGTTAAACCTAAAGCCGCCGCCGGTCAGGCCTTGGGCTTGAGCGTGAGCGAACTGACGGAGGCCCAGAAGAAGGAGCTGCGCGTCAAAGGTGGCGTCAGTGTGGATGCGGCAGCCGAGGCGGCAGCGCGCGCGGGCCTGCGCCAAGGCGATGTCATTTTGGCCATCGGCAATGTCGAAGTTGCGTCGGTCAAAGAATTTGAGGCCGTGGTGGCTAAGCTGGATAAAGGCAAGGCCATCAACGTGCTATTTCGTCGCGGCGAATGGACGCAATACGCGTTGATCAAACCAGGCAACTAAGGTTGTAATCTGCCTTCTGGGCTAGCGCAGTGGGGCCGGGCTGGCCCGATCAGCGGCCTGGTTCCAGGGGCGAAAGGGATTCGAAAGCCCTTACAAAGCGGTTTTTCAAGCTAACCAGGCAAAAAAATTGATTGATGGATTAGTTAGAATGAAGCCTTCGAAAATACGTTTTCGGTAATAAAGTGGTTTGCAAAATTCGCGATACGGAATGTTGTTGAGTGCTGCACATCCCATCAACACCTTATTCACATGGTTTGCTTACAATCTGTGCATAACTTGTGAATAAATAGAATGTTGTCGATAGACAACAAGCCGATTGGCCCCATGTGTGACCTCGTCGTTTTACGCTTTTTCCCTACAATGAAGCTCCAGCTTTCGCAGTTGCCAAAGAATGTTGGTTCAGGGCGCGTCGTTCATCCGACGTGCCCTTTTTTCTGCCCAGGCCTTTTTAATTCAATCTCTTGACCCTTCTGCTTGATGCAACACATCAGAAATTTTTCGATCATTGCCCATATTGATCATGGTAAATCCACGCTGGCCGACCGCCTGATTCAACGCTGCGGGGGCCTGGAGGCGCGCGACATGGAAGCCCAGGTTTTGGACTCTATGGACATTGAAAAAGAGCGGGGGATAACTATCAAGGCGCAGACGGCGGCCTTGCAGTACAAGGCCAAAGATGGGCAGGTGTACAACCTCAATTTGATCGATACGCCCGGCCATGTGGACTTCTCGTATGAGGTGAGCCGCTCGCTTTCGGCATGCGAAGGTGCTTTGCTCGTCGTGGATGCCAGCCAGGGCGTGGAGGCGCAGACGGTGGCCAA